>JAQGPA010000179.1 GCA_028293325.1 Pedosphaera sp. | reverse complement strand
TCGAATTAGGAAAGAAAGTATGTGGAAACCGGCCGGATCTAAACGCGAAATTAGAATTGGGCAGTCGCGCTCCCGCTCGGAAATTCGGAAAGCGCGGGTCAAATGTCAGGGACTCAGCCGTCGACGGTTGGGCAAAGTTGCGTCCATTTAAAAACAGGCGGTTCGGGGCAATGCCATTAAAGCCATTAAAGCGATTAAACCCATCAAAGCGATTAAAGCCGTTAAAATTATTAAAATTATTGGGAAAGAAAGTTTGGGAAAACCGGTCGTCGAAGCGATCATTGAATCGATGATTAAACCGGTCATTAAACCGACGGTTAAATCGGTTTGCAAACCGGTCGTCGAAGCGATCATTGAATCGATGATTAAACCGATCCTCGAAGCGATCATTGAATCTGTGGTTAAAATCTCCAAAACCAAAGCCGGAGCCAAAGCCGGAGCCGAAGCCGAAGTCGGAGTTCAAAAAAGGAAACCAACCGTAGCCGTAGCCGGATGGGTAGTAATTATCGTTGGAATACGGAGGCGTCTCCTGCCCCATATCAGGTGGTTGATTGGTTGGCGGCATTTCAGCGGGCGCGGCTTGCTGCTGCTGCTGCAACTGCTGCAGCGCGGCATTGTCCTTCAATTCCTTGTCATGAACCAGCATGGCGGTGACCACTTGGGCCGGCAGCCCGATACGCTGCAAATAGATGACGTTTTCCGACGTCAGATTGAACGTGGTAACGGCATCGCTGACGAAAGCGGTGAGCACATCCGCCGTCACGCCGGAACTCGACATTCTGACCACCTCCTGCGCGGGACCCGAAAGCAAAACACCCAGAGTGACGCTGGGGTTTGCCGCAACATTCGTGGTGGTTGTGTTTGTCGAAGTGCTCCCATGTAATATCAAAGGGGCAGCCGACCACACGGACACGGGCGCCAACGCAACGGTCAGGCCCAGAAAAAATATTTTTTGTAGTTTCATAAACAACATGAATCCACGTTATTACTTCATAACCCTAAATAAGCATAATCCCGACTGCACCATGCACCAGAGGTGAAATAAATTATTTCGCGTTTTTTGGCGGGGCGGCTTATGGGGTGTTAATGGCGGGAAACGGGCATCCTGTGCTATATTATGCAAAGCCTTGGGGCTGATGCGGAACCAAGGCCACGATTTTATGATTAGCGAGCCAACCGCACGTAACATTGCTTCAACGAGTTCATTGCAACCCGAGATTGAGGCCCAGGGGCTGGAGATTTTTGCGCGGATGGAGGGTGAAAGCACCGGGGTGTTTACCCCACGGACTTTCACAGGGCGGCTGATGGATTGGTCCATGCGCAATGAAGCTCTTAAGGTGCAACTCTTCCGGTTTGTGGATGTGCTGCCCTCCTTGAACTCAAACCGCGAAATTGTGCAGCACGCGCGCGAATACCTTGGCAACGGGGCGGCGGGACTGCCGCTTTGGATGCAGTGGGGCGTACGGCTTTCGCCGATATTTCCCGGGTTGACGGCATTTGCCGCGCGGAAGGGGGTTGCCCAAATGGCCCGGACTTTCATCCTCGCGCGCAATGGAACTGAAGCCATCCCGTCATTACGCCGGATGCGGCAGCGGCCACTGGCCTTCACGGTGGATATTCTTGGAGAAACGGTAGTCAGTGAATCCGAGGCTGATCAATATCAGGCTCGCTATCTTGAACTGATTGAGAACTTGGCACTTGCGGCAGGGCGGTGGCCGCAAGTTGCGCAGATTGACTGCGATGACCGGGGCGCGATTCCCACGGTGAATGTCTCGGTGAAGCTCTCCGCACTGTATTCGCAGATTAACACTGCCGATCCAGAGGATGCCATTGCGCACATCTCCGCGCGGCTCCGTCCGTTGCTGTTGGCCGCCAAGCAACGGGGCGTCTTCATCAATTTCGACATGGAGAACATGGCGCTCAAAGACCTCACCTTGGATATATTCAAGCAGTTATTGGGTGAGCCCGCATTTCAGGATTATCCGCACGTCGGCATCGCACTGCAGGCCTATTTGTGTGATTCCCGGCGTGATTTGGAGAGCCTGCTTCAATGGTCCAAATCCCATCACCGGCGCATCACCATCCGGCTGATCAAGGGAGCCTATTGGGATTACGAAACCGTGCTGGCACGGCAGCGGAATTGGCCCATACCCGTCTTCCAGCAGAAAGCGGAAACAGACGCGAACTTTGAAAACCTTGCCCGGCTTATGCTGGAGAACTCGCAGTTCATTAATTGTGCTTTTGGCACACATAGCGTCCGCAGTATTTCCGCTTGCATGGTGCTGGCAGAGAAGCTCGGATTATCTCATCGAAGCTACGAGTTCCAGATGCTTCACGGGATGGCTGAGCCGATCAAACGAGCGTTGGTCAAGACGGGTTATCGCGTCCGTGATTACTGTCCCATTGGGGAAATTCTCCCCGGCATGAGCTATCTGGTGCGGCGCCTCTTGGAAAACACTTCCAACGAAGGCTTTCTCCGGGCCACTTTTGCTGACCGCACCTCGCCCGGCGAATTATTGCGCGATCCGGCAACGGTAAAACATCCCTCAAATGGCAATCAGGGGCTGGATACCGCCGCAAAGGAAGCTATGCCTGAAGCATCCTTTATCAATGAACCGCTCACAGATTTCACCCTTGCCGCCAATCGCGACCGCATGCGGCTGGCGATTGCGCCGGCACGCGCGGAATTAGGCCGCAAGTATCCGTTGGTCATCGGCGGCAAGGAGAAATGGACGGACCGGGAAATAATTTCGCTTAATCCTGCGCGACCCGGCGAGATCGTCGGTCGCATCAGCAAGGCCGGTCGTGCTGAAGCCGACCTCGCGCTGGCGGCTGCTCAAGCCGCCTTCCGCGATTGGAGCCGGCGCAGCGTGGAAGAGCGAGCGCAGGTTTTGGAACGGGCAGGGGAGTTACTGCGGCAGGAGCGCTTTGAATTGGCTGCTCTCGAGATTTTCGAAACCGGCAAGACTTGGAGCGAAAGCGATGCCGATGTCGTTGAGGCCATCGACTTCTGCAATTTCTACGCGCAGGAAATGCGCCGCATCGCTTCCTCCCGCCATGCTGTGCCCGGTGAGACCAGCATCCACCACTATATTCCTCGCGGAATCGCGCTGGTCATTGCGCCGTGGAATTTTCCACTGGCGATCCTTTGCGGCATGACCACCGCCGCGCTGGTGGCCGGAAACTGCGTCATCATGAAGCCATCCGAGCAATCCTCCACTGTCGCGGCCCGTTTCATGGACATCCTGCGGCGCGCGGGTGCACCGCCAGGAACCGTCAATTTTCTTCCCGGATCCGGTGAGGAGGTCGGGGCTTATCTGGTCAATCATCCGCAAGTCGATCTGATCGCTTTTACCGGCTCGCGCGAAGTGGGCCTGAAAATCCACGAAGCCGCCGGGCAGACGAGGCCGGGACAGAAGCAATTAAAGCAGGTCATTTGCGAAATGGGCGGCAAGAATGCAATGATTGTGGATAGCGATGCGGATCTCGATGAAGCCATTCCTGCCATCATCCACTCCGCCTTCGGTTATCAAGGCCAGAAATGTTCAGCGCTTTCCCGATTGATTTTGCTCCCGGAAAATTATCAACGCGTTCTGGAACGCCTGATTGAGGCCGGCCGCAGTTTGCGCGTCGGCTTGCCCGAAGACCCCGCCGCAATGCTGGGACCCGTGATTGATGAAGATGCGTATCAGCGCATCCGGGGTTATACCGAATTGGGGAAGCGCGAGGGAGAGCTGCTGTTTCAAGGGACGATTCCCGAGGGCGAAGGCTATTTTATTCCACCGACGATTTTTGCCAATGTCCCGCCCAATGCGCGCATCGCGCAAGAAGAGATTTTTGGACCAGTGTTGTGCGTGCTTAAAGCGGAAAACCTGGACCAGGCATTGACGTGGGCAAACGACACGCCTTTTGCCCTGACGGGCGGTTTCTTTTCCCGAAGTCCGGCCAATATCGAGCGCGTGAAGGTGGAAATGGAGGTCGGTAACTTGTACATTAACCGCGGCATCACTGGCGCGACTGTTGCCCGACATCCGTTCGGCGGATTCAAGATGTCTGGCGGCGGCACCAAAGCCGGAGGGCGGGATTATTTGCCTCATTTCCTTTTACCCCGTGTGGTGACAGAAAATAATATGCGGCGCGGTTTTGCGCCTGAAGCGGGCGAATGAAATAGCATTCCCGCTTGTCAGAAAGATTGACGCATCTTATCATTGATTCAGGCTATGTCAGAACACAAGGCAACCATTTCTTGGAAACGTAATACCCCCGAGTTTCTTAAGGGCAGATACTCGCGTGAGCATACTTGGTCTTTCGATGGCGGGCTCACCGTGCTGGCATCATCGTCGCCATCGGTCGTGCCCGTGCCCTATTCCAATCCTGCAAACATTGATCCCGAGGAGGCATTCGTGGCGTCCATTTCGAGTTGCCACATGCTCACTTATATCTACGTGGCCGGCAAACAAGGGTTTCAAGTGGACAGTTATCACGATGATGCCGTGGGCATGACGACCAAAAATGAGCAGGGTGTTCCCTGGGTCTCCTTGGTGACGCTGAATCCGAAGATTGCTTATAGCGGGGACAAATTGCCCACAGCGGCGGACGTGGAATATTTGCACCATCTGGCGCACGAACAATGTTTTATTGCCAATTCAGTCAAGACGCAGATTGTGGTCGGCGGCACGCAGGCGCATGGTTAATTGAGGGCCGGGAGGGCGCTTGGAACAGTTAAACAGTTAATTCGGCGGCGCGCGGTTGCATCCGGGTTGGATTGTGCTACAAGTTAAGCAATCTGTTGAGACAGTCCTGGTTGTGTCAGCGCCATGAACATCTTCACGGTTCTACGAAGAAAGTGGAAATACTCGGTGCAAAGTCCGGGTGCGGGGAGGCTCGTCTATCGCGAAGGCAACCGCGAATATACTTTTCCCATTTACGAGGAGGACGGAATGCTGGTGCTGGTCAACGCGCCTTCGGCCTTGCGCGTCCATTTCTTTTTTAACTGGTATGCGCAGCCGTGTGATTTCCCGCCGGCAACGCAGGCGCGGATTGTGCCGCGCATCACGGAGCATTTGCGCGCCGAGGGGATTGAGGTGCGGGTGTTTAGCCGCGGGGAAGCGGAGAAGCAGGAGTTGCAGTTTCACCCGGAGTTGTTTGCGCAACGCGGGCGCGTGTCGGATTTACTGTCGGAGGCGGGCTATGCGGGATTTGGCGATTATGCGGCCATAGATTTGGTCCATGAGGAGTATGGCTTGGAAGTCACCGGCATTCGCAATGAAATGGACGCGAGGAAAATGCTGGGCCTGCTGGGCAGGGAATTTCCGCATTGGCATCATCGGCGGATTTGTTTTCAGCAGCATGGCGGCGAGCCGGGGTGGACGCTCATTATTTGCATGTTCGCCTCCGGACCATGCGTTTCAGGGTGGCATGATGAATCTTGAATCTGTGAACGACATCTGTCAGCCCGATTCATGAGTTTCGGATTGCGTTTCGCTCCACCATCCACGAATCTTCCAACCATATTAACCCCTCGAACCATGACGGCAACCTCACTGAATCAAAGTTTCACGTTGATTCAACCACTCACGGCAAATGACACCTCCACCCATTGATCTTGAAGCGCGGGCGCGTCAGGCGATGATTCAGGCCGGATTTCAACCGGACTTTCCGGCCGACATCACCCGTGAATTGCCAACCGCCCCCATAGCGCTCACCGCCAGCCCAACGAAGCCGGTCCGAGATTTTCGGTCACTGCTCTGGTCATCGATTGATAACAAGGAATCGCGCGATCTGGATCAGATTGAATATGTGGAGCGATTGCCGGATGGCGGGCTGCGGCTGTTGATTGGCATCGCCGATGTGGATGCGCAGGTCCCCAAGGGCTCGGTCATCGATCTCCATGCTGCGCTGAATTCAACCACCGTTTACACCGGCGTGGCGATATTTCCGATGCTGCCGTTGCAACTCTCCACGGACGCGACTTCGTTGCTCAACGATTGTGATCGCTCGGCCATGGTAATTGAGTTGCACATTCTGGATTCCGGCCAGGTGGATTGTCATGACGTTTATCCGGCGTGGACACGAAACCGCGCCAAGCTGGCTTACGGCACGGTGGGTGCGTGGCTGCAAGGGCAGGGGCCGATGCCGCCGGCCATCGCGAGCGTGCCGGGGATGGAGGCGCAAATCCGGCTGCAAAAGGAGACATCGGACAAGTTAAGCGGCATTCGCAGGCGGCAGGGTTCGCTGACTTTTGGTTCCGTGGAGGCGACGCCGGTGGTGGAGAACGGCGTGGTAAAGGACCTGGTTATTTCGCAGCACAATGTGGCGGAGGACATCATTGAGCGTTTCATGGTGGCGGCAAACGTGGCGATGGCGCAGCATCTCAAGGAGCGCGGGTTGCCTTCGTTGCGTCGGGTGGTAAAGATGCCAAAGCGGTGGGATCGCATCCAGGCAATCGCCGCGCAACACGGCGTCAAGTTGCCATCAGCGCCAGATCCCAAGGCGCTGGCTGATTTTCTTGATGGCCAGCGGCAGGCTGACCCAGACCATTTTCCGGATCTGTCGCTCGCAATCGTCAAGCTGCTCGGGCCGGGTGAATATATTGTGGAAACTCCCGGGCAGGAGCACGAGGGGCACTTCGGTTTGGCGGTGCAGGATTACACGCATTCGACCGCGCCAAACCGGCGTTACGCCGATTTGGTCACGCAACGGTTGCTCAAGGCGGTGGCGGCAAATGCGTCGTCGCCGTATAGCGAAGTGGAGTTGAGGCAGGTTGCGGTCCATTGCACGGAACGGGAGGATGCGGCCAGAAAAGTCGAGCGCCTGATGCGGAAAATAGCTGCCTGCGATCTGCTACGTCAGCACATCGGCGAAACCTATGACGGCATCATTACCGGTGCTTCGTCTAAAGGCACTTTTGTCCGCCTGCTGAAACTGCCCGCCGAAGGCATGGTGGTTCGTGGAGCGCAAGGCGTCGATGTGGGCGACAAGGTCCGGGTCCAACTGCTTTCCGTCGATATGAATCGCGGGTTCATCGACTTTGCAAGAAAATGATGCCGTCGGGCAATTTTGCCCGGAGTTACGTTACGTTATGCCAGTTGATGTTGAATGGCGTAGTGCATCAACTCCGCATTGTTTTTCATCCCCATTTTCTCCAGAATGCGCGTACGGTAAGTGCTGATGGTTTTTACACTCAGGGACAGCTCCTTCGCAATTTCACTGACAATCTTCCCGGAAGCGATGAGCCGGAGCACCTGAAATTCACGATCGGATAAAAGTTCCTGCGGCGGCTTCTGGGTATCCGTGGCGAGATACGAAGCCAATTTTTCGGCCAGAAAAGTGCTCACATATCGGCCACCTGCCAGCACCTTTTTGATGGCGCCCACGAGTTCCTCCGGTGCGCTCTCCTTCGTCATGTAGCCGGACGCTCCCCGTTTCAAGACCCGGACTGCAAATTGGTTTTCCGGATGCATGCTCAAGACCAACACCGGCAGCTTGGGGGATGACTTCCTGATCTCGCGCAATACTTCCAGGCCGCTCCGGCCAGGCATGGTAATATCCAGCACCACCACATCCCAGGCTTCCTTCCAGATCCGGGCAAGCGCTTCCTGCGCATTGCGCGCTTCGCCGAAAACAGCCTTCTTGAACTCATCGGCGAGAATTTGCTTCAAACCATGTCGTACCACTGCGTGATCGTCGGCTATAAGAATTTTCATGATGACGTTTGTTGGCCCGCGGCGTGGCCGCGTCCGGAATCGAGACCGTGACTTTGGTTCCTTTTTTTGGGGTTCCGCTGATTTTTACATCTCCCCCGAGGAGCGCGGCCCGTTCCCTCATTCCCAACAGACCGATGGATTTTATATTCGAGATTTGCTCGCGCGTAATGCCGCGCCCGTTATCCCTCACCTCCAGTATCAGCCGGCCTTCTTCTTCGTAGAGATCGGTTTCCACCCGCGAGGCGTTGGCGTGACGGATGATATTGGTCAGGGTTTCCTGAAAAATACGGAAGAAAACCGTGTTCAAGTTTTCATCCATGATGGTGTGGTTCAGCGCATGGGCCACCTTGCATTCAATTCCGGTCCGTGTCTGGAATTCGTTCGCCTGCCATTCGATGGCCGCCACCAGTCCCAGATGATCCAGTATGCCCGGCCGCAGTTCCGTGGAAATACGCCGCACCGTCTGGATCGTCTCATCAATATGCGAGGACATTTCTCGGGCTTTTGTGATCAGCGCATTTAATTGCCGGGGCAGCCGTCCGCTCAGCCAGGAAAGGTCGATTTTCAACCCTGTCAATGCCTGGCCCAATTCGTCATGCACCGCACGGGAGATGCGCATCCGCTCCTCCTCCCGCACATGTTGCAGATAAACGGATAATGCGCGTAGTTGTTCGTGGGATTGGCGTAATTGTTCCACTGCCCGTTTGCGATCCGCCCGCTCCCGGGTTTCCCGCAACGCCCGGTGCACCGCCGGCGCCAACCGTGCCAGGCGTATTTTTAGCACGTAATCCGTGGCTCCGTTTTTCAAGGTTTCAATCGCCACCTCTTCACCCATTGTCCCTGTTACAAAGATAAATGGCACCTCGGGATGCATTTTCTGGGCGAGGGTTAGCGCCGTATAACCGTCAAATGTTGGTAATGCATAATCTGAAAGGATCACGTCGGGCGGTTCCTGGTCCAGTGCTTGCAAATAATCTTCACTGGTTTCCACCCGCTCCACGGTGAATAGGAGGCCGTCTTTGCGTAATGCGTGTTTAATCAACTCCGCGTCTGACGCATCGTCCTCAACCATTAGAATCCGAATTTGTTTTTTCACTCAGGAAAATAAGACACTGTTACCCGCGCCGCAAAATGCAGTGCCGGGTTCTTGAGCTGAAAAGGGCGAGAATCTGATTTCTGAATTGCCAGACATGGTCGTCATCCCCTCAAGCGTGGGGCTTTCTGTCCCTATCTGGATGCCGCAAAGGTAACCGATTAAAAAATTATTTCAAGTGGCTTTATCAAATATCACTGGATTTGTTGCCGGATGGCAAAGGAACTCAAGTTTATTTCTAACAAAGTTGCATCGAACTTGTCCAGCCTAGATTGTGGCCTCCTTGGGCTTCGGCAGGGAAAAATAAAAGGTAGCTCCGCCATTCACGGAGCCTTCCGCCCAGGTACGTCCGCCGTGCCGATGAATGATGCGCCGAACGTTGGCCAAACCGACTCCCGTGCCCTCGAATTGAGCGGTGCGATGCAACCGTTGAAAAACCCCAAACAGCTTGTCCACATACCGCATATCGAAGCCAACGCCATTATCGCGGATAAAGAAGACAATTTCGTCCGCCGTCACGTTCGCCCCCATTTCAATCCGCGTGCGTTCGCGTGTTCGGGTGTATTTTAGGGCGTTGTCGATCAGGTTGATCAATACCTGACGGAGCAAGTTCGGATCACCTTCCACTTGCGGCAGGTCGCCAATCACCCACTCCACCTGGCGATCTCCCAGACCGCGCTGCGCATTGCGCACGGTTTCCTCGACTAGGCTGGCAAGATTGACCATGCGCTTGTTCATCCGCACCCGGGACATCCGGGAAAATGTGAGCAAATCATCAATCAATTTGCCCATTTGCCGGGCTGAATCGGCGATGGTCTGGAGATGTTGCCGCCCTTCCTCATTGAGTTGCCCAGCCTGACTCTGGAGAATGTCCACGAAGCCATCAATGTGACGTAACGGTGCCCGCAGATCATGTGACACGGAGTAACTGAAGGCTTCGAGTTCCTTGTTTGCAGCTTCAAGTTGCGCCGTTCGTTCCGCCACTCTTTGCTCAAGTTCCGAGTTCCATCGCTCGATTTGCTCCTTATACTCCTTGCGATGCGTGATGTCCCGGGCCACTTTCAAGTATCCGGTCAGTCGCCCTTCAGCATCCCGCACCGGTGTAATGACCCAATGCATGAAGTAATCGGAACCATCTTTGCGCAGGCACCTGTCTTCGTTCTCGATCCGGCCCTCGGCTACAGCTCGTTCCAGTTCCAGCGCCAACTGGCCAACGCGAAGCTGCTCCGCCCCGAATAATTCGTGGACTGACCGGCCAATGGCTTCCTGGGGGTGATAACCGGTCATTTGCTCCGCGCCAGTATTCCAACTTGCCACCCGGCCTTCTGTATCCAGCATAAAAATGGCGTAATCGGTTACGCTCTCGACGGCCAATCGGAAACGCTCCTCGCTGCGATGCAGGGCAGCTTCATTTTTTTTCTGCCCGGTAATGTCGAGGGCGATAAGTTGGATCGCATGTCGCTCCCTATCCCCGTGAAAATGCAGGGGAGTGGCGGCCACGGCTACATCCACCACAGCGCCATTCAATCGCACCCATTTTTCCTCCACAAAAGGGACACTTTGTCCCGCTTCCACTGCTCGAATGCGTTCGTTTACAGATTGATGATAATCCGGATGAATAAATTCGATCACGGAACGGCCCATAATTTGCGATGGCATCTCCGCGCCCAGCAATCTGGCGGCGGTGGTATTCATGAACAACACACGCCCTTCATCGTGAACCAAAATCCCGCAGGGAGAATGTTCCACCAATTGACGATAACGCTCTTCGCTCTCCCGCAAGGCTTCCTCAGCCGCTTTGCGCCGGGCTCTCTCTTCTTCCTCTCGTAAAGCGCGCGTTACCGCCGGTGCCAGTTCGTCCACGCGATTCTTGAATACATGATCGGTTGCGCTGCGTTTGAGGGTCTCAATCAAATTTTGATCCTCAATCGGACCGGTAAAAAAAATGAAAGGCAGGTCTGAATTCTCCTCTCGTGCCAAGGTGAGGGCTTTTGTCCCTTCCAGTCCCGGCACGGATTGGCTGGCGATGACTAGGTCCGGAGGATTTTGACGCAGTTTCTTGAGAAATGACGCCTTGGTTTTTGCCAGGTCTAAGGAAAAATCAATGCCGGAAGTTGGCAACGCATGTCGGGCGCTTTCCACGTCGGCGGCTTTGTCTGCCAGCATTAAAATTTGGACCTTGGCTTTCACCCGGGGAAAGGAAGCACTTTCTAAAAAACCAGCATAACTGCGCCAGGACTTGGTTTCCTATGGGGTGAAGCCCTATGGCATACCTGATTTGCGATCTCAAAGGTCATTGAAGATAATCTGGTTCTGGAGAGCAACCGCACGGCTACAGATTCGGATTTATCACTGTTATAACTCGCCGGAGTATTGGTGGGGTATTTTCCTCCCTGACCAGTGCGGTCATCACCCACTTACCGCGATACACGAGCGCTAATACGATTTATCCGTCGATTATGGCAAGCCGAGTTTTTAAATTTTGGGTGGCTTCCGTGCAATCGCGTTCGGCAGGCGACGTGCTGGAGCCCAATAAATTACGGCGTTAAATGATTATTGCTTCACAATCTGCCAACAACAGCCAGGTCCGGGACAACCCCTGCCGGCCAGCCATTTTTAACCAACAGCATGTTCCTGGAAAATGACATTGCAGCGAAGAAAGCCGGGCTTTCAACCGCAACGCAAAGCTTGATCGAAAAGCGATTGCAGGCCCAAGCCAAAACCAATGCTTTGGGTTCTTGTATTCCCCGGCGGTCCCGGCTCAATAACGTTGCTCTTGGCTTCGCTCAGCAGCGGCTTTGGTTTTTGGACCAACTGCATCCAGAAAGCCCATTTTACAATTATCCGGTCGCCTTGCGCCTGAGCGGCGCACTGAACTTCGGGGCGTTGCACCATGCCCTCAGTTCGATTATTGCCCGGCATGAGGTGTTACGCACCCGCTTCGTTTCAGTCGAGGGCGATCCGGTGCAGTTAATCGACGAGGCATTCCCTGTTGAATTGCCTGTATCCGACCTAACGTCAGCTTCGCAGGCGACTCGTGAAGCCGAGCTGCAACGATTGATCGCAACGGAAGTGAGGCGTCCTTTCCGCCTGGCAAAAGATCCGATGCTGCGCGCGCTTCTCATAAAGATCGAGCCCGGGGAGCACCTGTTGGTGGTGACGATCCACCATATAGCAACTGACGCCTGGTCCATGAGTGTTTTTTTTCGGGAACTGGCTGCCTTATATCAGGCCCGGGTTGACGGACAAACTCCGGCCTTAGCTGAGCTGCCGATTCAATATGCCGACTTTGCCGTCTGGCAGCGTGAATGGTTGCAAGGCGAGCTTCTGGAAAATCAGCTGGCTTACTGGAAAAAGCAACTCGCCGGTGCCACTGCCTTCCTGGGCTTGCCAACGGACCGGCCCCGGCCAGCCGTGCAAACTTTTCGCGGTGCCAGCCATCGGCAACAATTGCCGGTAAAATTGGCTGAAGCGCTCAAGCAATTGGGCCGACAGGAAGGGGCAACGCCATTCATGGTGTATTTGGGGGCATTTAATGTCCTGTTGCATCGCTACTCCAGGCAACATGATATAGTTATGGGTTGCCCCATCGCTGGTCGCACTCGCGTCGAGACGGAAAATTCAATTGGCTTCTTTGTCAATACTCTCGCATTGCGCACCAACCTTTCCGGGGATCCCACATTTAAGGAGCTCTTGCGCCGGGTGCGCGATGTCGCTCTTGGCGCGTTCGCCCATCAGGATCTGCCTTTTGACAAATTGGTGGAAGAATTACATCCGGAAAGGAGCGTCAGCCAGATGCCCTTGCTCCAGGTGATGTTCGTTTTCCAGAATGCACCAACCCAGAGTTTCAGTCTCCCGTCGCTCAAAGCGGATCTGGTGGACGTGAACAACGAAGCTGCCAAGTTTGATCTTACTCTCTTCCTTGAAGAACGGGCAGGGGAGCTTATGGCCACCTGGGAATATGCCTTGGATCTCTTCGATGAGGCCACCGTCCATCGGATGTGCTGGCACTTTGAAAACCTGCTGACAGGCATCGTCGCCAACCCTGAACAGCGTATTTCCCAAATCCCGTTATTAACCATTGGCGAGCGCCATCAACTGCTGGTGGAGTGGAACGATACCCGCTCGGATTATCCGCGGACTCGTTGCATTCATCACCTATTCGAGGAGCAATCGCGGCTTACCCCGGAAGCTATTGCGGTTACCTTCGGTGAACGTCACCTCACCTATCAGGAACTGAATGCCCGCAGCAATCAATTGGCGCATTACCTGAGGCGGACCGGCGTGCGAACGGGTGCTGGCATTGGGATTTGCATGGAACGGTCGCTGGCGCTCATTGTGGGATTGCTTGGCATCTTAAAAGCCGGTTGCGGTTATGTCGCCCTTGAGCAAGGGCTGCCCAAGGAACGGTTGGCCTCCATTCTGGAGGATCTGCGAACCCCCGTCCTGCTTACCCAGGAAAAGCTGATGCCTATGCTGCAAAGCGCCATGGGTACAATGTCACCCTATGAATTTCCAACACCTCTGCTGATTTGTCTCGATGCGGATTGGGGTCGTTTCGCTGGCGAGCCGGAGGATAATCATGAACCTTTGGCGCGCGCAGAAGATCTCGCCTATATAAGTTTTACGTCCGGTTCCACTGGCCGGCCCAAAGGAGTTTGTGTGCCGCATCGCGCAGTTGTCAGACTGGTGCGGAATACCAACTATGCCAGCTTCTCGGCTGCCGATATCTTTTTGCAATTGGCCCCAGTGTCTTTTGACGCGTCCACGCTGGAAATTTGGGGCCCGCTTTTGAATGGTGGGCGCGTGGTGGTGTTTCCGCCGCACACTCCTTCGCTGGCGGAATTGGGGGACGTTGTCCGGGACCATCGCATCACCACCTTGTGGCTGACCAGCGGACTGTTCAATCAGATGGTGGATGAAAAATTGGAATGCTTGCAACCGTTGCGTCAGATTCTCACCGGAGGCGACGTCCTTTCAGTTCCTCATGTGAAAAAGGCGTTGGCCTGTCTGAATGGTTGTCGTTTGATCAATGGCTATGGACCAACTGAGAACACTACCTTTACGGCGTGCCATGCCATCCCCCTTTCCTTTGGCGGAGCGGGTTCCGTTCCCATTGGGCGGCCAATTTCCAACACACAATGTTACGTTGTGGATGAATATTTACAGCCGGTCCCGCTCGGTGTCCCGGGTGAGCTGCTGGTGGGCGGAGACGGTCTGGCCCTCGGGTATCTAAACCGCCCTGAATTAACTGCTGAAAAATTCATCACCCATCCTTTTAGTGACGAGCCTGGGTCACGCCTCTACAAGACCGGCGATTTGGTCCGGTATCACTCGAATGGCAACCTTGAGTTTCTGGGCAGAATTGATCTCCAGGTGAAAGTCCGGGGTTTTCGCATCGAACTGGGGGAAATTGAGTCGGTTTTATCTCGCCATCCGCTCGTGCGGGAATGTGCTGTGCTGGCGCGCGAAGACCAGCCCGGCGCAAAACGATTGGTGGCTTATGTGGTTGCACAACAATCGCCGGGTCCTGGCAGCAATGAGCTGCGCCGTTTTCTGGGGGATAAGTTGCCGGATTACATGTTGCCGTCGGTTTTTGTCTTTGTCACCGCCTTGCCGCTCACCGCCAATGGCAAAGTGGACCGCCGGGCGCTGCCGGCTCCGGATTCTGGGCGGCCTGACTTGGAGGTGAAATATGTTGGACCGCGAAATCCGATGGAACAGGAGTTAACGACAATTTGGGAAGGGGTTCTCGGCGTTGAGCCCGTTGGCATGGAGGATAAATTTTTTGATTTGGGCGGCCATTCGTTATTGGCTGTGCGCCTCTTGGCCCAGGTCGAAAAGAAGATCGGCCGAAAACTTCCGTTGGCTGCCGTATTTCAGGCGCCGACCATCGAACAAATGGCCAAGCTCCTGTGCGACCATAAAAGCCTGGAGCCGGGTTCTTCTGTGGTGGAAATCCAGCCCAAGGGATCGCGCCCGCCCCTTTTCTTTGTGCATGGTGTGGGGGGTGGCATGTTCTGGGGCTACTCCAATCTCGCGCGGAGTTTGGGGCCGGATCAGCCGTTATTTGCCCTCAAGTCAAGGTCGATGGACGGCCTGGAGGAATTTGAAAGCGTGGAAGAGATGGCTGCCCAATATGTTCAGGACGTCCGTGAGTTCCAGCCCAAAGGGCCCTATTACCTCGGCGGCTACTGCTTTGGCGGAAATGTGGCTTATGAAATGGCAAGGCAACTCTATGCCCAAGGGGAGAAGGTCGCTCTGCTGGCTGTAATGAACTGTGCGCCCCCCAATTCGAGTTATGGAAAGTTGAACTGGAGTCCTGTCTTCGTCCTCAAATTCTTACGGAATTTCGCATATTTGATTGCCCGGTCGTTGAAATGGGGAACCCAGCAAAGAAGGGAGTTTTTGCGTTGGAAAGCCGCCCTCTTCAAAAGGAAAATCAGCCGCATGCTTAGCCTGCCCGGAGCCGCTTTGGCCCAGCTTGATGTGGATGATTTAGTCGATCTTTCCGCTTTCCCCACGGAACAACGCCAGTTGTGGGAGACGCACATCCGGGCGCTGCTCAATTACTCTCCACAATCTTATGACGGCAAGGTTACTTTGTTTCGGAGTCATGGCCATCCATTGTTCTGCTCCTACGATCCCCAATATGGCTGGGGCGACCTGGTCCGGGAGGTGGAGGTGCAAGTCGTACCGGGCGCCCATGAAAGCATTTTGGAGGAACCTCATGTAAAAGTTTTAGCGGAGCGTCTTAGCCAGTGTTTGCGTGCGGCGCATGAAGCCAGATCGATTCCTCCAACCGTTCCTTCCGGGGCTTCGGAAAAAAAAGATTCTAACTTGGAGACTGCGGCTGCATGGGCGGAAACCCAGGTTGATTACCCGGGCAATTTCTGTATCCATCAACTGTTTGAAGAACAGGTTAGGCGGACTCCGCATGCCACCGCCGTAATCTTTGGCGAGCAGCGACTGACTTATGGCGAGTTAAACCAGCGCGCAAATCAAGTGGCCCACCATCTCAAATCCCTCGGGGTCGGGCCGGATATTCCGGTTGGCATTTGTGCGGAACGTTCGCTCAACCTCATGGTGGGTGTGCTGGGCATACTCAAGGCGGGTGGTGCTTATGTACCATTGGACCCGGCGTACCCCCGTGAACGATTGGCCTTGATGCTTGAAAACGCACGCGTGGGAGCGCTTTTAACACAACAAAAACTGGTTCCCTCTCTGCCACCCACACAATGCCCAATCGTGTGGCTTGATCAGCCATTGCCGGCAGCTTGTTCAGATCAAAATCCTTTATCCAAGGCGACTTCACGAAACCTGGCTTATGTGATTTATACTTCGGGTTCCACCGGCAAACCCAAAGGGGTTGCGATGGAACATCGGCCACTGGTTAATCTCATCTGGTGGCAGCTCAAAAATTCCACGCTGGGCAAGGCGGATCGGACCTTGCAATTTGCATCGCTCAGCTTTGATGTGTCCTTCCAGGAAATATTTTCCACCTGGTGCAGCGGCGGAGTGTTGGTCATGATCGATGAAGCCTTGCGCCGTGATTCCATCCGCCTGGCTCAATTCCTTCACCAACAAAATATTGGCCGTCTCTTTCTGCCGTACGTTGCTCTAAACCAACTGGCTGAGGCCATGGCGGATGGCGCAACCGTGCCGATGAGTTTGCGCGAGGTCATCACCGCAGGCGAACAATTGCGAACCACGCCCGGCATTATTGCGCTCTTTGAAAAGTTGGGAAATTGCACGTTGCACAACCAGTATGGACCTTCAGAGAGCCATGTGGTCACCGCCCTGACCCTGGTTGGGCCGCCTGCCTCTTGGCTGGCGTTGCCCTCCATCGGTCGCCCCATTGCCAATACTCAGATTCATTTGCTGGCTGAGAAACTCGCTCCGATGCCGGCGGGCGAACCGGGTGAATTATATATTGGTGGTGATTGCCTCGCCCGTGGCTATTTGCATCAGCCAGAGTTAACCAGCGAACGATTCATTGCGGATCCCTTCAGCCCACGGCCGGGTGCGCGCCTCTATAAAACCGGTGATCTGGCACGCCTGCTTCCCGATGGCAACATTGAATTCCTCGGACGCATGGATCAGCAGGTAAAAATACGTGGATATCGCGTCGAACTTGGCGAAATCGAGGCGGTGCTTGCGCAGCATCCCGCGGTACGGGAATGCGTGGTGGCAGCCCGGGAGGACATTCCCGGCCAAAAACGATTGGTCGTTTATGTGGTTGTTCAACCGGGTGGGAAGGTTGTTCTTGGCGAATTGCGACGCTTTGCCAGGGAAAAACTGCCGGATTATATGCTCCCATCAGCTTGCGTTTTGCTGGCGGCGGTGCCTTTGACTCCCAGCGGAAAGATAAACCGACTGGCTTTGCCGGCTCCGGACCTGGACCGTCCTGAACTGGAGGAGGAATTTGTTGCCCCCGCAAATCCAATTGAAGAACAAATCGGAGCAATCTGGCGCGAAGTGCTCAATCTCAAGCTGATTGGAGTAAGAGATGATTTTTTTGAATTGGGGGGGCATTCGTTGCTCATCGCGCAGGTGATTTCCCGTGTGCGGGAAACGTGTAAAGTGGAACTCCCCTTCTCCAGTTTGTTTGATGCGCCTACTATCGCCGCCTTGGCTGAGGGCATTATGGCCGGACGTTGGAGCCAGGATCTCCCGTCGCCGGTGCCGCCATTGCAGCCGGTTCCGCGCACTGCAGGATTGCCGCTTTCGTTCGTCCAGCGTCGTTTGTGGTTTATCGATCGTTTGGAACCGGGTGGTCATGCTTACCATGTTCCCTTTACCATTCAACTGCGAGGGCTGCTGAACTTCGATGCCTTGCAGCGCAGCCTCAATGAAATCGTTCATCGCCATGAAATATTGCGGACTACTATTTCATTTGAAGACGGCAACCCGGCTCAGGTCATCTCAACCGATCATGCAGTGCGTATTACGCAGGTGGATTTGCGGAAATTGCCTGAAATCAATCGTGCGGCGGAAGCGCAAAAAATCATCACTGAGGAGGTTCGCCGGCCTTTTGATCTGGCGCGAGGACCATTACTGCGTTGCGCGCTGGTGCGTTCCGGCGAGCGGGAGCACATTTTGGTGATAGTTCTGCATCACATTGTTTCGGATGGCTGGTCGATTGCACTTTTTTATAATGAACTGAATTCCTTGTATAATTCCTTTTCGGCGGGCAACTCCGCAACTTCGTTGGCGGAGTTGCCGGTGCAATATGCTGATTATGCGTACTGGCAACAGCAGTGTTTGCCAGGGCCGATGCTGGAGCGTGAGATTTCGTTCTGGAAAGCGGAATTGACTGGCGCACCCCCATCTCTGGAATTGCCCCTGGATCATGTGGCACATTCAGATTCATCCGTATCCGGGCAGGAGACTGTGAATTTACCGGGCACCATCGTTGAAGCCATGCGCGTTCAAAGTCAGCGCGAAGGCGTTACTCCGTTCATGGAATTGATGACGGCATTGGCCATTACTCTTCATAAATGGACCGAGCAATCCGACATGGTCATCGGCACAGTTGTCGCGGGACGCAACCACCGCGATATCGAGAATTTGATTGGTTGCTTCATGAATTTCATCCCGGTGCGGGTCAGGTTGGCTACGGAGCAAACCAATCGGGAATGTCTGGCGGCAGTCAAACGGGCCGTTCTGGCTGCGCAGGCACACCAGGATTGCCCCTTTGAAAAGATAGTTGAAATAGTCAATCCGGAACGGCGGTTGGCACAAAATCCAATTTATAATGTCGCATTGTTGTTGCAGAACTTTCCGGTCGGACTCTGGCAAGCCGAGGCGTTGGAGGCCCGGTTGCTGCCAGTGGACCCGCAGTCAGCCCTGCTGGATCTGCGCTTCATCGTGGAAGAAACCGCCGCTGGGATGACATTAGCCTGCGAATATAAGACCAGCCTGTTTGAGGCCGGGACGATCACGCAATTGCTGGCCGCATTCGCAAGCACCCTCAAGCATCTGGTTGAGCATCCGAATACGCGGATTGCGCAACTAGATCCATTCCAGGAACTCGTTATTCAGGCTCAGGCTGCAAAAGCGAGACTGGACCGGCAGGCCATTGTCGTTGCCGCCACTTTCACCGCAGAGCCCTTGGAGGAAAGTTTAAAGTATTGGATGAAAGAATTGGAAGTGCCCGCGACCATTGAGTTTGCGCCTTACAATCAGGTGTTCCAACAACTCCTTGATCCTGCCAGCTCGTTGGCCACGAATCAACGGGGTGTAAACGTCGTTCTGTTACGACTGGAGGATTGGGAACAATCCGAAGGTGCCGCCAACCAGAGTGAGCCTGCCAACCAGATGGCACGGCTGGATCGGACCGTGGAAGAATTTATCAAAGCCATGGCCGTTTTGAATAGCCGCACCAACACTCCCAGTCTGGTTTGCGTTTGTCCGGCGGCAAAAAGCACCTTCAATGATTCAGCTGTGATCCATCAGCGGGCGCTGGCGAGACTGTCCGCTGAACTGGAATTAATGAATGGCGTATATCTTGTGACTCCGCAGGAGTTGGACCAGTTGTATCCTGTGCCCGAGTATTACGATCCGCGAACCGAGGAGCTCGGGCGGGTCCCTTACACGCCGCTTTTCTTCACCGCTTTGGGCACCATGATTGCCCGTAAATTCCACGCCTTAAAAAGATATGTTTTTAAGGTCATCGTTTTGGATTGTGACCAAACCCTCTGGGCGGGGGTATGCGGGGAGGATGGGGCGAAGGGGATCGAGCTCGATGCGCCCCGGCAGGCGTTGCAGGAATTCATGCGGGCACAATATCATGCGGGCATGCTGTTATGCTTGTGCAGCAAGAACAACGAGGAGGATGTCACGGCCGTCTTTGGTCAACATCTCGAGATGCCACTGCGGCGGGAGCACTTTGCGGCCTGGCGCATTAATTGGCGGCCCAAGTCCGAGAACATCAAATCCCTGGCGAATGAACTGCAACTGGGATTGGACAGCTTTATTTTTATTGATGATAACCCTGTGGAATGCGCGGAGGTGGAAGCCAATTGTCCAGGTGTGCTTACCCTTCAGCTTCCGGGAGAGCCGGAGTTGATTCCACAATTTCTGAAACATTGCTGGGTGTTTGATCATTTGAAACTCTCCGCTGAAGATCGGCAGCGGTCTGCGCTCTATCAGCAAAACCAGCAACGCGAGCAGTTTCGGACGGAATTTTCCAGTTTGTCGGATTTTCTGGCCAGTCTTGATCTCAAAGTCGGGATGGCCACCTTGATCAATAGCCAGCTCATGCGCGCAGCACAACTGCTGCAGCGCACCAATCAATTTAATTTCACTACCCGCCGCCGTACAGAGGGCGAACTCCAAATCCTTCGTCAATCCGGCAAACTAAAATTGCTCGCCATTTCCGTCACTGACCGTTTCGGTGAATATGGCATGGTCGGTGTCATCATTTATGAAATGACCGGGGATGCGCTCGCCGTTGACACGTTTTTGTTAAGTTGCCGGGTTTTGGGCCGCGGAGTGGAGCATCAGTTGGTGGCTCGATTGGGAAAACTTGCTTTGCGGCGGGGGATGGCCCGGGTTGATCTTCACTTTGTGCCCTCGCCTAAGAACCAGCCGGCCTTCAATTTTCTCGAAACTGTGGCCGGTCAATTCCGCCAGGGCTTGAATGGCGGCTATGTTTATCGGATTCCGGCGGAATTTGCCTCCAAGCTGACGCTAAATCCCAATAGTCTTGCCGGCCTAAAATCGGAAGTCCCAATTTCACCGGGTGCCCCGCAAAAGCAAATCTCGGCTCCTGCCACCCGAACCCTAAAGGTTTTACCCTATCGACGGATTGCCTTGGAATCCTATGATCCCACTCGCATTCTCCGGGCCATTGAGGCGAAGTCAATTTCCCGTTCTGCTGATCAGCGTGCCTATATCGCCCCGCGCTCCGATACGGAGGAAATGCTTTGTAAAATTTGGGAGGACTTGCTGCGGCTCGAACGCGTGGGGGTCCACGACAACTTCTTCGAATTGGGCGGACACTCATTGCTGGCCGTTCGCCTGTTTGCGGAGGTTGAGAAGCAAACGGGCCGCAAGCTACCCTTGGTGACCTTGTTTCAAAATTCGACTGTGGAACAGTTGGCCGAGGCTTTATGCCAGCAATCCGGTGCCGCCCGATCCTCGGTGGTGGCCATTCAATCCCAAGGTTCCAAACCGCCGCTCTTCCTTATTCATGGTGCGGGCGGGGATGTGCTCTGGGGCTATGCCAATTTGGCGGCGCACCTGGGCTCGGACCAACCGGTTTATGGCATCAAATCAAGGGCATTGAGCGGCGCCGAGGAATTTGCCTGTCTCGAGGACATGGCGGCCTTCTACGTGCGGCAAGTGCGCCGGCTTCAGAAACAGGGGCCGTACCAGTTGGGCGGCTATTGTTTCGGTGGCAATGTGGCCTATGAGATGGCCTGCCAATTGCAAGCCGAAGGGGAAGTCGTGTCCTTGGTGGCCCTGCTGGACAGTTCTCCGGCCAACGGCAGCTATGAACAGATGAAATGGTGGCGTCCCGGCTTCGCCATCAAATTCGCTGTGAACTTTTACTATTGGTTTGATGATTTCTTAAAATCAAAACCTGAAGACCAGCGGGAATTCTTTTTCCGCAAGATTCGCGCCTGGCGTCGAAAGTTGCGGCGCCGGCTGTTTCAGCGTGGCGCCGGTCCGGTTGAGGTCGATTTGGAGGAAATTATCGATTTGTCCAATTTTCCGGAGCATGAACTCAGGCTTTGGCAACTCCATTTAAACGCGTTGACCGCGCATGTTTCACGGCCCTATGCCGGCCGGGTGACCCTTTTCCGAACCCGTGGCCAGCCACTGTTTTGCTCTCTCGAAAATGATTTCGGTTGGCGGGAACTTGTCGCCGGCGGCGTGGACGTAAAATTGGTGCCGGGTTCCCATGAAAGTATTTTCATGGAACCGGCCGTCCGGTCTTTGGCCGGAGAACTGAGCGCCTGCCTTGCCGAAAAGCACTCGGCAGACACTGCCGAAAAGGGAATGACCAAAATATGAATCTACTCCGATTCTTCGTTCGGACCTGTCGTGGCATCGTCGTCTTCACCGTATTGACGGCTCTCTTAAGCGGCGCTTGTAATGCGGGTCTCATTGCGGTCGTAAACAAGGTTCTAAATCATCCGTCCTCGTCACTCAAGTTTCTGGGCGTTTGCTTCGTGGCGCTCACCTTCGGGAAACTCGCCACCAATTATATTTCGCAATTCTTTCTGGTCCGTTATGCGCAAAACGCAGCCAGCGGCTTGCGGCGCGATTTGATCCGCAAAGTCCTGAGTGTGCCGTTGCGGCAGTTGGAGGAAATCGGCGCCCCCGCCATTCTTGTGGCGCTGACGGATGACGTCTTTAATATCACCCAGGCGCTGCTGGCATTTCCAATCATCACGGTTAATGTGGCGATTCTTCTGGGCGGTTCGGCTTACCTCGGTTGGCTATCCTGGCAAATTCTCCTGGGCATGATGGTCCTGATCGTTCTGGGTGGAATTAGTTATCGCTTGTTGATGCGGAGCGCATTTGGCTGCCTCACCCGCGCGCGGGAGGAGGAAGACCGGTTATATGGCCATTTCCGCGCCCTTACTGAAGGTATTAAGGAACTCAAACTGCATCGCAACCGGCGCGCCGTGTTTCTCGCTCAACATGTTCAGCAGAGCACGGAAGCTTTCGCCCGGCATAACGTGGCCGCGGAATCCCGGTTCATCATCGTCCAGAATTGGAGCCACATGCTGTTCTATCTGCTGGTGGGATTAATTCTTTTTCTGCTGCCTGCAATAAGACCCGTTAGCATCCCGACCCTCACGGGCTACGTCATTACCATCCTCTATTTAATGGGGCCTTTGGCGGGGGTAATGAGCAGCTTTTCGCTTTTCGGCCGGGCGAATGTTGCACTGCAGCGGGTGGAAAAATTAGGTGTTTCACTGGCGGCAGCCCCCAAGGAGGAATATTCTTCCGCACGGACTTTGACGGAGCCGTTCCGCAGTCTGGAGTTGAGCGGGGTTATGCATTCCTATCATTACGAAAGAGAGGATGCAAACTTCGTGCTTGGCCCCATCAGCGCCAGCTTTAGTCAGGGTGAATTGGTCTTTCTGGTCGGCGGCAATGGGAGCGGCAAGTCCACGCTCGCCAAGATTATTGCCGGGCTTTATTTGCCTGAGGCCGGCGAGATTCGCTTGAATGGCGTCCGGATTGAAAACCATAATCGCGACGATTACCGGCAAATATTCTCCGCCGTCTTCGCCGATTTCTATCTCTTTGACAGCTTGCTTGGCTTGAACAACCCCAATCTCGATGCGCAGGCAGTCGATTATCTCGCGCAGCTGCATCTCGACCACAAAGTCACCATCAAAAATGGCGCGCTCTCCACCATTGCGGTTTCTCAGGGACAGCGCAAACGCCTCGCCCTGCTGACCGCGTATCTCGAGGATCGCCCGTTTTATTTATTTGATGAGTGGGCCTCGGATCAGGACCCTCAATTTAAAGCCGTGTTTTATCTGCAACTGCTGCCGGAACTCAAAGCCCGCGGCAAGACGGTGCTCGTTATTACGCACGATGATAAATATTTCCATGTTGCCGATCGCCTGATGAAACTCGATTACGGTCAATTGGAAGGCTTTGCTCAAACCGCCGATGGGCTGGATCCGTTGCTTCACACCGCGGATTAACGGTTCACCCCGATTGCCTGCGGAGCACCATCCCGCCGACATGGAGGGCTTTTCGTTTCCCAATCGTCTCCCATTCGTAAAAAATGTCTCGCCATAGTCTGACAGACGGCTACGGTCTTCCATCGACAACCCTGAGTGCGCAGGAGCATCGATTTAATCGATGGGTGAAGCATTTTTTAGGATTAACGCTCTTGTTTGGGCTGCTATAGGGTTTTCCGCAAAGTTATTCAGGAAAGTCGTGTTTGGTTCGGAATAAACAATGCGGCGGCGCTAAAGGTTGAAATCGATTATATGTTGTGGATTGAACAGATATTCGGGACGTCTTCGCCTCCGAGCCACCTTATTGTCGTTTGCCTGGGTAGTTACATCCTTGGCTGCTTCTCCACCGGTTATTATCTCATTCGCTTTCGTTTGGGGCAGGACATACGGGAATTGGGCAGCGGTAACGCCGGAGCCAGAAATGTTGGCCGCATTGCGGGGGCGCCGGGATTTCTGCTGACTCTGTCTGTGGATTTTGCCAAAGGGGCTGGCGCCGTCTGGGTCACCCGTCACTTTACCAGGGATGATCACCTGGCCGCTTTCGCCATGCTGGCAGTGGTCATGGGGCATATCTGGCCTTTGCAGTTGGGTTTTGGCGGAGGGAAGGGTATTGCAACATCGATCGGGGCGCTGGTGATTTACGATTTCCCCCTGGCCCTGGCATTCGCCGGCATTTTTACGGGAGTTTTTTGCATCTTGCGCCGGGGCACCTTGAGCGGGTTGCTGGCGTTCGCCTTGATTCCGGTCGCCGCGATCTTTTTAGGGCGCGAGGCATGGCAGGTGATTATACTTTTGCCCCTGGCCGGCCTGGTGCTGCTGGCACACCGAAAAAATGTGGCGGAGGAGGTTGCCAACATTGTTGCGCGACGATCCACCCAGGCCAAAACCAACCAATCATTCAAATAAAACCATGGAACTTCGCTCACCACTCGTATTCAAGGTTGCCACGGAAGATTGGGAAATTGACCTGATTCATCAGCTCAACCACAAGACTTTCGTGGAGGAAATCCCGCAACATCATCCTTCGCCCAATCAACGGTTGGTGGACAAATTTCATGCGGAAAACACTTATCTCATCTGTCTGAGCAACCGCAAGTTGGTGGGCATGCTGGCTGTGCGGGGCAAACGCCCTTTCTCCCTGGATCAAAAACTTCCCCATCTCGATTCCTATCTTCCTCCCGGTCGCTCCCTATGTGAAGTCCGACTCCTGGCGGTGGACAAGAACTTTCGCACCGGCCAGGTCTTTCAAGGTCTCTTGGCGCTGGTGTGGCAGCATTTTGTCGAACACGGTTATGACATGGGTCTCATTTCCGGCACCACGCGCCAGCGAAAACTTTATCATCATCTCGGTTTTATCCCTTTCGGCCCGCTGGTCGGCAATGAGGGCGCGCAGTTTCAGCCCATGTACCTGAGCATCGAGTCATTCGAAGCCGGCGTCCGGGACTTGCTCAGCACGACCTCGCGTAACTTTCAACGCGCCACTGTCAATTTTCTTCCCGGACCGGTTACAGTCAGCCGGACGGTTCGCCGCGCTTTTGAGCAACCCCCGGAATCTCACCGGTGTGACGCGTTCATGGCCGAATTTCAGTCGACTAAACAGCAACTGTGTCAGCTTACCAGTGCGCAAAATGTCGAGATATTGCTCGGTTCAGGCACCCTGGCCAATGACGTGATCGCCGCTCAATTATCCCTCGAACCGGGTCGTGGCTTCGTTCTGGTCAGCGGCGAATTCGGTGAGCGGCTGGCCGACCATGCCCGGCGGTTCGGGCTCAACTTTGATATCTGTGAATTTCCTCAGGGCAAACCCTTTGATTTTACAGTTCTCGAACAAAAACTCGCGGAAAAATCTGCGGCGTGGTTGTGGTGCGTGCATTGTGAAACTTCCACCAGTGTATTGCATGATTTGACCGACTTGAAGGAACTGTGCGCCTCACGAAAGATCAAGCTGTGTCTGGATTGCATCAGTTCAATTGGCATCGTGCCTGTGAATCTTGAAGGCGTTTACCTGGCAGCTTGTGCCAGTGGCAAGGGCTTGCGATCGTTTCCGGGGCTGGGAATGGTATTCTACCATCATCCCATCGAATCGGTGGCCAACCGGCTGCCGCGTTACCTGGATCTTGGGCTTTATGCCCGGCATCAGGGCATCGCCTTTACTCATTCATCGAACCTGGTTCACGCGCTTCAGGCCGCCATCAGGCGCGTGGATTGGCCCCAGCGTTTTGCCGAGCTGACTGAAACCTCGGAATGGTTGCGCCCGAAATTACGTGAAATGGGTTTAAATCTCGTGGGCTCGGATTCTGAAACTTCACCGGCAGTAATAACGATTGCCCTGTCATCGAAATTAAATTCCTCGAAAGTCGGCGGCCAGCTTCAGGAGGCCGGATTTCTCCTCAGTTACAATAGTGAGTATCTGCGCCGGGAAAACTGGATTCAAATCTGCCTAATGGGTGAATTCACCCGGGAAAAAATCGTGGCACTTTTAAACCATCTGAACCGGATTTGCTTTCGCCGCGCGCCATCTCATAAGACCGGCCAGGATGCTGCGACCTCCAATACTGCGGAGAGTTCGTAAGCGGAATGGAAATTCTAACCTTCGGATTTCATCGGCCATTTCGCCTGCACCATCGCCTTGTACCCGCCAATGAGGGAGTAAACCTTTCTATATCCCATTTTTTGAGCGTTGTCGGCTGCAAGAATCGAACGGTAGCCGCCGCCGCAATACATGATCAGTTCGGTATTGGGATCAGGGATCATTCCCTCCAAGTCGCGCTCCAAGACCCCCTTTCCCAAATGTTTTGCCTCGGTGGCACGTCCTTTGAGCCATTCTGAATCCTCCCGTACATCAACCAAAACAGCTTGCGGATTTTTTGTCAGCCGTTCACGGGCTTCTTCAAGGGTAATTTCCTTCACGCGGGGGCGTGCTTCCTCGACAATGTTTAGAAAACCAGGTGCATGATCCATGCGCAAAGTTAATCGCCTGAATGCAGCGGTCAATTGAAATTGCGATTGCATGACCGGCGGGCGGACGGCTTACTGAGGGCGTGTTTGCAAAGAAATCCAATAGCGCGATTGTTATTTCGCTCCTCACGGTGGTCATACTCTGGGGCGGCAGCAATGCCGCCACAAAATACTTGGTGGCGAGCTGGCCACCGATTTGGGTGGGCAGCACGCGGTTCCTATGCGCGGGTTTGCTGATGCTGGGCATCATGCGGTGGACGCGGTGGCTGGGGACATTGACGCCGTTGTCGGCGCAACTGAAACGGGATTTGTGGTTTCGAGGCGGGCTCAGTCTGGCGGTTTACATCGTCGTGTTCAATTGGGCGTTAAAATTTACGTCGGCTACGCATGTGGCCTTGTATCTGGGGACATCGCCGGTTTGGGCATTGCTTTGGGAAGAGCGTCCGGCACGGACGTGGCGCTCTGCGCAACGGTATGGGGCGGCGGCGCTGGCGGTCACCGGGGTGTTTGTGCTGTTCTGGCCGGCACTGAAATCGGGGACGACCCGGTGGCTGGGCGAGGCGTTGGGGATTGCCACGAGCTTGATGTGGACGGTATATGGCCGCCAAAGCCGCGCGCTCGGCACGGACCTTTCCGGCGCGGAGCTAAGCGCGCACACGATGTGGCGGGCGGGGTTATGGTTGCTGCCGTTTGCACTGATTGAAGTTGCGGTGAAGGGATTGGTCTGGCGGACGGATCTGGTGCTGGTGCAAACATATTGTTTTGTGGCGGGCGGTGTGATTGCCTACGCGCTTTGGAACAATGCGCTGCGGCAGTGGCCGACCAGCCAGGTGTTCCTGTTCAATAATCTGATTCCGCTCAGCACAATGCTTTGGGCGCAGGCCTGCCTGAAGGAACCGGTTACGCCGACGTTTTGGCTGGCGATGCTCTTAATCGTGACGGGGGTGACATTGGGGCAGGGGATGTGGCAAAGAGTTGTGGGTGCGCGGTGGTTGCCACAGGAATAAGCAACACTACCAAAATTATTTATGGATATAAAAAATTTGAACGAGGTGACGCCGTTCATCACGAAGGACGGGTCGGAGATTCGGGAGTTGCTCGCGTATCGTAATTCGGCCATCCGCAATCAGAGTCTGGCCGAGGCGCGGGTGCCGATCGGGGGCAGCACGCAGGAGCATTATCATCCGAAGGCGGAGGAAATTTATTACATCACCGGTGGCACGGGACGGATTCGCATCGAGACTGAAATTCGCGAAGTGAGATCAGGTGATGCCATCGCCATTCCGCCGGGGCAGAAACACAAATTGTGGAACAGCGGCAAGGAAGTGTTAATGCTGCTTTGTTGTTGCGCACCGGCTTACGAGCATGCCGACACTATTATTACGGAAACGTAGCTTGTGCCCCTGACCTGTATTTAGCTTATTCATTTTGTTTGACCATTTTGGGGGCCGACATTTTACTCCTGCCATGAGATTTGTTGTGTGTCTGGTATTGAGCGGGATTGTCCTGGTTGGGTGTGCTCGATCGCGGAGTAAGCAAACCCCGGCTCAATTTGGCTCCCTAACCGAGGCGACGGCGCCAATCGGCTCCGCCAACCCCAACTCAAAGCTTATCATCACGCCGGAAACCAGCTTTGTTGGGAAGGTGGTCCAGGTGAACAACAACGCCCGGTTTGCCATCCTCAACTTTCCTCTGGGAATCATGCCCGGCGCGGATCAACGTCTGAATGTTTATCGGCGGGGATTGAAAGTTGGTGAAGTGAAAGTCACCGGTCCTCGACAGGACGACAACACCGTTGCCGATATTACCAACGGCGAAGTTCAAGCCGGGGATGATCTCCGGGGTGATTAGGCTCGCGCCAGTTTAATAGCGGTTACTTCGTGGCGCTGGTTGCTTTGACGGCGGACTGCTTCTGATAAGGAGAGTGCAGATTGAAATAAATGCCACAGAGCGGACGTTCCTCCTCAGTCTGACTTAAGATAATTGTCACCTGCCGGTCCAGTGCAATGCCATGCCGGAGATTGGGGCCGCGCGTCTCGTAAGCTTTTATTGCTTTTTGCATGAGGGAAACCAATGACTCTTCGAACTTGTCCGGAGTTTTATCAATGCAAACGATGAACATGTCATAGGCCTTGATCGCCTCTTCCATCTCTTGCTTAAAAGTTTCGACAGTCACGCATCTAGCTTACGGGCGAATGGTGAAAAATTAAACTGAAAAAAGGTGGGTGTTCTGCCCGTCAGATGTCGGTGGGTTCAGACGACTCTCTTTTGGCCCGGTTGCGGGGTCCGAAGAGGGCTGTTCCCACCCGGATCAGCGTGGAACCTTCTTCAACTGCGACTTCAAAATCACCGCTCATTCCCATGCTCAGGTGGGGCAGGGGGGCGCCCAGGATTTGTTCGCATTGCTCTTTCAACTCGCGCAATTGTCGGAAGACCGGCCGCACCTTCTCTGATTCTGCTGACCAGGGTGCCACCGTCATGAGCCCATGAACCTCAATTCTTCTCAGCGCGTTAATCCGTTCCAATTCCGCCAGCAACTTGGCCGGTGGGTAACCGAACTTGCTGGACTCACCGGCCACATTCACTTCGAGCAAGATCGGCATTGTTTTGGCCCGCTTGTCCGCCCATTTGTCAATTTCCTCCGCCAGGCTGAGGCTGTCCACGCTCTGGATCATGCCAAACAACTGCACGGCATCCCGGCATTTGTTGGACTGCAAGTGTCCAATCATGTGCCAATGCAGGTTGCCCGGACATTGTCCGATTTTTATTTTTGCCTCCTGCACCTTGTTTTCGCCAAACAAAGTCAGTCCAAGTTCTGCGGCAGCACGGACCATCTCCGACGGTTGCCCCTTGCTGACCGCCTGCAGGACCACGGATTCCGGGTTCCGCCCGGCGCGTTCACACGCCGCGTTAATTCGTTGTTGGAGTCGTTCCAAATTTGCCGCTAAATCCATGGGGAAATTAAGCCACAGGTTCAACTGGGATGAAACAGGAAATTTTGTTTTTGATTTCTTGCTCGCGCCAGCGGAATTGATTTGGTTTGCTGGGAACAGAAATTTCGTTATGGCTAAAAACTATTGGCTGGTGAAATCGGAACCGGAAGCTTATTCTTGGGCTGGGTTTGTCAAGGAGGGGCGCGCTGCCTGGACGGGAGTGAGGAATTATCAAGCGCGGAACAATCTTCGCGCGATGAAGCAGGGCGACCTGGTGTTGTTCTATCACAGCGTCAGCGAGAAGCAGGCTGTGGGGCTGGCGCGGGTGAACAAAGAGGCTTACGCAGACGCGACGGCGACCGAGGGTGATTGGTCGGCGGTGGATTTGATCCCGGTGAAGGCGCTGGTGCGGCCAGTTGCGCTGGAGACAATGAAGTCGGACAAGGTGCTCAAGGAAATGTTGCTGGTGCGCCACTCGCGATTGTCAGTGACGCCGTTGACGGAAACCCAGTTTCATCGCTTGATGACCTTGGCGGAGACTGAATAGAAAAGATCTCTCTCTGCAACTTAAGAAAACAATTCCAGCCACACCGGACCGGCCAGGGCCATCCGGACAACATCCCGCCATTTGCCCTGTATCATGGCTTCCTCCAGAAACACCCCTTCCAACTCAAACCCAAATTTGCCGTTCAGGTTGATGTTTCGAATATTGATGTCCAGCGAATGCAGAAAAACCTTCCGGGATTTACGGATCACAAACGAGTGATAAAGAAATAGAAATGTCGCCCGTTTGCCAATCCCCTTGCCATGCAATTCCGGGTCCCCCACCAGCTTCCGCATCTCCAGTCGTGCGGATTCAAGGTGAATATTTTCCGCTCCGATAATGCCGGCCAGTTTTTGTTGCTGGAAAATCGAAAAATACTCGCGCGTGGGCGCCTGAAAATAATTGGCCAGGTCCTCTTTTGAGTCCGGGAATCTGGGATAAAAACTTTCCCGGGTTGCAGGCTCTCGCAGCCAGTTCACGATTTGTGGAACCAGGCTCGGACTCAACGGCGCGATGCTCACCTCTTGCAGTGTCAGTCGCTTTGCTGCCGCCCACTCGTCTTTCACGTCTTTGATGGCAAAGAGCCGATTGTAATACTCAGTCTCCTTGTTGGTGGAACTGCTCTTTTGCATGACGTTGTCCAGTAGATGCCCCGCCACCGCCAGGACGTCCGCCTCATTGACCCCATAATTGATGAGTTCATTGTAGAATCCCTTGGCAACCAGTTTCAGCATTTGTTCATGATGCTGGCGTGTCGCGGACGAAGATTCTTCATGTTCTGCCATGGTTTGCCAATGTAATTGCCGTTTTGCGCAGGCGTCAACTGGGAAACTTTATCCTACCCGGGAGCCGTCCGGTCGAAATTAGCTGGCGACCGATTTTTAAGCTAAAGCATTAGCCGTAGGAATACCAGCCTGACGCAACCAGACCACCATTGCCAACCAGGGTGGCTCTCTGCTAAACCGACTCCGTGAATACTCCCGAATCAGGCAAAATTGAGATCCATAGCGAGGAGTTCTTGCACGCGCTGATGCGTCGCCAACTCAAACTTTCCGTTGCCTGCGCAGCAGTCTTTTTTGCGGCTCTTTTTCTCCTGCCCCTGGCAAATTATTTCTTTCCCGAAGCCATGGCTATGCGTGTGTTTGGTTTTCCCCTGACCTGGTTGATTCTCGGCGTGCTCTTCTTCCCGCTCGTATGGATTATCGCCTGGATTTTCATCAAACGATCGATCGCCCTCGAAGACGCCGAGGTGAGGGAAGTCATGGTGGCTGAACAAAAACAGACTGGCCCGCCGGCAACTCACCCATGACTCCGTTCCTTGCCATAACTGTCGATCCCTGGATTCTCACCTTTTCGATGGTTACCGTTCTGGTGACCATCGCCATGGGGTTCTGGTCAGCCCGCAGGTCAAAAACCGCCAGTGACTTCTTTGTGGCCGGCCGGTCCGTATCGGTCGGTTGGAACGCATCCGCGATCTCAGGAGAATATCTAAGCGCCGCTTCTTTCATGGGCATCGCTGGCATGGTGATGTCATCCGGTTACGACGCGTTGTGGTATCCAGTTTGTTATGCGTGCGGCTATTTATTCCTGTTGCTGTTCATCGCCGGGCCATTGCGGCGGTTTGGGGCTTATACGATTCCTGATTTTGCCGAAGGCCGGTTTGATTCGCCGCTATTTCGCAAAATCGCCGTCGTGTTTGTTTTGTTCATCGGATTTTTCTACACGATGCCGCAGATGAAAGGGGCCGGCACCACGTTGCATTATATTTTTCCGGACTTGCCTTATTGGGTGGGGGTGGCGCTGGTGGGTGCGGTAATCACATTGAACGTGGCCTTGGGCGGCATGAAAGGCATCACGCTGGTGCAGGCCGTTCAATATTGGGTCAAGATGTTTGCCATCTCCGTGCCGATCTTTGTGCTGATGGCGGTCTATGGCAACTATGGAGCGCATTTGGCTCGGAATGACAAATCGACGCCCCCATCTGCGCTCTATCAGGCGTCTGGCGCGGCGACCAATGCTCCGGTGCCATTTAGCTCTGCCAATGAATCGGGTGCAATCCGAAGGACGCTTCCTGCCAAGGCGCCCAATGATGAATCCTGGCTCAATCCCTTTGGCCCGCTGACTACCAAAGCAGCCAAAGCGGCAAAACTATCAGTTGTGGAAAGCCGACCTTACTCGCTGTTGTACACCTACTCGCTCATTATTGCCTTGGTGTGCGGCACAGCGGGCTTGCCGCATATTCTCGTGCGTTTCTATACCAATCCCAATGGCACCGCGGCGAAACGCACCACCATGTGGGTGATGGTTCTAATCGGCGTGTTTTATCTCTTCCCACCTATGTTCGGCGTGGTTGGCCGGAATATCATGCCTGAACTTTATAATGGGGTCAGCGGGGTGAAGGGCACAGATGGCATCGTGCTGAAATTACCCGCCATCCTCCGTGAACGCTACGGCGTGCTCGGTTCGATTCTGAGCGGGGTGGCTTGCGCCGGCGCTTTCGCGGCTTTTATGAGTACTTTTAGCGGGTTGCTCGTTAGCATGACCGGCGCCTTGGCGCACGACGTGTATGGCCGCATCCTGCGCCCCAAATCCACGTCTGAACAACGCCTGCGTGCGTTCAAAATAGCCGCCGTGATCATTGGCACTGTGGCGGTTCTGCTGGGCACTTTAGTGGAGAACTTTGAAATTAACTTCATGGTGGGGCAGGCATTTGCCATCGCGGCCTCCAGTTATTTCCCCTTGCTGTTCATGAGTGTCTGGTGGCGGCGCATGACCATGCGTGGCGCAGCGACCGGGATGTTGACTGGCGGGTTGCTGGCTCTCGTCGGTATTTCCCTGACGAGTTATACCACCTTCGTCGTGACCATGTCGGGCAAATACACCGCGGACACCATGCCCGGCTGGCTCGCAACCCTAAAGGCCAATTCACTCGAAACTTTTTGGGCCGCCCATCCCCTGTGGCGAATCCTTAGCGAACAACCCGCCATCTGGTCCGTCCCGCTCGCCATCACACTCATGGTCATTGTTTCCAAGCTGACGAAACAGGAAATCCCGCCCGACATTCGCATGAAAATGCTCGTGTTGCATGCCCCGGAAGAGCTCGGATTGAAACAGGAATATATTCAGGAGCATCTGGCTCACTGAGCTCCAGAGCGCAGGCACAACTCAGCATCGAAATCCGGCGGTAACAGCCATCCAAGTTCGCTGACTCCCAATGACACCTAGGATGGAGTTTTTGGTGTCCAAGTCCAATATTGGTGCCCGTAAATGAGGTTAGATTGGACACTTACAGCAATTTTTGGGGCAGTCCCCAACAGGGATGCTTCAGCTCACTTTGAACAAGGGCGAACTAACTGGCTATTCCCGCACTAAATCCTCGTATTTTTGGCCTGAAGCCCCCTATGGAACTCCCGATGCCTGTAGGACATGCATGGTTGGCTTCGTTGTTTGGAGCAGTCAAATTCTGGCACGAAAAGTGGTGTCTTTGGCCCGTTGAAACATAGGCTGAACAATGACTGGACAAAGTAGCATCTTGGAGCAGGAATGCGAGCGGCTGAAAGCGGCGGTCGAAACCGAACGCCGGATACGGCTGGAGGCGGAAGCCATTGCTGAACAGTTCCTGCTGGAATTGCGCAATCAAAAGCGTGGCCTGGAACTGCTCCAAGCTATCACTGTTGCCGCCAATGAGGCGGTGAGCATCGAAGAGGCGATGCAAATCGCGGTGGACAAAATATGTGCCTTTACCGGCTGGCCGGTCGGGCAGGCTTATCTTCGTGAACAAAAAGCTGCGGACGAATTGGTGTGTTTGCCTATCCGACATCTGGAGCATGGCCGGCGATTCAAGGAATTTCGAATTCTCACCGAGCGCACTCGCTTTACTGCCGGTGTGGGGATTCCGGGGCAAGTCTTGCGCGCCGGCAAACCCATCTGGGTTGCGGATATTTGCGCAGATCAAAGTTTTCCGCAGGCGGACGTGGCTCGAGCCTTTGGACTGAAATCGGGGTTTGGCTTTCCGCTTTTGATCGGTTCTAAAGTCGTGGGCGTGGTCGAATTCTTTTCCCGCGATTCGCAGGAACCGGATGCCGATCTGTTGCAAATCATGACGCAATTGGGAACTCAGCTTGGCCGTGTCATTGAGCGTCAGTTTATCGGTCAGGCTTTGCAACATAGCGAAGTTTATTTTCGTCGACTCACCGAAAGCTCCCTGGATCTGATAACAATTCTTCGGCCTGACGGCACCATTCTCTATGAAAGCTCCTCCGTTGAGCAAATTCTCGGCTATAAACCGGAGGAATACACCGGCCGAAATGTTTTCGAGTTTGTCCATCCGGAAGATTTGCCGCATGTGACGCAAATTTTCGGTGACGCGTTGCAAAAACAGGGCAATACACCGCAGTTTAGTTTTCGGTTCCGGCACAAGAACGGTTCCTGGCGCATCCTCGAAGGCGTGGGCAATAATCTGGTTAATGATCCGACCGTCGCCGCCATCGTCTTCAACTCGCGCGACGTCACGGAACGCAGAGGGCTTGAACAACAATTCCTCCAGGCCCAAAAAGTGCAGGCCATTGGCCAGCTTGCTGCCGGTGTGGCCCATGATTTTAACAACATTCTCACCGCCATCCTTGGCTATTCAGACATGATGCTGATGCGCATCCGTCCTGAGGATCCCCTTTATTCCAGCGGCACCGGCATTAAACAGGCGGCCATTCGCGCCGCCGCCCTGACCCGTCAACTTCTCGCTTTCGGACGCAAACAAATGCTTGAACCGCGCGTGCTCAGCCTTAATACCAGCATCGCGGAAATGGATAAAATGTTACGACGGTTGCTGGGTGAAGACGTAAGATTGGTGACAATTCCCAATCCAAATTTAGGTCGGGTGAAAGCTGACCCGGGGCAAATTGAGCAAGTCATTTTGAATCTTGCCGTGAACGCGCGCGACGCCATGCCCAAAGGTGGAAAACTTACCATTGAAACCGATAATGTGACTTTGGATGAAGAATACGCCCGTCATCGCGCCGAAGTTATTCCCGGTGATTATGTCATGCTGGCCGTCAGCGACAACGGAACGGGAATTCCGCCGGAAGTGCTAATCCGCCTGTTCGAGCCGTTTTTCACCACCAAGGAAATGGGCAAGGGCACTGGGCTTGGACTGGCGACTTGTCACGGCATCGTCAAGCAGAGCCGGGGGCATATTGCGGTTTACAGCGAAATAGGGCAGGGCACCACTTTCAAAGTCTATCTGCCCAGAGTCGATGATCCGGCCGAGGTCATCAAGAAATCTGACGACCCGCAGGAAATTCCACGTGGGAGCGAGACCGTGTTGTTGGTGGAAGACGAACCGATGTTGCGTGAACTTGGCATGATGTTCCTGACGGAATTGGGTTACAATGTGCTAGCCGCCCCCAACGGTCGGCAGGCTCTGAATCTCGTGTATGCCAAATACAGCAAGCAAATTGATATTTTGGTCACGGACGTGGTAATGCCGGAAATGGGCGGTAAGGACTTGGCCGAAGCAATGCAGAGCGTATCACCGCACACCCGGGTTCTGTTTTGTTCAGGTTATACGGAGGATACAGTTGCAAACGGCGGACTCAGTCAGGGCGTTAACTTTCTCGCCAAGCCTTATACCGTAGGAATGCTGGCGCGCAAAGTCCGGCAAATCCTGGACAGTTAAAACCAGGGCGAAAAGCCGGCTTACTCACCCAAAGCTTCACGAATTGATTTGTTGAGCGCCGCAAAAATGTTTCCAGCTTGTTGCTGGGTCGTGCAGTACGGTGGCATTATCACGATCACGTTGCCGATGGGGCGCGTTAGCACTCCCCGGCGGGCCATCGCTTCGCATACACGGATCCCAGCCTTTTCGCGCAGCGCAAACGGCGCGCGCGTTTTCCAATTGCGGACGAGCTCGATTCCCGTCACCAACCCAACCTGTCGAATATCCCCGACCTGAGGCAGCGTCCAGAGCGATTGCAACCCTTCTGCGATATCCTGCTGCAATCGCTGCCGCCCGCGAATGGACGACGCTTCAGCCAGAATCCCCATGCTGGCCCCGGCGGCGGCGGCGCCCAATTGATTGCCCGTAAAACTATGCCCGTGAAAAAAAGTTTTGAATTCGGAATAATCCCCGAGAAACGCATCAAAGACCTTTTGTGTTGTTAAGGTTGCCGCCATGGGCAAATAGCCACCGGTCAGCCCTTTCGCCACCACAAGAAAATCAGGCTGCACTCCCTCCTGATGGCACGCAAAGAGGCTTCCGGCCTGAGTAACACCAGTCCTGCCGAATCCAGTCATGACTTCGTCCGCAATCAATTGCGCCCCATTGCCACGAACGATTTCCGCCACCTTACGGAGCCATCCGTGCGGTTGGGGAATCATCCCTGCCGCGCCTTGCATCAGCGGCTCGACTACGAAAGCGGCGTAGGGATTTCCCTTTCGCTTCTGCGCCGCAAACTTTTTTTCGACCTGATCAATGCATTCATGATTGCATTTGCGATACTCGCGGGCATCCGCGCGTTCCGGTCGGGCTCGATTAAAAGGGCAACGGTAACAGTAGGGAGCCAACACCTTGTCAGTCTTGAATAATAGTCCGGCATAGGCCTTATGGAACAAATCGATGTGACCCAGACCAACCGCTCCCACCGTATCCCCGTGGTAAGCGCCTTCCAGGGAAAGAAACCTTGGGTGTGTTGTGCGCTTGGTGCGCTGAGCGTGGACGTAGGCGAGCTTCAGCGCTACTTCCATCGCCGTGGAACCATCATCCGAAAAGAAAACCTTGGATAGTTTTGGATTTCTTATTCCAGTTGTCCGGTTCAAAACCGACGTTTTAATCAATGTTTCAGCCAGTAATGACGCCGGCTCATTGGCCAATCCCAGCGCCGAGGAATGAGCAATTTTCTTGAGCTGCTTTTGAATCGCACGATTGATCTTGGGGTGACCATGACCATGCAGATTCGTCCAGATGGAGGCATTGGCATCAAGATAGGTCTTACCATGCGCATCTCGCAAAGCAGCTCCTTTGCCGGAAATGATAACAATTGGCTCACGCCTCAGCCAGTCCCGCATCTGTGTGAACGGATGCCAAACATATTTTTGATCGAGTTTGGCGAGCTTATGCATTGCAAATAATTCCGGTCAGCGTCCGCAACAGCGTGTTTAATTCCACTTCTGTATGCGCCGCGGACAGTGTGAGTCGCAATCTCGCCTCGCCGCGTGCCACCGTTGGAAAGCGGACGGCGGGAATAAAAATGCCCTGTTCTCGCATCGCTTTTGCCGCTCCCATCGCACGGGCCTCGTCTCCAAGAATCAATGGAATAATTGCGCTGCGTCCGGCCACTAACGGCCAGCCCGCCTTGCCCAAATCATCCTTCACTTTCCCAATGTTGCTCCATAACTTGTCACACCTTGAATGGCCTTCTGTGGACTGGATGATCTCGATGCCGGCTTGGGCCGCCGCCGCCGCTGCCGTCACCGGCGCTGTGGAAAAAATAAACGTGCGCGCTCGATTGATTAAAAAGTCGATCAAAACTTTCGGACCGCAAACATACCCCCCGGCGGCGCCCACTGCCTTGCCTAACGTCCCCATTTGAATCTCAATTTGTCCGGCAACATTAGACTCTTCTGCGACTCCCCGGCGGTATTTACCAAACAACCCGGTCGCATGGGCCTCATCAACCATCAACCACGCGCCATATTTTTCCTTGAGTTGAACCAGTTCGCCGAGTGGCGCAACGTCTCCATCCATGGAAAACACGCTTTCCGTAACAACTAATGTGCGTGGGCGGGATTGCTCCGGCGAGATAGCGCGTGTGTTCGCCCAGCGCAAAATATCCTCCAGTTCGTTTAGATCATTATGAGCGTAAACCCGAAGCTTTGCCCCGGAGAGCCGTGCGGCGTCCACCACGCAGGCATGGACCAGCTTGTCGATTACGATGATGTCATCCTTGCCTGACAGTGCACAGATCGTCCCCACCGCTGCCGCATAACCGGAGGAGAAGGATAGAGCTGCTTCGGTGTTTTTGAAGCTCGCAAGTGCTCTCTCCAATTCATGATGGGGAGCAAGCGAACCGCAAATAAGACGCGAAGCGCCCGTACCTGAACCGAAACGTTCCACCGCCTTTATCGCGGCCTCCTTCAACAGTGGATGGTTGGCCAGGCCGAGATAATCATTGGAAGAAAAATTCAATAAAGGCTGGCCGTCGATTTGGATGTGGGAAGATTGAGCCGACCCCACGCGCCGCAATTCACGATACAGATCCTGCCGGCGAATATCGTCGAGACGTTTACTGAGTTCGGACGTAAATTCGTTCACAGCATCTTCATGGATTTCAGGAGTGAAATACTCACGTATTAAGTCCCGGCGGGGGCACAACCCATTGACCGTCGATCATGCTGGCGGTGACCTGACCGCGATGATAAACCACTTCCTCAAAGGCTTCCACCGGCTTCCCGGCTAAGGGAATCGTTATCATGTCCGCAAAAGCCTGTCGGCAAAATTCGCCAATCTCTCCTGTCCTGCCCAAGGCGCGCGCGCCATTGATCGTCGCCATTTGCAGGATCTTTTCCGGAGGCAGCGAAGGCATACGGCTGGCCAGTTCGCGCATTTCATCAAACATGCTTAACTCCACGGATCGCTTCCGCGCCTTGTAAACGCTTGCCAGGCTGTCCGTGCCGAGGCAGATATTCACGCGGGCGGAAAGTAACTGCGCCAGCGGAAATGGCTGGTGGCGAAAATAAGTATGACTGCGGGGACAATGCACCACATTGACCTTTCGCCTGCCGAGCAGGGCGGCATCGCCTGGCCCTAGATAGTTCACATGCACGGCCAGCAGTTTTTCGTTTAGCGCGCCCTGCCGCTCCATATGCTGCACCGGAGTACCAATTCCGCAGTCAGACATATCACGTTGATTGCGGGCGAGCCAGTCGAACATATCGCCGCGCCTGTCATTGAACATATCGAATTCCTGCTCCGACTCAGCAACGTGGGTAGTCACCAGCAGGCGCTGTCGGCGGCTGGCGTTCGCTGCCAGACGCAATAACTCGGGCTTGGTGGAGTAGGGAGCGTGGGGTGAAAGGCCCATCCGGCAATGCCCTTTGGGCAGGGACTTTATCTTTTCCAGGGCTTCCCGGATTATTTCCTTTGGCGGCCGTCCACTCCTAATCCCGGTCATTTCCAGAAAAGACATCACTCGCAATGGGGTGGACGTCCAGACATCCGGCAAAAGCTCCGGCACCATCTCAATGTCGGCCACAGTTGTTGTTCCTGTGCGCACCAGCATGTTCGCCCCCTCCAGCCAGGATTCCGCGAAATCCGAGTAAGTCCAGCCACCTTTACTCGTGGTGATGAGCTTTAGCCAGTCGGTGAATTTTTTTGCCGGCGCGAGCTGGCCGGCCATGGCCGTGTAATCCAAATGGCAATGGGAATTTACCAACCCGGGCAATAAAATTACTTCGCCAAGCTCAACGACGCGGCCGCTTCGACGCCGTGAAAGATCTTTCCATTTTCCCACTGCGAGGATGCGATTGCCGCTAATGGCAATTGCCCCGTCTTCGATCGGAGGACGCGATATGGGAAGAACGACGCGGGCGCGCAGCAACACGGATAACTTATGGGCGGCCACGGAGGAATTAATTTTACCCTGGCGCGGCATGGCCGTTTGGAAGATTGCTCAATTCTTGATTCTTAAGTCGCGACCAGCTCAAATTCCTGCTTCCTGGCGGCTGCGTTTGGTGCGGGAGGCTTCTGTGTGGTTGCGGGCTTTGTACTTGCTCTGGCGCTTCCGGATCTGTTGTTCGATCTTCTTGGTCACCAAATCAATGGCGGCGTAAAGATCGGCTTCAGAATCTTCCGCGAACAAGTCAGGGCCCGGCACGGCAAGTCGCATCGAGCAGGTAAACTGCCGTTCGGGGGCCTTGGTCGTATCATGCTCCAGACAAACACGGGCATTGATGGCAAAACGGTCAAAATGTTCCAACTTGTCGATCCGGACCAGGATATGGTCCTCGATGGCCTTGGTAAGAGTTACGTTGTGCGTCGAGAGAATCAATTTCATTCCTATAGTTTGCGTCGTGAGCGGCATAAAATCCAGCAAAACTCTTGCATTAAAATGCGGTTTTACCCTGCCTCCGCCCCATTATGTTCCTATGTCGCAGGCGCTTAATAAAACCATTCCGGCCCCTTTGCCCCCGAAATCCCATCGAAAACCTTGAATGTCGGGGCGGGTTTCATTAAACCTGCTCAGTGCCAACGAAAGTCATCGCGGTTGCCAACCAGAAGGGCGGGGTGGGAAAGACCACCACGGCCGTCAATCTAGCCGCCTGTGCCGCAGCCGTCGGGCAGCGGGTGCTGCTCTTTGATCTCGACCCGCAGGCGAATGCAACCAGCGGTCTCGGCTTGGAGAAAACCGAAGGCGGCAGTGCTTACCGACCGCTGTTGGGCGAAGGCCCCCTGTTGGAAAAAATCCTGCCCACGGCCTTCGAGCGTCTCGAAGTCATTCCCAGTGAAGTTGATTTATGCGGTGCGGATATTGAACTGGCCCGGTCGGAAAACCATCTTCAACGGGTCGCGATGGCTCTACAACCGGTTTTGGATTCCCAGCGCTTTGATCTGGTTCTGGTGGATTGCCCTCCGTCTCTGGGAGTTCTCACTCTGAATGCTTTCGCCGCTGCCGATGGCCTGGTTGTCCCATTGCAATGCGAGTATTACGCGTTGGAAGGAATTTCCATGGTCAACCGGATTTTAAGCCAGCTTCGCGATAATGGAGTCAATCCACGCCTGGAGTTGGTGGGTGTGGTAATGACCATGTATGATGGCCGCACCAAGCTGTCCCAACAAGTCGTCAGCGAGGTGCGCGAGCATTTTGGCGAACTCGTTTTTGAAACCATGATCCCGCGTACCACCAAGCTGGCGGAAGCTCCCAGCTTTGGCAAACCGATCATGTATTACGATCCTTACAATGTCGCCACCGCCGCTTATGAAATGCTGGCGTCGGAATTGCTCAAGCGGCTGGGACTGGAAAAAGCAGCGCAAATTCCGGAAGCCCCGGTTCCCAAAGCGGGTTGAATTGTATTACAATTTGGGTGGCACCGGCGCGGCGACAACCCACTGATCAATCGGGCTCGATACCCGGCAATCGGGGCATCCCGTGATTGGATACTGTATTCCACACTGCGGACAGAGTGCTCCCGTTGCAAAAGTATCAAACGGCTTTTGACATTTGCCGCATACCCAAAACGCGCCCACCGGCGGCGCGGCCTTGCAGGCAGGACAGGCAAATTCACTGCGGCGCGGCATGTTGTCGGCGCGCAGCATCGCCAATCCCGCCACCAGACCTCTTCCGCAATTCATGACGACGAAAACACAAAGAATAATGGGCCAGGTCAAACTTGTCTGTTTGCCTCCTTCGGAAGTATTTGAAGCGCTGAACCAGTCCCAGGCGACAAGTGCGATTAATCCGGCCAATCCCACAAAGCCGATGATGCTTGCGGTTATCAAACTGCGTGCGCGTCCCAATGGAAACCAAAGTAGTGCGCGAAGAATCTGGCCGCCATCGAGCGGGAAGATGGGCAGTATGTTAAAAGTCAGCAGACCGAGGTTGAGTCCCCAAACGGAATAAATAAATTTATACGTATCCGGCATGATGCTTGGCCAGCCCAGGGAACGGCTCAGCAGCAGCATAACACTTAGAACCGGAACGAGGATTACATTTACCAGCGGCCCCGCCACAATGCTCCAAAGCACCGGCCCTGGTCTTTGTGGCGGATCCACATACGCCACGCCACCCAGCGGCCAAAGAATGATCTGATCCGCACGTCCACCCACGGATCGACAGGCCAACGAGTGCCCGAATTCATGCATCAATACGATGGCAAATAACGCCAGATACTCATAAACGTTCCAGACCATCGAAGAATATTGTCCCTGTCGGAGACTGATTCCATACACCGCCAACAAGAACCATGACCAATGTAAATACACATCGATCCCCGCGAAGCGGAACAACTTTAACGATCCTTTCTGGGTCGGCAACATTCATCAAACCTAGCATAGTCCCTGATACCACCACAAGCCGGCAATCCCGCGAAGCGTTCCAATTCGATTTAGCATTTCAAAAAGCGAGAATCTTGCTGGCATTGGAGCGGCTTTTCCCGTATACTATTGGCGTTGGAAGTCAGGCCTCTGCTGGAAGCTCTCCCTAACTGACGCTTCTTCGGATTCTCTCGAGCAAGCTTTACAGCTCTGAGACTTCCTTACTAATATTTAGTCTGACCTTGGGGAAATTATGGCAAAAATAGTTGCTGAGATGATAATTGATGCAGTTACAATGGAACTGCCAGACACCAAAACCATCAATTTGAAATGGCCGGACGGCTATCATATCGACTTTAAAACAGGACAGTTCATCACTGTTTACTGGCCTGACACGCCGAACTACAAACGGGCGTACTCTCTTTCTTCGTGTGCGCTCGACCAGGGAAGTTATGAAGTGACGATTAAACGCGATGGCAAAATGGGCACGCGCATTGTGGATTGGGCCAAGGTGGGAGATCGGCTCGGTGTGCTGCCGCCCGCAGGCAAGTTCCTGCCTGTCCTGGAACACAACAAACATTTGATCTGCATCGCTGGCGGTTCGGGGGTGACGCCCTTCCGCGGTTTCGTCCGCGAGGCAACCAGGCGCAAGCTGGAAACGAAAATTACCATTCTCTACAGCGTGCGGACCACCAACGATATTATTTTTAACACGGAATTCCGCCAACTGGAACAGGAGAATCCGAACTTCAAATTTCACGTCACCTGCACCCGCCTGACGCCCAGCGATCCTTGGACTGGCCGTTGTGGGCGCATTGATGCTGCCTGGATCCAAAGTCACATTGGCGAGGCGCAGAATACGGTGTTCTATGCCTGCGGGCCCAATGAACTTGTGGAAAACACACAACATCTGGTCATGAACGAACTCGGTGTCCCCAAAGCCCAGATGCTGGTCGAAAAATGGGGGTAATTAAAAGGAGAATTGCATGATAGCGAGAGTCATCGTTTTCAACCAGCAGGGCAAAAAAACGGCGCATCAATTGGGACTGCATCACACGGGAACCGGCGCACTGGAGCTAAAACTCGTGATGGATACCGAGACAGAGCACTTCGCTCCGTGGCTTTTCTTTTTCTTGCGCGACCATGGGGCTTACATTGAAACCACGGATCCAGTTGCTGTGGCTGCCGCCCTCAATCTTTCGCCGGGGGAGCAGGGCATCTTCAAGGTAAATGCTTGAAACGAATCCCGCTTGCCTGTCTTTGGTTCAACCGCCACAATAGTGTCATTATGAATAGCGCCTTATGTTAAAGCGCACACCACTTTTTCAACTCCATCAGGGGTTGGGCGGGCGTCTGGTTGAATTCGGCGGTTGGGAAATGCCGGTGCAGTACACCAGCATCATGGACGAGCATCTCGCGGTGCGGAAGGCGGCTGGAATATTTGACATTTCCCACATGGGTGAGGTGCTGGCTAATGGCGCTGGCGCGGAGGAATTTCTCAATCAAACGCTGACGAATGATATTCGCAAACTTGCGGTCGGTCAGGGGCAATATACGTTGATGTGTAACGAGCGCGGTGGTGTTATCGATGACTTATATGTCTATCGGCTCGCTTCCAGCGAGTATCTGCTTATCATCAACGCTTCACGCATCGATCCGGACGTGGCCTGGCTGCAACAACAACTGGGTTTTTTTCCCAAACGCGATGCCGTTCTCCTGCAGAATATGTCCGACCATGCTGGCGCGGCGGCGGTGCAGGGGCCCCGTGTGGTTGATTTCATTGACAAATGTTTTTCCGGCGGCTCCACCGGTGGGGCAGTGGTCAGCCGGGCTTCTGAACTCAAGAAAAACCAAATCGCACAATTTCAATTCGCAGGACAGCCAGCATGGGTAGGCCGCACCGGTTATACTGGCGAGGACGGTTTTGAAGTAATAGTACCAGCCGGCATCATCGCAGCGGTCTGGTCGAGCCTCAGTACTGCTGGCCGTCAATATGGTTTGCAACCAGCCGGCCTCGGTGCCCGCGACACTTTGCGAACAGAAGTGTGTTACCCACTCTACGGCCATGAATTGGACGAGCAGACCACCCCGATGGAGGCCGGTTTGGGTTCCTTTGTTGCCTTCGACAAAGGCGAGTTTGTCGGGCGCACGGCGTTGGCAGGCCAAAAAGCCGCTGGCGTTGGCAAGAAATGCGTTGCCTTCAAAATGACCGATAAATCCGCGCCCCCGCGACCACATTATCCCATTTGGAGTACTGGCCCCGACGCCGCAGTGATTGGCGAAGTAGTCAGCGGCACGCAAAGCCCCTCGCTCGGAATAGGCATTGGAATGGGTTACGTGAAACCTGAGTTTGCCAAACCGCAAACGGTCATTGAGATCGAGATTCGCGGAAAACGGTCTCCCGCCATGATTGTTTCCAAACCGCTCTATCGAAAACCTGTTTGACCAAATGCCGCATCCCTGACTCAATTGGATTATGTCTAACGTTCCTTCTGATTTGAAATACGCCAAGTCGCACGAATGGGTGCGTGTAAACGGAGACACCGCCACTGTCGGCATCACCGACCACGCGCAGCACGAGTTGACCGACGTCGTCTTCGTCGAGTTGCCGGCGCTTAACCGTGCATTAAAAGCGGGTGAAGCCTGCGCCGTGGTGGAATCTGTAAAGACCGCCAGCGATATTTATTCTCCCGTAAGCGGCCAGGTGGTTGAAATCAACAAAGCGGTTGTTGACAACCCCGCCCTGGTAAATACCGACCCTTATGCGGGAGGTTGGTTTTATAAGATCAAGTTGAGCCAACCGGCGGAGGTGAACACCCTGCTGACCCCCGCTCAATATACCGCTCAAATCAGTGGTTCTTAACCCCAAAATCCTCGCTGCAAAGGGCTTCAACGCGGGATTTGAAATCCCAGCCATTTTCCGGCATGTTACCACTGTGAACGCAACCAAAGTTCGACTTTTTATCAAACCGTATTGCAGCTGGTGCCACAAAGCCATGAATTGGCTGGACGCGCAGGGCGTCGATTACGAAGTTCTGGATGTCATCGCCGATGATGCGGCCTACCACGAGATGGTGAAGCTTTCGGATCAGGAACTTGCTCCAGTCATTGACGTGGATGGACGGATCCTGGCCGATTTTGGCCCTGATCAACTCGCCGCCTTTTGGGAAAAACTGGAGCACGAAGAGGCTTGAACATAACCCAAACCAGTCCGCAACCGCGTCCTCGCCTGCCTGAATGGCTCCGCATCAAGCTGCCAACTTCAGACAGCTTTGCCCACACGCGTGGATTGCTCGACGAGTTGAAACTTCACACCGTTTGCGAGAGCGCTAAATGTCCCAACCATTGGGAATGCTGGAGTAAAGGCACGGCCACGTTCATGATTGCCGGCGACCGTTGCACGCGCGCCTGCGGCTTTTGCGCCGTTTCCACCGCCAAGCCGCTCGCATTGGAAGCGGATGAGCCGGGGCGCGTTGCGGAAGCGACCCGTCGCATGGGGCTCAAACACGTCGTCATCACTGCCGTGGCCCGCGACGATTTGGCCGACGGAGGAGCGGATCATTTTCGTCGCACAATTGAAGCCGTGCGCGCCGCAAACTCCGGGATTGTGATTGAAGTGCTCACGCCCGATTTCCTGGACCGCGATGAAGCGATTGAAACCGTCTTGGCCGGCCAGCCGCAGATCTTCAATCATAACCTTGAAACCGTGCGCCGTTTGACTCCATCCGTCCGTTCCCGCGCCACGTATGACCGCTCATTGAGCGTGTTAGGCAAGGTAAAAGCGAAAAGAGGGCAGGGCATTTATACAAAGTCGGGGCTCATGCTCGGATTGGGGGAGACCGAGCCTGAACTCGTTACAGCCATGGAAGATTTGCGCCGTGCCAATTGCGATATATTGACCTTGGGCCAATATCTCCAACCTACTTTAAAACATCTTCCAGTAGTCGAATTCGTTTCCCCGGATCGCTTTGCGGACTACAAAGCGGTGGCTCAGCAATTAGGCTTCGTTCACGTTGCCAGCGGTCCGATGGTCAGAAGCTCCTATCATGCGGACGAATTTCATTTGCCGCTTCCCATGCCCGTTTGATGGCCGCCACGCTGCTCTTAAAAAGTGTCGCGAACTAACTGCCCATGAAAGCCAAATCTGCTGCCGTCAATATGGTCCAACCTCGTTTCCGTGTTCTCTGCGGGAAGGATATTGCCATGGGACCGGGAAAGGCGGAATTGCTCGAGCAGGTGGGGAAAGCCGGCTCCATCGCCGAAGGTGCCAAATCCATGGGTATGTCGTACATGCGGGCCTGGACCTTGATCAAAACCATGCAGCGTTGTTTCAAGAAGCCATTGCTAAAGGTTGTCCGCGGCGGCGCCCGGCATGGCGGCGCAGAATTGACGGCTACGGGCCGGCAGGCGTTATTGCTGTATCGGCAAATGGAACGAACCAGCCTGCTCGCTTCCAAATCAGCCTGGCAAAAGATGCTCAAGCTGATGGCTTGATGGGCGCATTCTTTTGTTCGCTTTTGTTCGTTATATTTGACACAATATAACGGTGTTGATTGGATGAAGCGCAATCGTGATGCCACAAACTGAATCCCCGGCAAAAGCAGCCGTGAAACCGGCCCCGCTCCGGTTTGATCGCAATGAACTCGCGGGCGCATTTGGGGACATCGGCACCGATTTGCCCTTAATCGTTGGGATGATTCTGGCCGCCAACCTCGATGCAACCAGCGTGCTGGTGCTGTATGGGGCAATGCAAATACTGACCGGTTTCTTTTACCGCCTTCCCATGCCCGTCCAACCACTCAAAGCAGTGGCAATATTGGTCATCACGCAAAAGGCGAGTGAACATCTCAAAATCACGGGCGATGTGGTTTATGGCGGTGGCTTGGCCATTGGGGCGATCATGCTGTTGCTGACTCTGACCGGTCTGATGAAATGGATCGGCCGCATCGTCCCCAAAACCGTGGTCCGTGGAATTCAACTCGGCCTGGGTCTGCAACTAACCACCATCGCATTGAGCAACTATGTCCAAAAAGATGGTGTCACTGGCTACTGTTTGGCGGGCGGTGCGTTCGTCATTAGTTTGCTCTTGTACGGAAACCGCAAATATCCAGCGGCCCTGTTCATGATTCTGCTCGGAGCAATTTACGCGCTTATCTTTAAATTGGATCTGACTGCTGCCCGCAACAGCATTGGTTTTACTTTGCCGCATGTTCATATGCCGGCCTGGGCCGACATAGTTACCGGTTTTCTTATTTTGGCGCTGCCCCAGGTGCCCTTGTCTATCGGCAATTCCATCCTCGCCGCTCGCCAGACATCCCTGGATTTATTTCCCGAGCGCGCACCCAGTCTGCAAAAAATAAGTCTCACTTATTCAATGATGAATCTGGTGAACCCGTTTTTCGGCGGTGTTCCCACCTGCCACGGTTCCGGCGGACTGGCCGGCTACTATGCGTTTGGCGCGCGCACGGGCGGAGCGGTAATCATCTACGGCTCCATATACTTGTTGCTGGGATTTTTCTTCAGCCACGGATTTGAAAACGTAATTCAAGTTTTTCCTTTATCCATTCTGGGCGTGATTCTTCTTTTTGAAGGCGTTTCGATGATGTTGCTGGTTCGGGATACGACGGTATCCAAGCAAGACTTTTTCATCGTCCTGATCGTGGGAGTGATGGCTGCTGGCTTGCCTTATGGTTATCTTGTGGCCCTCATCGTCGGCACATTGATCGCGCATGGGGTGCCCAGACTTCGCACCGTGAATTGGTAGCTTTCCTTTGCGCGGGTCAGTTGGTCGGGATGTTCATTCCCGAAAAGCAAAACGGGGGCTTAGCCGTAGCTACTGATGCCCCTGCAGTAGCGCACGATGCTTTAGGACGTAAAAGGAAACCACACCAACGGCTATTGCCAGCAGGACGGCAACCACGCCAGCGATGAACTTAAGCACGCGCGCCTGACTCATTGCTTGGGCGGTGCGTGCCTTTTCAAATTCCATGAACTTGGCGAGCTCTTTGTCGAGAGACAGTTCCACGGCTGCCTCATCGCGCAATTGAATGGTCAGCCACAGGCCTGGAAATGTGCTCCAGGCGGCGGGAAGCTTCTTCAAAGTTTCTGCATCAGCTTGATTAAGGCCGTTACGATTCCAAAACGGGGCGGTTTCCTGGATCCACATCCGCACCAAGCCATGATTATTGGCTACAGATTGCATACGTTCCCACAACTTTGGACGCAGGGAATCCGCCAAACCAAAATCCGTGAAACCTTCACTATGCAGTCGGCCATGGCGGCCAGCCATCTCCATGCCGAGCGCTCCCAATAATTTTCCATCGGACGTTTCCACAATCTGAAATTCAGTCAGGCGCCGTTCCAAATCCGCGACCGGATATTTCATGGCTGCCCAAATGGAGGTCAGTTCCTTCAGGTCATCCACAGTGGCGCGACGCACGCGATAATTGGATTCGCTCATAACGGCTCAACTATAAAGGCTGTGGAAAAGCGGTAAAGAATTTGTTGTTGCCCGCCTGGCCATTACTCGGACCTGCGGTAGGCTTCGGCTAAAAGCGTGATCGGGTGCACGATGCGCAACGGCAGATTCTGTTGTCGTGCTCCATTGATAAGCTGAAGCAGGCAGCCTGGGTTGCCAGTGGCGACGATGCTGGCCTGTGTTTTGCGAATATGGTTGAGCTTGCGCTCAAGCAATTGGCCGGCCATTTCCGGCTGAATCAAATTGTAGATGCCCGCGCTGCCGCAGCACCAGGTGCTTTCGGTCAATTCCACCAGCTTCAAATTCGGGATTGCCTTAAGAATTTGACGGGGTTGGGAGGTAATCTTTTGCCCATGACAAAGATGGCAGGCTTCGTGGTAGGTGACCGTTTGTTCGGGGACTCCGGCGGCGACCGGTGGAACAAATCCGATCTCTGCCAGCCATTCGTGGATGTCCTTTACCTTCCGGTCCCAAAGCTCGGCGCGCGCGCCATAAACCGGGTCACCTTCGAGTAGCGGGGCATAATGCTTCAAGTGCGAGCCGCAACCGGCAGCATTGGTGATAATGGCATCGTATTTCTCCGGCGGGAATTGATCAATTTGGCGACGCGCCAATTGCTGCGCCAATTTCCGTTCCCCATTGTGAGCGTGGAGCGAACCGCAGCAAAGTTGTTCTGCCGGCGTTATGACTTCGCAGCCGTTCCGGGCGAGGACTTCCGCAGTGTCCCGATTTACATCGCTAAAAATAAGGTCCTGCGCGCACCCAGTCAGCATCCCCACACGGTATTTCTTATGTCCGATTGGCGGGGTGACGGGTCGAATTAATTCGGCTGAGAACTTTGGCTGCACTTCGGGGGTCATGGCTTCCATCTCGCGCAACCGCTTGGGCGCCAACTTGAGTATGCCGCTGCGTCGTAAAAGCGTTTGTAGTCCGAGTTGTTGGTAAAGCCGCAAAATATAACCAACTAATTGCAATCGGCGCAGGTCCATGAACAACCAGTTCAACGTCAGACCGCGAATGAAGCTGCGTTGCGGTGATTTCAATGCGCCACTGGCCTCGGCCTCCGCGCGGGCATGTTCAAAAAGTTCGGCATAATTCACCCCCGCTGGACAGGACGTCATGCAGGCGAAACAGCCAAGACAAAAATACATTTCATCGGCAAACGTCCGGGTGGCCTCAAGTTGACCATCGGCAATGGCGCGCATGAGCGATATGCGTCCCCGCGGGCTGTTGCGTTCCAACTTGGTGGCGTCGTAAGTCGGACAGGCGGGCAGGCAAAGCCCGCAATGCATGCATTGTTGAACTACTGAATAATCCAGATCCTTCAAATGCGAGCGCACGTTTGGCCGGGCTGCGGCTGGAGCCACAGTGGATGGTGGAATATCAAGGTGTGCCAGCTTCATTTAAACATCTCCCGCTTTAACCTGTACTTTTTCAGGCGCGATGCCAGGGTCGTTGGTTTAAGGCCGAGCAGCACGGCCGCCCCGGTGTTCCCGTAGATTTTTCCATGCGCTTGCTGCATCGCGCGTTGAGTGACAGTCTTTTCCTGTGCCTTCAATTCGTCGAGGGAGAGAGTGCCATCCCCCAGCGATTCGAGGTGGGGCGTCGCGATTTTAATGCCAGGTCGCGTCGGGTTGGCGGCCAACTCAAATTGCAAACGTCCGTTCCGCGCCAGGATGACCGCTCGCTCGATGACGTTCTGCAATTCCCGCACATTACCCGGCCAATCATAATCTTCCAATTCGCGGACATTGGTCTTGGTAAGCCGCGGCCGCGCCATGCCGAGGCGCTTTACCGATTGGGCGACGAAGTGTTCGGCCAGTGGGCCGATGTCCTCATGACGGTCGCGCAAGGGCGGTATTTCTATGGGAAAAACGCTGAGGCGATAATAAAGATCCAGCCGGAAATGCCCGGCTTTGGCCTCAACCAAAAGATCGCGATTGGTCGCGGCAATGATGCGAACATTTACCGTGCGTGTGCGGTCTTCGCCGAGACGCTCAAACTGGCCTTCCTGCAACACGCGCAACAACTTGCTCTGGAGATCCAGCGGAATTTCACCAATTTCATCGAGAAATAGCGTGCCGCCATTGGCCAGTTCGAAGCGGCCCACACGGTCCTTGATGGCTCCGGTAAATGCGCCGCGCACATGGCCAAAAAATTCGCTTTCAAAGAGTTCCTTGGGAATCGAAGCGCAATTGACTCTGACCAGCGGCTTGTCTTTCCGCTCGCCCAAATCATGTATGGCGCGCGCGACCAATTCCTTGCCAGTCCCTGATTCGCCCAGGATGAGCACGTTCGCCTGCGTGGGTGCGACCACCTTGATTTGTTCGAGAACTTTTTTTAACGCCGGGCTGCCGCCAATAATGTTGCCGAAATTCAACTCGCTCCGAATCTCATCGAGCAGATATTCGTTGGTTAATTCGAGCGCCTTCTGTTGCTGGATGCAACTGATGGCTCCCACCGTGCCGATGATGTCGCCGCGGCTGTTCCGATAAGGCGTGGCTTTTACGGAAACCCAATGACGCGTACCGTCCTTGCGGAAAATTTCATGTTCATAGAATTCAACCTTGCCAGACAGCCGCTCCTGGAGACGCTTTTGCATCACCGGCCAATGCTCCTTGGGTGTCAGCAGTTGGTAACTGATGGCGCCAATGATTTCGTCCTTGGCGTAACCGGTAATTTCCTGCATGCGCGAGTTGGCGTAAATGATGCGGCTGTCAGAATTGGTGATCAGCAACCCTTCCGCGAGACTTTCAATGACCGTGCGATAAAGCTCCTCGCGTTGGCCGATTATGCCCTCCAACTCCTTCTGGCTTTTGAGCAACGTCTCCAACTCAGAAATGCGTCCGCGCAGAGAATCCGTTTCCGTAATCGGATCAGCAGATTGAGCGGGCACACTTTTCATTGGGGGAAAGTAGGACAATCGTTGAGAAATACAACGAAAAGATGGTGAAAAACAACGATAGTTAGTGGAACGCGAAATATCGTTGCTGATGACAGCAGGCGGCATGCTCCAGATAAAAGCACCATATTATTAATGTGGAGCATGTTACGACTAAAGCAATGAATCGGTCAATCTTTGGCACACCAGCAGCATATAGGCGTTTAGCGCAACCGCTCGATAGAAGTTATGGAAATGAACGACGAATTTGATGAACGAAATGAAGTCAAAAACTATGAAAACGCTAAGCCTCCTATTTAAAACCAACAAGGGCATCGCCCCGCTTATTATGAGATTGGGCCTGGCTGGAGTAATGTTTCCACATGGAGCGCAGAAGCTGCTGGGATGGTTTGGCGGGTACGGGTTTGACGGAACAATGCAATTCTTTACGCAAACGATGCATATTCCCGCAGCACTTGCCTTTCTGGCAATTGTGGCGGAATTTTTCGGCTCGCTGGCCCTGGTGTTCGGACTATTTAGCCGGGTGGCAGCGTTTGGTATTGGAACGGTCATTGCCGTGGCTGCGTCCACGGTGGCTTTGCCAAATGGCTTTTTCATGAACTGGTTTGGCAACCAAAAAGGCGAGGGAATCGAATATCACATCCTTATGGTGGTTTTGGCTGCTGGCATTGTAATTCAGGGTGGTGGTCAGTGGGCCATTGATTCATTAATCCATCGTCGCCTCGTTAGCGGAAAGATAACCACTGCCTTGCCTTCGAGCGCCGTGCCGGCCGTGAGCTGATAATTTAAAGAACCGAAAACTCTGATCATCGACCAAAACTTAAAAACATTATGAACAAAGACAAACTCAAACTGTTGGCAAAGGACCTCACAAAACAATTTCCGCGCAGCCCGCGGGAAAAGCTGGCCGGTTATGTGCTCGCGGCGCGGTGCATCGACAAATGCCGGGCGGTGCTGAACGGCACCCAGGGTGAATATCATTATGATTGCCCGCTCGACAGGCGTTTCCTCCAATTTGCCGGGGTGAATGCGGAGGAACTCAAGGCTTTTGTGGCCACCGGCGCCACGGATGACGAGATCGCACATTGGATTGGCGAGCATGCCAAAAAGCGCCCCGGCGTGGAAGTCATCCAGTGGAACAACCAGCAACGCGATACGCGGCTGAGCGACTTGCCCGCGGAAGTGCAGGAATATATGGAAGGCTACATCGAGCAATATGTCCCGCGCAATCGGCCGGTTTATCACTGGTTCGACGTGTTCGACCTGGAAGAAGAAAGAATCTGAAACGAATTAAACATGGCGCTTTTTGAGCGCCAGCAGTAAACAAAATCATGGCGGCGGACATGCGCCGCCGCCGGAAAGAAATCATTATGAGCATTCAAATTAGAAAAGCTGACGAGCGGGGTCATGCCAATCATGGCTGGCTTGAGAGCTTTCATACGTTCTCCTTTGCGAACTATTATGATCCGAGCCACATGGGCTTTCGCAGTTTGCGGGTGATTAATGATGATACCGTCGCCGGTGGCGGCGGTTTCGGCACCCATCCGCACCGGGACATGGAGATCATTACCTACGTTTTGTCGGGCGCGTTGGAGCATCGCGACAGTCTCGGCAACGGCGCGGTGATGAAATCCGGCGATGTGCAGCACATTACTGCGGGCACGGGTGTGCAGCATAGCGAGTTTAATTATTCACCCATCGAACCGGTTCACTTCCTCCAAATCTGGATCCTGCCCGATCAGAAATCGCTGACACCCGGTTATGAGCAGAAGTCATTCACAAATGAGTTGAAAAGCGGCCGGCTAAACCTGGTCGCTGCCGGCACTCCTCGCGATGGCGCACTCAAAATCCACCAGGATGCGGACCTGTTCATCGGCAAGCTGGGGGCGGGTGACAAAGTCACCCATGAGCTAAAGCCCAATCGCCACGCCTGGCTGCAGGTGGCCGAGGGAGCGGTCAACCTGAATGGCCACGATTTGAAGACCGGAGACGGCGTGGCGGTCAACGATGAGAAATTGCTGACCCTCACCGGCAAGGAACCGTCTCAGGTCTTGTTGTTTGACTTAAACTGAGGCCAGCCGGAACGCGCGGGAGGGAGCTCGGGCTTTCTCCCGCTTTTGCTAATCAAACATCTTGCCCGGATTGAGAATCCGATTCGGATCCAGTGCCTTGCGCAATTCGCGCAAGACGCGCATTTGGGTGCCCCCCAGGAATTCCGGGAGAAAGGATTTTTTTGCCAGCCCCACTCCATGCTCGCCGGTGATGGTGCCGCCGAGACGAATTGCCTCCGCAAAAATCTCTTTGAAGGCTTCTTCAACCCGGTGCATCTCGTCGCGATTCCGTTCGTCCGTCAAAAAGGTGGGGTGGAGATTGCCGTCGCCCATATGGCCGAAGGTGCCAATGCGTAGTTGATATTTCTTGGCAATGGTTTCCACAAAACGGATCATCCTGGCAAGTTCGCTGCGCGGTACCGTGGCATCTTCAAGAATGGTGGTGGGGGCGACCCGAGCCAGTGCGGAGAAAGCAGAACGGCGCGCGCTGGTCAGTTTGTTCGCCTCCTCGTCGTCTCGTGCCACACGAAGTTCCAGACAGCCGCAGTTCCGGCAGCACTGTTCCATTTGCGCCGCCTCCTCTGCCACCACTGCGGAGTGTCCATCCGTTTCCATCAGCAGGAGTGCTTCGCAATCCAAGGGCAAACCGATTTTGGCGTAGTCTTCGACGCAATGGATGGTCATACGGTCGAGAAATTCCAACGTGCAGGGAATAATTTTTGCCGCAATGATGGCAGACACAGCTTCGGCCGCATGATCCATTTGCGCGAAGGTCGCCACCATCGTCTTCTTCGCCGCAGGTTTTGGAATCAGGCGCAACAATACTTTGGTGATGACGCCCAGAGTCCCTTCGGACCCGATAAAAAGGTCCTTAAGCGAATACCCGGCCACGTCCTTCACACATTTGTTTCCGAGCCACATGATCTCGCCGTCAGGCAAAACAACTTCCATCCCCATGACATAATTGCGCGTGACACCGTATTTGAGTCCGCGCAAACCACCGGAATTCTCGGCCACGTTGCCCCCAATGGTGGAAATTTTCATCGACCCCGGGTCCGGAGGATAGAATAAGCCTGCGGCAGTGGCGGCCTCGGCAATGTTCAAGGTGATTACTCCCGGCTCCGCCAGCAGGGTGAGGTTGGCGCGATCCAACTCCAGAATTTTATCCATCTTTACCGTGCAAAGGACAATGCAATCCCGGTTTGGCACACTGCCGCCGCTCAGGCCGGTTCCAGAACCGCGGGTAACGACCGAAAGCTTTTTTTCATTGGCGAGCTTTAAGACTGCGGCAACTTGTTCAGTCGTGCGGCTAAAGACAACGCAACCAGGCATTTGTTGCAAGGCGGCGGTGCCGTCGAAAGAGTAGGGGATGAGGTCTTCCGGCTCGGTTAGGACGTTTTCGTGTCCGACGAGTCGTCGCAACTCCGCCAAAATCAAATTGCTCAAAGCCATGGCAAATTATTCCACTGCCAGAGCCTGTGCCAGACTTAAGCCACGGTCAAGGAATCCGACACACCCGGCAGAGATTGGCGGGGAAACACCCCATACCTGGTGTTAAAACCCGGCTTAAGGTGAAATATATGAATCGACCGATCGGGTTGGCATTATTGGCAGGGGGTGTGGTGTTGTTGATCTTTGGCATTCAGGCCTCGCACTCTTTCAGCTCAAATGTCTCGCGAGTCTTCAATGGATCGCCCACCAATCAATCCGTCTGGATGATCGTTTTGGGGGCAATATTGGCTATTGTGGGCTTGGTAATGAGCTTTGGCGGTGGACGGGGAACGCGGGTTTGATCAGCCAACAGAGAAAAACATTCCTTCACGCACTCCGGCTAATACTTAAAATTAATGTAAGTTTCATCTCGTTCCTGCAACTGATCCACGATATTGCAGCGTAGCAGCTTCTGAGTGTCTTCGGCAAGCCTCTCATAAAATTCACGCGGCACGGTTAAGTCCACTTTGGGAGTGTGCAGCCAGTGCATGACGTAACCCATGACAACCATTGGTCGCGGTGTATCGGTGCGATTAGGTGAGCCTCGATGCAATGCCAGGGGAGTGCGAATGGAAACGTCTCCAGGGTTCATGTAAAATGATTCCATTGGTATTTCACCGGAGGCAATTTTTTCCAGGCCCACCTTGTGCGGTAACACGTGCGTTCCACGTGCCATTTGGAAAGGGCCGTTTGCTGCATTCACTTCGATCAGCGATACATTAACCGCCATAGCGTAGAGGGGAGTGACAAAATCATCCGTGAAAAGCGGTCGAAAATCCCGATGTGTTTCCTGGTAATCCGAACCCTTTACCGGCACATCAGCGCCCAATTGGACCATCACATATTCCTGCGCAAAAACGCGGTTCAATACGCCCAGGATTGTGGGGTTTGCAAAGATATGCTCATTGGCAAAGGGCGGCACCCATGGGAAGGTCAAATAATACCGGGCCTTTTCGCGAGGCGCGAGGCCACCGGGACGGCTTTGTCGTTCGTGAAATAATTGTTCAAATGCCTGATTCCATTCCCCCATTAAATCCCTGTCAAAAACGTCACGGATAACGCAAATGCCGTCTCGATTCAAATTGGAAGCGAATTGGTCAAGCTCGGCTGAGGTAAATTCAGGCTGTTCCGTCGTTTTCATGGATTAACCTGAACTCGCTTGTCAGGTATGTAAATGGTTCACAAACCATTTCGTTGCACGCAAATTAAAAAATCGAACCGGAAAATATTGCGGTTCCTATGCTGGTAAATTAGTTTAAATTAAGGGTTGTAGGAATAATCACCCATCTAAAGAAAGTCATCAAAACCATTATCTCAAGCTAGGGTTTACAAGGAACAATTTGCCATGCAAAAATCGGAAAAGGAGTGCTTGGAAATGTGGGGAGGCGTTGAATGCACAGTCAATCGTGTCTGGGATGAATACCATGAGCAATTAGAACGAAGCGGTCATGTGAGACGTTTGACCGACTTGGATTTGTTTGCTGAGCTCGGCATACGCGCGCTCCGTTACCCGGTGTTGTGGGAAAGGCACGCCCAGGAACCGGTTGATTGGGTCTGGGCCGATGAACGGCTTCATCGTCTGCACGATTTGGATATCGAGCCTATCATCGGTTTGATTCACCATGGCAGTGGTCCGCCAAACACGTCCTTGCTGGATCCTAAATTCCCTACCGGACTTGCCGAACACGCCGGGGCGGTCGCAAAGCGTTATCCATGGGTGAAATGCTATACTCCCGTGAATGAACCGCTCACGACGGCCCGATTTAGTTGCCTGTATGGTCATTGGTATCCACATAAAAAAGACCTGGTGAGCTTTGCCCGCGCGTTGCTGATTGAATGCGAGGCGGTCAAGCAGTCCATGTGGACCATCCGCAAAATTAATCCGGCGGCGCAACTCGTGCAAACGGAGGACATGGGAAAGACTTTCAGCACGCGTCTCCTTGCATACCAGTCGGAATTTGAGAATGAACGGCGCTGGTTGAGTCTGGACTTGTTGTGTGGCCATTTTAATTCCAGCCATCCGGTATGGGATTACTTAAGTTGGTGCGGCGTGACTGCTGATGAGCTTAAACCCTTTTTGGATGAGCCCTGTCCGCCGGACATCATCGGCATCAATTATTACGTGGCGGGTGAACGCTTCCTGGACGAACGCTTGGCGCATTACCCCCAATTCACACATGGAGGTAATGGCCGCCATGGATATGCGGATGTGGAAGCGGTGCGGGTTTGCACTAACGGAACAGCGGGACCTTATGGCATCTTAAAAGATACCTGGGAGCGATTCCATCTACCGGTGGCAGTGACTGAGGCGCACCTGGGCTGCACACGGGAAGAACAGATTCGTTGGCTTATGGAAGTGTGGCATGCGGCGCGTTGTTTGCGGCGGGAAGGCGCCGATATCCGGGCTGTGACAGTCTGGTCGCTGCTCGGCGCTTTTGATTGGCATTGCCTGGTTACGCGGTGTGAAGGCTACTATGAACCCGGGGCCTTTGATGTGCGCGGACCCGCACCTCGGCCCACGGCGATTGCGCACTGTTTGCGCGGTCTTGCCACCCATGGCAGATATGATCATCCCGTTCTGGCCAATAAAGGCTGGTGGCGACGTCCTCAGCGTCTGCTTTATCCTCCTGTTCGTCCCTACCGGGCAATCAAAGGGGCGGACAAATGCCCTTATCCATTCCGTCAATGGCAACATAAAGCCGCCCGGCCCATTCTTATTACCGGTCGAACCGGTACTCTGGGGCAGGCATTCGGAAGGATCTGTGATGTTCGCGGTTTGACCTGCCGATTGGTCGCTCGCAACGAGATGGACATTGTTGATGCGTTATCAGTTTGTCGCTTGTTAGACGAGGTGAACCCTTGGGCAGTGATTAATACGGCAGGATATGTCCGGGTGGATCAGGCTGAGGCTGAGCCGGAACGCTGCTTTCGTGAGAACGTGGAAGGACCGGCGCAATTAGCCAGTGCCTGCGCAGAAAGAAACCTGCCCCTGGTCACCTTTTCTTCAGATCTCGTATTTGGGGGGCACCACAATCGACCCTACATGGAATCAGACGGGGTCAATCCGCTCAATATATACGGACATAGCAAAGCCGTGATGGAGAAGGAAGTTTTGCGAATCCTGCCGCAGGCATTATTGGTGCGAACTAGCTGCTTTTTCGGACCTTGGGATGATTACAACTTTGTGACGACCATACTGCATAGTCTGCGCCGCGGCGAAAAGGTCGCCGTGACAACGGATGTGGTAATTTCCCCCACCTATCTGCCACATCTGGTGGACGCCTGCCTGGATTTGCTAATTGATAGAGCAGGTGGCATCTGGCATCTCGCCAACGAAGGAACGGTCACTTGGGCACAATTGGCCTACAAAGTCGCCGCTTGGGGCGGTGAGCGGAAACAGTTGCTGGTGGAAAAAACACTTGTAGAGTTAAACCTTCCCGCCCCGCGCCCTCATTATTCGGCATTAGGCAGCGAGCGAGGTCAATTGCTTCCGTCCTGGGAAACCGCGCTTCATCGCTATTTTGCCGACCGCAAGGAGTTTGAGGCCCGAATCCAGATGCCTCATTACACTCCCAGAAACTCCGGATTGTCGGAAAAGAAAGATTCATTCTCAGAAACGCCCAAATAGGAGCCATCACTAACCTTTAACTGCATCTTGGTCGCTCCGGCGTACGAGGACGAGGGAAATCGTCACCGCCAGGATAAGAAAAGTCAGGATGGAAAGTTCGAGGAAGAAGTTTTTAAACATCGTCTCTGAGTGTTCGGGCATGTGGCTGAATTCCGCCGTGAGGACGAGCACGCGCCGAATCGCCGCAATTAAACCGACCAGCAAAAATGGTTCCGGCAGAAGGGCGTGGGTGCGAAAAGAGACTTGCACGGTATAAAGGAGCTCCACGATGAGAAGAATCAGCAGGATGCGATCGAGCAGCCCGACGGCTGAGTTGGAGAATGTCCCCGCCGCCAGATTCTGGATAAATGTGATGATGCCGCTGACCAGCAGCGCTATCGCGCTGACGCCCAGGAGCAGGCCCAGACCCACGTAAACAATGTCTTCGAAGATGGTAAATCCCCGCGCTATCCAATCACGTGAGCAATTGGGTTTGCGGTCAGGCGCCCGATAAGTCTCCATACCGATAAGCTACGCTGTGCGTATCTGCGGCGCAAACGGTTGGATGACCTTGTGGAAGTGGCGGAGAGAGAGGGATTCGAACCCACGGTACTGTTTAGGTACTCACGCTTTCCAGGCGTGCGCCTTAAACCACTCAGCCATCTCTCCGACAGCAATACTGATAATTTGAAGAAGGAGCTTAAACTACGCAATGTTTTTCCGTTGCGCAAGTGCGGTTAAGTTTAGGGCCGGCGACATTATTACCTGCCGGATATATCAAAGCACGCCATTTCCACAGCATTTCGGACCAGGAGCTTGCCTTGCGCGATGGCAGGATTATTCCAGGTTTTTCCATGGATGGCTGGGAACTGCGCCAGTTCCTCGTATCGATCAGGGATGGCTCTAACCAAGGCAAGCGTGCCGTTGCCACCCAGAATTACCAGGTGTCCATCGGCCAGCAACAATTGGCCGTAATCATAACGGCCATCCTTCCACTTACGCTCGCCGGTGGCGGCATCAAGGCAGGTCAGAATGTCTTCGTCGAGACCATAAAGACAACCTTGCCAGAAAACCGAGCTGGCGAATTTGTTCTTGAGCAAGGTGTTTTTCCAAATGGTTTGCGCCGATAATCCGGTTTTGCTCTGGGTAATTTCAACCGCTTCGCAGCCGGTGCCATAACCTGCTGAAAGGAAAAAGCGATTCGTGCCGAGAATAACCGGTTGAACAATGTTGCGGTTATCCAGTTTTACGACCCAAGGATGTTCCCAGAGTAACTTGCCGCTATCGACCGCAAGCCCCACCGCGCGCGTGGCAGTGACGATCAGCAATTGTCGCTGACCGGCGAGGTTTACAATCATTGGCGAACTATAGGCCGCCGGATCGGATAAAGACTTCCAAACGGTTGCACCGGTCGCCTCATCATAAGCGACAACAGATTTGCCGTTCGGTCCGCCTGGTTGCACGATCACCTTGCCATCAACTATCAACGGCGAGGCAGCCATACCATAACTGACGTTTCCCACGCCGTTATCTGAAAGAATATTTTTCGACCAGATTAACCGTCCCGTGGCAGCCTCGAGACAACGCAATTCCCCTTCGGCACCCTGCGCAAAAATGCGCCCTGCGTGGTAAGTGGGGGTGGCGCGCGGGCCGTCGCCGCCCATTGATTCCTGAAAGAGGGCCGGCCAGCTATTGGTCCACAATTCCCGGCCTGTGGCAAAATCATACGCCGCGACGGTTTCAAATTCACGGCGTTGTTCGATGGTAAATGCCAATCCCTCAGCCACGACAAATGAACCATACCCGCCTCCAATCGGTTGACGCCATAGCTCGCGCAATCCCTCCGCAGGCCATTTGGTCAGGATAGAAGTTTGTTCATAGCGGCCGTCGCGATTTGGTCCGCGAAAATCCGTCCAATAAGCTCCGACCAGGCTGGATGAATGATGTTCTAAAACTTGTCCGCCTCGTTTGGCTTGTTGCGTGCGATTTTTTTCAACCGCGTCATAATTGGGCGTGGTCTTGGAATAAGTCAGGACCGGCGGAAATCCACCCCGCCATTCCACTTGCAAGCCGGTAAACTGGACAAGCAGCCAAATCACCAGCGCGGAGTAGGGGAGGCAATAAAGTAGAATCCCCAGCGTGCCGAGGAGCTTTTGGGCAAGGGTTCGAGGCCCCTTCCAGAGCAAACTCAGGCCCACGGGCGGCAGGAGCAAGGCCCATATTCGTAGTGAAAGGGCTCGAGATTCTAATGACATCACAGATTTCTACTGCCTATTTGCATGATAGCCAAATGGAATGTCTGCCTCAATACCCCTGATATGCCTTGTCATTCCATGCGGAGATGATTAAACAAGGTTAAAACTGAAAACTCATTATGACAAACACTCGAATCCTCTTAACCTCCATCGCTCTTCTTTCATTTGTTGCCACCGGTTTTGCTGCTGATTCAACGCCACCGGCAACGCCGCCTGCCAGTACGAATGCGCAGCCCAAGGACGTATCAGCTCCAGCCCGCAAATCACAAAGCGACGTCGCATCGAAGACCGCCAGTTTTGGCATGATTTCCAAAACAAACGAGACCTTCAAAACAGCTCTTGATGCGCATGCCCTCGCTGAAGGCCTCAAGCAAGCAGACAAGGTCGGCGCATTCAAGGGAACGGTAACCAAAATTTTTGAGCCGCGTGGTGGCAATCTGGCAATTATAAATTTCGACGCCGACTACAAGACGGCAATGACCGGCCTGTTGAAAAGTGAAAATTTCACTAACTTTCCCGACCTAAAGCTGCTTGTCGGCAAGGAAGCAGTTGTGTCCGGGAAGCTCATCGATTTTCAGGGACGCCCGGAAATTGTTCTGACCAACTCCGATCAGATCAAAGTAGTGGAGCAATAGCAGGGTTTTCCCTCATTCCTTTTGGACGAGACAGACGCTAAAATCGACCAAGAATTATCTCCCATTCATTATGAAAACGGCTAAAGCACTGCTTTCGTTTCTCATGTTCGTGGCGTTCAATCTGGCTGGTGTTGTCAGTGGGCGAGCCGAATCATCGCCCACATTCAAGGTCGGCGAATTCACTTTCACCCGACCGTCAGCTTGGGAATGGGTGGAGGTGAGTTCACCCATGCGCAAAGCCCAGTTGAAGGTGAAGGATGCCGACGGCAAGGAGAGCGCCGACATCGTGTTCTTCCAGTTCGGCGGTGGCGCCGGCAGCACCCAGGCTAACGTGGACCGTTGGCTCGGCCAATTCCAGGAACCACGCGATAAGATAAACGCCAAGGTGGATGAAACAACTGTTGGTAAAACCAAGATTACCTATGTCCAGGCGGAAGGAACGTACAAGAGCGGCATGCCGGGCGGTCCACTTACTCCAATGCCCGATTATGGCCTGCTTGGCGCCATCATCCAATCAGATGCGGGCGACGTGTTCGTGCGCATGACCGGTCCCAAGGGATTGGTCAAGTCGTCCTCAACGGAGTTCAAGAAGATGATCGAGAGCGGGCTGAAAAAAGAGTAACCCGTTCGTTTTGAAGGGCAAAAAAAATCCCGCCCTCCTTGGTAGCGGGAGCTTTTATGTTAGCTACCTTTCTTTACGGCTTCCACGCGTGGATTCCTATGGGGAAAAACCCACAAGACTGAGGACTTCCTTCTCCCACTGCGACTCGCAGAAGGTTCAATCAATATCTGCTGAAAAAAAGGCGGCCCCACTCAGGGCCGCCGAACCTAACTGACCATCATTACGGGTTAAGTTGTAGCGAAGAACCTGCCTGAAGCACCATGGGGTATGTACCCCAGCGATGGCGAACGACGGAGGAATTTTGCCAACCCTTCATAGTTCTCACACCCGATCGGAACGCGAATGCCTCGACTGCTCGCTGGCGTCACGATGCCGGGCCTTGTGGCGTCGATACCAGCGACGCAACTTAACGGAGCGATATTGCCGGTATGCCAAATAGCAGCAGAGGCCTATGCACACCACCACCAGCACCCAAACCATTACCAACTCAAACAGATCGTATAAATCGCCCATGATTTAAGTCATCCAAAAACTAACTTGATGCGGTGATAGGTTCATTGTTTTTGGCGACAACTTGAACTGCGCTCGCAATACAGTGGACAGCGCCCATGGCAAACTGTTCATACCCAAGCAACCCCTCAAACGCAAGCAGCATTCCTCCGCCTCAATCAATAGTTCGCCCATGGTGCCGGTGGTCGGACTCGAACCGACACGACTTTTTACGGTCCCAGGATTTTAAGTCCTGTGCGTCTGCCATTTCGCCACACCGGCTCATCGGGCTCACTTCTTGGCGCGCTTAAATTAATGCGCCCGCCGTCTGATGAAAAGTTCTAAGTTCAGTGTCACGAATCCTGGTTTCAACGCTCCCCATCCTCTTCCCAACCTCACCGCGCCTTAAAATAATCCCATAGACCGCGCTTCCGCCGCCCGATATGCTCCCACCCGGCCAAGTCCCGCTTGCGGACTCCCTTATGAACATCACTGATTTCGACGTCACCCAACGTGAGGCGCTGCTCGACCTCTTGGTCCTCACCATGTATGTCGATGGCAACCTCGCTTCCGTAGAAGAAACCCGCGTGAAAGAGTTGCTCCTCGTCATGGGCCTGAACACGGATTTCGACCGCAACCGCCAATTCGACGCCTCCGTCACCCGCGTCCGCCAACATTCTCTAAGCCCGGACGCCGCGCGCGCTTGCGCCAGCAGACTCGCCAGGAATTTTCCAACGCGTGAACATCGCCAGGAAGTTTACGCTATTCTGAACGACCTGACCGCGCTCGATGGCTCGGTCTCCGTCGAGGAACAAAAGTATCTCGCGACGCTCAGAGAGGCGTTTCAGATGTAGCCGGGTATTTGCCAGCCCCGACTGGCCAAATAATCGTTGGCATGTTTCTGGAATGTCCGTCAGTCCCTGGCGGGAATCGTAAAGTAAAATGCCGCCCCCTCATTCACTCTTCCTTCAGCCCAAATGCGTCCTTGATGGCGCCGGATGATCCTCCCCACGGTGCCCAAACCGATGCCCGTTCCCTCAAATTCGCGCTCCGAGTGAAGGCGTTGGAATGGCACAAACAATTTATTTGCATACTCCATGTCAAATCCTGCCCCGTTGTCGCGCACCATAAAGACCCGCGCTTTCTTCACCAGGATGGAACCAAATTCAATTCTGGCTTCCGCTCGCTTCCCGGTGAATTTCCACGCATTGCCCAGAAGATTTTCCAGTAGAATCTGCAATAGCCGCCGGTCTCCGCTTACGGTCATGTTCGGTTCAATCACGATCTCCACCCGGCGTTCCGGGTATGCCTGTTGCAATCCGGAAACGATATGCCGGGCAGACTCGCTCAAGTCAAACGGTTCCTGGCATAATTTGCCCTTGCTGACACGGCTCAGCAACAGCAGTCCATCGATGACGCTGGTCATTTGCTGGCTGGCAACGCGAATGGCCTCGATATGGCTTTCACATTCACCCGTCAAATGGGTGCCGGCGCATTCCGACAGCAGCCCCGTGAATATGTTAAGCAGCCTCAATGGGCTGCGCAGGTCGTGGGAGATGGAATAATTAAATGCTTCCAGATCCTTGTTGGCTGCTTCCAACGCCGCTGCTTTGCGTCGCAGTTCGCAATTCAATTCGTTTACTTCTGCTGTTGCGGCCCGATGAAAACGAATTTCATTGCGCAACTCAATTTCGGTCATGACACAACCCGCCAGGGTTTCCAGCATCTGCTCATTTTCCCAGGTCCAGCAACGCGGTTTGGCATCAATGACACAGAAAGAGCCCAACACTTCCCCGGTTCGCATGCGCAGGGGAATTCCCAGATAAGCCACGACGCCCAAATCCCGGATCGCTGGATGATTCTGGAATGTGGGATCCAGCCTCGCGTCGTTGATGACCAGGGGCGCCGAGTTCGCCACCACATGTTGGCAAATGGAGTAGGTCAACGGCATTTCCCGCCACGTCGCCCAAGGCTCGGGTAACCCGATGCAACTCTTGAAAAACTGGCGGGTGTCTTCCACCAACGATACCAACGCCACCGGTGTATGCAGAATTTTTGCCGCCAATCTCCCCAAACGATCAAATGCTTCTTCCGCCGGGGTGTCCAGCAGGCCGAGTTGCTGCAACGTCATCAAACGCGCTGGACTCAACACGTTTTCGTGGATGCCATTCATGCACACTTCAATCGCTGTCATTCGAGAGAGGTTCCACAAGCAGAGGAGCCGGGAGACTCCCGACTACAGCATAACATGCATTCCCTATGCGTCTAGCAACGGCAATAGGAATGGCAGACGCGATTGCTTCCAGTGCGGAAACGTCGCTTCTCGGGGTGGGGCAGGGCACTCTGCAGGTGCCGCTCGCCGCTCAGGTAATGCTCGCCACCACGCCTCGCGGCAGATTCAACAGCGCGCATTCACGCACCGAAAAATTCCATTCCGCAAATGGTGGTGCAAACTCTCTTTTCTCGGCTGGGCTAGCCTCCTGCTGCGGTCCCGCTTCGTCCTCCTCCGTTTTCGGCGGCTCACTGTTTTCGTCCTGCGATTCCCGCGCCAATTCCAACCACCGCTTGAACCACGCGGCGTCGTCCCATCCATTTATTTCCGTTGCCTCCATAACTTCCAAACTCCTTCACATTGTTTTACTTGGGCCCACCGCGCCGTGTTACCCGACAGCTCACCCACTGCCTTTCCCATCGGAGCGTGCCATCATTGATTCGACTCTCTTTTGGCCCGGCGTTACAATGGGGCACATTCCCACCTTCCACGCCAATGAAGCCTCTCCCGCCTCGCGCCCCCTCAATTTCACCCATTGAACAAATGCCTGCCGCACTTACGTTATTTCAGAAAAGGATTTGTGTTATGGAACAAAATTTGGAGCAGGTTAAAAAGCTGGCCCGCGACCTCCGCACCGGGGAACCCCGACCGCCCGATGAAAAACTCGGCGGTTTCCCTTTCGCTGCCCGTTGTCTCGACAAATGCCGCGCCGCCCTCGTTGGTTGGCAGGGTGAATTCCGCTACGGCTGCCCCATGGACCGCGCATTCCTCGAAACCGCCGGCCTCGATCAAAACGAGTTCCGGGATTTTGTCGCCACCGGCGCCTCCGACAGCGAGGTGGACAAATGGATCCGTCTCCACGTCCACGCCCGCGCCTGACCGCCCACCTTTTTCTCAACCACAATTGTCAAAGATCACACATGAAAGCACCCTTGCAGGAAGCTGCCACCCTTTTTCGGGAAAATGAAATGCTCTTCGGCGACGTCAAGCAGGACAAGGAACGCGCCAATCTCTATCGCGCCCTGGCCTTGCTCGCGGAAAGTTTGCTCCGCATTGAAGGCCGCCTCGACCAACTCGAAGCCGCCACCATGGACCCCTCCGAATTTCCTCCTGGCTAACTGCCTGGTTGCGCTTCGGTTCATGCCTTCGGTGGTTTGTCTTTCCGCGGAAACAGCGGCGCCGGTTCGCCAATCGTGTGACCGGCCGTCAACCCGCCCCAGGTCGCTTTGGAAAAATTATTGGGTTCGCCGCTCAACCCAAGCTGCGCATAAATCTTGCCCGTCGTCCCCGGCAAAAACGGCCACAACAACACCGCCAGCACGCGGCAGGTCTCCGCCAGGTTATACAACACCTCATCCAGCCGCTTCGCCTGTGCCGGATCCTTCGCCAGCTTGAACGGCGCCGTCTGCTCCACGTATTGGTTCCCCCGGTTCACCAGCGACCAAATACTCACCAGCGCCGCCTGCAATTCATTCGCCTCCAGATGACCGCGCGTTTCCGCCACGGCCTTGGCCGCATCCGCCGCCAATTCATCCGACCGCTCCGGCACAATCCCATTGCGATACCGTTTCAGCATCGATAGCGAGCGATTCACCAAATTCCCCAACCCGTTCGCCAACTCCGAAGTATAACGCGATTCAAACCCCGCATCCGTCCAATTTCCATCCGGCCCGATCGCCAGTTCCCGCACCACATAAAAGCGAAACGCATCCAGCCCCCACTCATTGATCACCGCAATCGGGTCCACCACATTTCCCGTCGTCTTGCTCAATTTTTCTCCATCCTTCTGCCACCAGCCATGCGCCAAAATCTGTTTCGGCTGTGGCAGCCCTATCGCCTTCAGCATGATCGGCCAATACACCGCGTGAAATTTTACAATGTCCTTCCCAATCACGTGCACATCCGCCGGCCAAAGCTCCTTCACTTCACCCGCCGCGCCCCGTGTCTGCAGTGCCCCCGTCACCGCCGTATCCCCATGCGCCCCCGGAATGCTCACATAATTCACCAGCGCATCGAACCACACATACGTCACAAACTCCGGGTCAAACGGAATCGGAATCCCCCAATTCAACCGGTTCGCCGGCCGCGTGATGCACAAATCCTCCAGCTCATTGTTCTTTAAAAATCCCAGCACCTCATTCCGCCGGTTATCCGGCTGGATAAACTCAGGATGCTTCTCAATGTAATCAATCAGCCACGTCTGTTGATCCTTCAGCTTGAAATAATAATTCTCCTCCAGCAACTCCGTCACCTCGCCATACGATGCCGGAAAACTCCCATCCGGCAACCGGTCCTTCTCCGTCAGGAACGTCTCCTCCTTCGTCGAATAAAACCCCTTGTAACCCGCCTTGTAAAAATGCCCCGCCGCATTCAACTTCTTCAAAATCGCCTGCACCACCTCCTTGTGCCGCGACTCCGTCGTCCGCACAAAATCATTGATCGTCAGCTCCAGCTTCGCTGCCAGTGCCTTCCACCCCGCTGAAAGCTCGTCACAATACCCCTGCGGACTCTTCCCTTGTGCCAATGCCGCCTGCTGCACCTTTTGCCCGTGCTCATCCAAACCCGTCAGGAAGAACACCTCCGACCCCAGGCTCCGCCGCCCCCGCGCAATCACGTCCGCGATCACCTTCTCATAGGCATGCCCCACGTGCGGTTCACCGTTCACGTAATCGATTGCAGTTGTAATGTAATAGCACTTACTCATGTTGCATTACTGTGACGGACACCCGCCCCCTTGGCAACTTCGAAGCCCACTGTCCATTTGGGCCCCATCGTCGTCGTCGTCGTCGATCCCCATATTGGCCGTGCCCCAGCACCTTGATTTAGCTTAACCATAAGCATTTCCACCTAGTTTTACCTGGTTGCGCTTGTGCGCGTGTTGTTATCCCAAGCACCATCCACTCGGTTGTAGCGCCGACTGGCAGTCGGCTGTATCGCAGGCTGGCAGCCTGCATGCCCCAGGTATGGAACACCAGCAACACCCGCGCACCAGCGCTTCGGCACCCGGAGAGTGTGGCAGAACCTTGACCAACCTTGTCCCATAAAAAAACTACCTTCCGATACCTTAACTGACCTTCTGATACCTTCCGGCTACCCTCCGATACCTTAACTGACCTCGTTGAAGCCTGCGCTCTGCGCCTCCCGTCCCCGAGTGCCGAAGGCACGAAAGAATCTAGCCCATGGCGCCAGCCATGGGACCCGCGCCAGATCCTCCCAAGCCCCGGAGGGGCGACACAACCTTTCTGCAAACGCCTCATATTATTTAATTCCTTTGCCCACAATGGCCGCGCGCAAGCACCTCGTTGGAAGCGCCGATTGGCAATCGGCTGCATCGCGGGCTGGCAGCCCGCACGGCGTGTTGCTGAGCAAGCGCCCGGAGCCACCGACCACTCCTCCCAAATTCTGTCCGCCGAATTCATAAAAAATAAAGGCTCAATTTACCTCAATTTACCTTGACCAGGCTCAAGGCGACCTTGATTTGCCTTGTCTCCATGGTCACCCGTGCGGCACTTGTCGCGCCGTATCCTTGACGGAGGCGGAAGCACCCGCACAGGGCTGAAAGCCCGCCATGTGATAGCCTGGGCTAAGGCGAGCCCCGGCGAGCGCAGGCCCAGGTAAACCCCGCCGCACTCCAAGCGCTGTAAGCGCGTCACCAGTCCGGTACTCCGAAAATCTTGTGTCTTCATCGTGGCCGTCCGCTTGGGCCTTCGCGTCTGCGCCTGCGTGAGATCCTTTCTTTGGTTTGGCCCCCACAGGCTTTCCGCATGCACCTTCTCCCACCTTCGTACCCCTTGTCGCGCCATCCCGTCCGCCGTCTTGTCCCGCCGTGGCCTCGGCGAAGGCGGATCTGCGTGAGAATTTCCTTTCGGAATTCCGCATTCCGCACTCCGCACTTCGAACTTATGTATGTTCATCTTGGCGATTGAACCACAAACCCAAAACCCCCACTGTCGCTCGTGTCGATCGTGTCGCTCAGGTTTTTAGGGCGCAAAGCACGACAATCCCCTGCATTTACAGCCACTTCACGCGCTTTCACCATTAACTTCTGAAAAAATACTCTGTGCAAGCCATACGAGCAGGGCAGGGGTGACAGCCCCGCTCCTGCTTTTTGTGATGGACGCCCTCCCAAACTCCAGTCAGCATCCTCCCAGATCAATGAAGCCAAGAGCACCCCTCCTTAACACGGTATTTTGTATTGCTGTGATGATTTTTGCCACAGCTACCCAAGCCGCCACGCTCACCACCCTGCAAAACAGCCCCTTTTCCATCCCCGCCGCCACCATTGCAGCGGCCGGCCTCCCTGGCTCAACGAATCTGCTCGGCTCCAATTTCATGCTCTCCGCTCTGGCGCCCGCCACGCTGCACGGAGGCCACGCCTCCCTGGTCAACTCGCAGCAATGGGTCAGGGGCTACAATTACGGCACCACCGGTTTTGGAGCCGGCGTTGATTCAACATTAATTCGAGGGGATGGCAGCATGCTTTTAGTAGGCTCTTCACTTGGCCAAGGCACAGGCTCCGATATCGTCACGCTATCCTATGCACCCGATGGGTCTGCTCTCTGGACCAATCGCTTTGATGGCCCGGGACATAGCAATGACAGCGCGCGATTTGTGGCAACCGACGCGAATGGAGATGTCTGGGTGGTGGGCACTACGTTGCGCAACGCGACTACTTCAGCATTGGCGGATATTGCGGTACTCAAATATGCACGCAACGGCAATCCGCTCTGGACCAACCTCTATACCAGCTTCGATACGAATTCAGCAGACCCGACTGCACTGGCAGTGGACCGCTTCGGCAATGCTTACATGGAACAATCTGCCGGTTACTCCGGGCCTTTCGGCGTGGGCACGGTGGTCGACAACTCTCTTACCAAGTATGACTCGGCTGGCGATGTCGACTGGACTTGGCATTATCTTCCATTTGCCCCGGAGCCCAGCCATGAGTTACGCCAACCAGGTCCCATTGCGTTTGACGATGAGGGGAACCTGTTTGTCGCTGGCAATTCAGCAGGCGGGCATCAAAGTGGGGGCGTTTCGTTACTGAAATATGCTGGAGATGGTTCGGTATTATGGACCAATTATCACTCGATTCAGTTAATGTCCAAGGTCGATCTTCTCTCAGTCGACCGGCACGGAGATATCATCCTTACGGGTGAGGTATCGACCAATTACCAACCAACTTACGTTGTGCTCAAATGCTCCAACGATGGTGCCTCATTATGGACTAATTCTTTGCTAGGTCCTGCCTATATAGGCGGCAATGTGCCTCAAGCACTGCCAGACTTTGCAGGAAACGTTTTTGTTATTGGCGGCAGCCCTGGGGCTGCTGCCGGATTCTACCAAATCCTAAAATTGAGCAGTAACGGTATTCCGCTGTGGACCAATCTGAATGCAAATTTTGGTCCAACTAATGGCATGTGTATGACTTCAGCGGTGGATAGCGCTGGCAACCTCTATCTGACTGGTTACGCGCCGGGCAATGGTTACGCGGACTTTATAACCTTTAAATTCTCAGCCGACGGCCAGCCCATCTGGACGAACCGCTTTGATGGTCTCGCCAGCTTTTCCGACATTCCCTACTACCTGGCAGTGGACGACGCTGGCAGTGTGTATGTCGCGGGTCAGTCGCAGCTATCATCCGGCCATACAGATTTTATTATAGTGAAATATGCCGACCAGTTATTTTACACCCCGCCCAAAGACTTCATCGGTTCAGACACCATCACATTCACCGTTACCGACAATTTTGGCAACAGCGCCACCGGCAGCGTGGACATCCTCGTGGTGCCCGGCACTTTCCATTTCAACCTTTCCCCAACCGCCACGCGGTCCACGCCCGGCGGCTTCCAGTTGCAACTCGACGGCGCACCCAATACCAATCCCGTCATCATCGAAGTCACAACCGACCTCCAGCACTGGCATCCAATTGTGACCAACACTCCTGTCAGCGGTTCCGTCCAATTTCTCGATTCAGCCGCCACCAATCCGCCGCCACGCTTTTACCGCGCGCACCAACTATAGTAACCCGGCCCGTCTTGCAACCAACTCACGGTTCGCTCTTCAATGTTTCTGCGTCAATGCCGCGCCCTGAAGCTTTTGCGCGCTAACGCTGTTGCTCAGCACGTTCGCTAGGGCATCCAACTGCTGCGCGTTCAGCAGGCTGGCGGCCTGACCCAAAATGCGTTGGTTGCTTTCCACCACCTGCTGCAAATGGTTGTCAATCTCCTCCTGCGAACCGAAAAATGCCTTGTCCAACTCCCCGGAGATTCCATGCGTCGAAGTATATGGCTCGGCGGCCACAATCTGGATCAGGCGCGCGTTCTGATCCTCGCTTAACCCGCTCTCTCCCAATTGACCGTTCAGCAGCTTCACGGCAGACCGGGCCGGTATTTCCTGACTAAATGTTTTGTATCGTTGATATCCAGCCTCGCCCAACAGCGATTTCACCTGGTCATCCAGGTCCGCGAATTCTTTGTCCATATCGACGGGCGGTTCGGCCTTATCCCCGTTCCCTTGTGTCGCCCGGAACCCCATCTCGGATCCTTTCAACCATGTTGCGCCGATCAACTGGGTGAGTCCTTCGCTTTGTTCCGACGTGAGCTTCAATTCCTTGGACAACGCGCCATAACGTTCCCGGATCATATTTAGCTGCGCTTGGTGGATGTATTCCTTCATGGCCGGATCTTTCATCATCGATGCGATACCTGACTCCGGCTCATTGGACGCAGTCACGCTTGAAAGCGACTGCCGGAGCGTTCCCACCTGGCCGCGCAACTTCCGCACCTCTTCCAGGTTCTGGGCGGACTTCAACTGCTGGTTTTGCTCAATCAACGCCGTTAACCGGATCGTCTCATCGTTACGCAGTCGTTGCAATTCCTGCATGTCCCCGGCCAACGATGCTTTCTGTTGCTGCAGCAGTTGGTTTTGTTCGCGCAGGTGTGAGGCTTGGAGCATTTCATAGGTGCCCGCGCCCAGGGCGGTGACAAGGACAGCGGCGAATAGAGTTTTTTGGATTGTTGTCATGGTAATGGTCTTGGTGACGGTGGCAATTGCGGTGGTGGTCGTGATGGTTGTTCCGGCCAGGGCGGCGGTGGTGCTGATAATGGCCGACATTCCTGCGGGCGCAGCGGTGACGGCATTGGCCGAGAGAGCCGCAGCCAGCGCAACCGCAGTCGTCAGGCCGCGGCGGGAAAGACCGGTACGTAATTTCTCCAGGGCCCGCTCCGCTCTCATCCGCGCGCTATTCTCGCTCAGGCCGATCTGCTCGCCGATGCCGGCATAGGGCTGGTTCTCGAAATAGCGCAGCAAAATTACCTCGCGGTCGGACTCGCTGAGTGCCTGCATCGCCGTGTCGAGCACCGGGCGGAAGGTTTCCCAATCAAGGTTGGGTTCGGAGTCGCGGAGTATTTCTTGCATGGCGTGAGCCTCCTGTTCGTGGGTCTGCCTTCGCCGTTCAGTGCGCACAGCTTTGGCGGCCGCGAAATGTGTGCTCGTATAGAGCCAGCCGGCCAGGGTCGCGCGGTTACTCAGGCTCCCCGCCTTGCGCGCCAGGTCGGTGAAAACGCATTGCGCCACGTCCTGCGCCAGATGCGCGTCCCCATTCACCTGCCGCAACGCCGCCGAATAAACCAGATCAAGGTGTCGATGCACCAATTCACTGAATGCCTCTTCAGCAGCAGTCTCAGCGTAACGACGGAGCAGTTCACCATCAGTTGTCATTTTCAGATAATAGCACCCGCCCTACCCAAAACCGCACAAGATATTTTTGATAAGGCTGATGGTCTTTTAATTTTTATTGGGCAGCATGCCGCGCTTGAGACAAACCCTCAGCTTGGGAAAAGCTCCGTCAAGCAAAGCCTTGGAACCCAATGCCCAACGGATCGCGGAATTCATTCCGCTCCCCTCCGCCGCTGGATCAAGGGTTGATAGACTCTCAAAGGCTCCCCCGAAACAGCAGCCAAGGCTGAAAGCCCGTCATGTGACAGCCTGGGATGGAGGCCCTGTTAAAAAAATATGTTTCTCTAGGCGCTGTAAGCGCGCCACAAGTTTAGCCAGTCCAAACTCAGGATTTTGAACCGCTTCCCAAAAATTCTGCACTCCGATTTTGAATCCCCGTGCTTTGAAGCACGAACCAACACAAATCCCCAACTAACTAAAAACCCTGAAAGGGTGAAATAATCCAGCCCAGGGTAAGACCGTTGCGGTCGCCACCCTGGGTACGATCACAAAAAAACATCCCCCTCTTTCCATTCCGATGGAGAGAGGGGCAGGGGAGAGAGGTCCCAATCCGCTTGCGCACTTACGTGAATAATTCGCGCAAGCTCAATCATCAAAGTCCGCCTTACCCATCACCACTCCGCCTGTGCCGCATCGTATTGTTCCTCATTTTCGCCCCCCGCTCTATCGGCGCTCCTTTTTTTCAGAACTTTTTGTTCGGTTTTGGCTTTCTGTGGGGCTTTACTAAGTGAACAGAATGACTGATAGCCAAAGTTTGCTGGCGGAATACGCACAGACCGGCTCGGAACCGGCCTTCAAAGAGCTGGTTTCGCGCTACATCAATTTTGTTTATTCGACAGCGCTACGCCTGGTCGGCGGGGATGCACATCTGGCTGAGGACGTGGCCCAAACGGTCTTTATCGGCCTGGCAAGCAAGGGCCGCACGCTTTCGACTGAGGTGATGTTGGACGGATGGTTGCATCAGCACACTTATCACGTGGCTACCAAGGCTGTGCGCGCCGAGCGTCGCCGTCAATCCCGTGAACGCGAGGCCGTGGAAATGAATGCCCTGCAGGATCACTCCGGGGCCAACCTGCGACAGGTTGTGCCGATGCTTGATGAAGCCATTGCCCAACTGCAAAGCGAGGACCGCACGGCGATTCTGCTCCGCTTTTTCGAACAGCGCAATTTCCGCTCGGTGGGCGAAGCACTGGGAAGCAATGAAGATGCCGCGCGGATGCGTGTGCACCGCGCGTTGGAGAAATTACATGCGCTGCTAAAACATCGTGGCGTCACTCTGTCAGTTACGGCCTTGGGCACCATGCTGACCGCTGAAGCCGTCACCGCCGCGCCCGTCGGACTGGCAACCACAATCTCCAGCATTGCCTTGGCCAGCGCTGCGGCGGGAACCGGAACCACACTAACCATCTCAAAACTTATGGCAAAAACCAAGCTCAAGCTCGGCCTCACCGCCCTGGTCATTGCTGGCGCGGCGACAACTCTGGTGGTTCAACATCAATCGCAAACCAAGCTGCGCGAGGAAAATGAGTCTTTCCGCCAACAAATCGCCCAACTCAAGGCCGACAATGAAAGCCTTTCCCGCCTTGCCGCCCAATCAAATAAACCTGCCTCAGTGCCAGACGACCAACTCAATGAATTGCTGCGGCTTCGCGGCGAAGTTGGAATGCTTCGACAACAGTCCAATGAGCTTGGTAGATTCCGACAGGACAATCGGAAACTGCTTTCACAGGTTGCGGCGCAATCTGAGCCCACCAATCAGGTGTCCGCGGAAGACCAATTCATATTGCGACAAACGCACGCCGTTGACACCATGAGCATCCTCCTCAACGCTGTTAAGAAGTATGCCGCGAATCACAATGGGCAGTATCCCGGAAGCTTTGATCAGCTAACCGCCTCCGGCGACCTGGAGACCACCAACTTTACCGGCAATCTCGGACTGGATGATTTTGAATTTATGAAAGACGGCGCGCTGGACCATCAAGGCAACAGGTTCATTCTCCGCATCCGGGTTCCGATTCCAAGGCCTGGGGGGAGGGCATCGGTGATGGTTTCGGGAGGAATAAACGATGACGGGACCACCCATACGGAAAGTGTCACCCATGTAGACATAACGAATGTTAGTCCCTGAGTAAGGGGACGGGACCACGGTAAAAGTGATAAGCGGGTTTCATTTCCGGTGCTCTGGAGGAATCACATAGGCGACCACCGCCGTCGTAATGGCCAAAATCATCTGGGAATCAAACTGACTGTAGTGCGCGTTTGGCGAATGGTGCGGTGCATTGGAATCACCCCCGTTCGGAGTTCAAGCTTTAGCTTGTCCCGCCCCAGACTCCCCGGCGCGCGGAATTGTTGGTAGCATGCGCAAGCACCCGCTCCCTTCCCACCGATTCCGCTTCCCAAAAATTCTGCACCCCGAATTTGAATCCCCGTGCGCCGAAGCACCCACCAACAAAATCCCCAACTAACTGAAAACCCTGAAAGGGTGAAATAATACAGCCCAAGGTAAGACCGTCGCGGTCGCCACCCTGGGTAACATCACAATAGTACATTACCCTCTTTCCATTCCGATGGAGAGAGGGGCAGGGGTGAGAGGGCCCGATCCAGTGCCGAAAAAAGCCTCCTTTTAATTATGACCGCTTGTCCTTGGAAATACTGAAGGAGTCAACTTTTTCATGGAGCAGTTTTATCTCGTTGAGCAGCTCTTTGATATCGGTTTCGTTTTTCTTCTGGGCAGATTCAAGGAAGAAACTTGAAATAAAACCCGTGAAGGTTGCAAACAAACCGACCCCTGCGATCATCAAGACGACCGCGACCATTCTTCCCTCCATCGTGACAGGGTATTTATCTCCATAGCCAACGGTTGTTACTGTTGTAAAGGCCCACCATAAAGCATCGCCCGGGGTTTTGATGTTTGAGGTCGGTTCTATTTCAACATGCATGATGGCAATGGAAGAAAAGATCACGAGAATGCTCGAGATCAGGCTGACTGTTGCGAGCGTTCCACTGGCGCGATGCTGAAACAAGTGGGTGATCAGGATTTTGGATGACCGGAAAGCTCTCAGGAGTCGCAAAATGCGGACCACCCTTGTTACACGTGCCCAGCGAAAAATTCCTAGCATTGGAATGCTGGAAATGAAATCCAACCAGCCCCACTTTAAAAAAGCTTTCTTGGAAGGGGCTTTGTACAAATGCACGAAGAAATCATATAAGAAAACCAGGCAGACAAGTGAATCAATGTCATCCAAGAGCAGATTCGTTTCCGGCGACAATTTTACAACGGTTTGGACGAATACCGCACCGAGGACATATACTGACAAAACCAGGATGATGAATTGAAGCCAAGTGAGCTTTTCATGGTGAGGAGTAACCGTCAGTTCACTAGTGGCTGGTTGCATGGGGGCAGCGCTCCAATGTCTCAATCCGGATTTAGCCCGGTGCGGTCGTGGTGGATTCTGGTGGGGTAGGGCAGATGGCCGGTGTAACTATACTGGGATTTGCCCCATCTACTTTTGAATCACGTGCATGCAACGAGCGGGACATTGCTCTTGAAATCTTTTTCTTGGCATCTTCAGCCTTCTCACCTTCAACTACATCCCTCTTCAGAACTTCTTGCAGCAGGACCGATTGAATTTGCTCATTCTTAATTTTAACATCTGGACAAGTCTTCTTGAGTTCCTTGCGTATTACATCCAAAACTGGGTCTGATAAAACCATTCCTGCGATGAAGAACCGGCTCAACGCCTGCTTTTGAACCGCATAATCAACCATGACTTGTTTTTGCCAGCCTTCTTTGGTCAGAAGATATAGAGTGTCGATATCGTCGTCGTTTTTTAGATTCAGCTTTAAAAAATCAATCTCAAGGACCAGTTCCTGGTCAATAGGTTTACCGAAGGAGATTTTATACATTCTCCAATTCGTGCCATTGGTAAGAATGACCCAGTCCACGCCCTTGTTTGCGGCATAATCCACAGCCTGTTTGACGTGATTATCCTTGAGCTCCAAGCCAATGGCCTTTACCTCAACCAGAAGCTGAATTTTCCCCTCAATGTTGATGGCCAAGTCACAAAAAGTTCCACGAATGGCGTGCTCTGATGAAATATCAGTGTACTTATCAAAACCAAAGACCTCCGAGATCATATCGGTGACAATAATTACTGTATCAGACTCGTTAACATCCCGTGCTTTGGCTGAGCCGAGTATTGGCTGAAAACGTTTCAGGCTTGCGATCAGTCGGTCTTCAACCTTTTTCGGTATGGATGTCATAGAGGTGCCTTGAGATACGCACTTATATGAATAATTCGCGTAACTAACGCAAGCCCAATCATCAAAAGCCCACCTTTCCCATCATCCCTCCGCCTGCGCCGCCTCGTAATTCCCCCAAACCTCGCCCATCACCACCGTATAAGTCAGCGTCCCATGCGCCAAATCCACCTCGGGCAGAAAATCTTCATCCAGCGACGCCAACAGCTTGGGCACATCCTCCTCTTTCCAGCCCGCATGCTTAAGCAAAATCACCGTGCCGCTCACCGTTCCATTGGCCAGATAATGCAAATCCACCGCCGCCGCATCCTGGCCATCTTTTAACGCCAAAAAACGTTCCGAAGTCGATGTCCGTAAAGTCCGTTTCCAAGTAATCATAGAAGTTTCCAGATAATAATTCCCGCGCCCCCCACCACACCGAACAGCAACACCAAACATCCTGACCCCGAGCCGGATTTGCCCGACGTCCGATAACCCACACCCGTTCCCGGAATGTTAAAAGTGCTATAACGTTTTCCGCGCGCCGACATACCCGTGCGAAACCCGCGCCCGCCCACCGAGTAACCGACACCCGATTTGTTCAAGTTCACCCGGAACGGTCCCAGACTCACTGATTTGCGATAGTAAAAACCCATGATGTGTGAGCTGGATATGCTCTTTGTCTTTTCCAAGTGTGCGCAGAAGCAGCCGGGCTCTGACAAGTCAAATCACAACGGGATTATGGCTTTCGGACTTTGCATCTGCGTTCATCCGTCCATCTGCGGTTAAACTTTCAATCCTGCAGTTCTTCCCTTGCCCGTGGCTTTAATAAATTCTTAACGCCTTCTCACGCCATTTTAATCATCATCGTGATTCATTCACTGCTAAGTTGGGAAAATGAAATGGATCGGATGCGCTCGTTGTTTTCCTTTGAAGATTGTGGCCATTTCATTGCCGCCTTATGTCACAATAAGATGGGTCTGCTGAATCGGAGGTAGTTATGATGCTAAAGAAAAATTCAACCGGGCAATTCGAATTCTACTTTCCTCAACTTGACACTTTGATCCTCGTGGAGGAATTGGCAGCTGAGGTGGTCATCCGGGCCACGCGAAATACTTTTTCCGAACAACGCAAGCTCTATTTCATCCGCGAACTCGCTGCGGAGGGCTTCATTTCGGATAACTATCGGTGGGTTACGGGCTTTGATTCCTTTTCATGGTTGCGCGTTCACTGGCTGCTGGACGCTTCATGGCTGGAGCCCTGCCAGGTCAAGATTGCCCGCAGCCGGAAATTCATGATCCGTTTGCTGGTTTTCACAGCCTTGCTTTGGCTGGCAATGATGACCGCACTTTTTCAATCTGATATGATTTCGAGAAACCCCCATTCCGTCTCCACCGTGCGAAACACGCGCGCGCCCAGCGGGCAACAGTTTCCGAATCTGCCCAAGTTCACCCCGAACAACCCCGGGTTGGCCGATTTACGGAAATAATATCCCGGGCGTGTCATTGTAAAAGAGGCTGCTTAGTTTCATCTCCAACCTGCGCAGAACGAGCGCCGCCCAGGCCAGTCAATGCACAGCGGGCTTCTGGTTCTTGGGGCATCCACCCGTTAATCTGCGGTTATCTGCGGTTAAACTCCTAATTCCATAGTTCCTGTGTGCATCCGTCGTTGAACAATCCCGTCGCACCCACTCCGCGCCTCACATTGCCAGTGCGGAAGCACCCCCAAAATTAATTCTTGTTCATAATTCATAAAATTCTTTCTTCCCTCCCCGCCGATGTCATACATGGAGCACCTAGACCGTTATGACATCCAACCCAAGAAATGGTATGAAGAAAATTCAAATCTCCGTGGCGCTCGCCTTTTTATATGTCGCCGCGACACTATCCACCAATGCCGCTTCACTCAAGCCGGGTGATCCCGTCCTCATTGATAATGCCAAAGGCAAATTCGATTTCATCCGCGCCGATTCCAAGGGCCGCCGCCTCCTGCTCGCCCATACCGAAAACAAGTCTCTCGACATCATCGATCTCGATACCCACAAACTGCTCAAGAGCATTCCCACTGGCGCCGCCCAGGATGCCGCCGTCGATTCCAAAAACGGCCTCTACTTCGTCAGCGTCAGCGCTCCGCCTCACATGGCCATCATCGATTCCAAGAAGCTCGAAGTCATTGGCGAAGTCACGCTTCCGGCTGCCGCGGACTTGATGAACTTCAATCCCGCCACCAGCATGGCTTACGTTTGCAATGACACCGCCGGCGAACTCTGGGTCATCGACCCCGCCGCGAAGAAAATCGTCAACACCATCATTCTTCCCGGCAAAGGCATGGAAGATCTCGTTTTTGATTACAAAAACAAAAAGGCGTATCAAGTCGTCAAAGCCGCCAATGTCGTTTCCGTCATCGACCTCGCCAGCAATGCGGTTGTGGCCTCCTATCCCGTCGCACCCGCCACCAATCCTCACGGCATTGCTTATCAAGCTGATGGCGACACCGTGCTGATTACTGGCGGTGGTGGCAAGGCCGTGCTCATGAGCCGCTCCACCGGCAAGATCCTCGCCGTTGCGGACACCGTCACCAAGACCGACGAAATGGCCTATGATGGCAAACAGCACCGCGCCTACTTCCCGAACGCCGCAGGCAAAATCACCATCCTCGGCGTTGAAGGCGAGAAATTAACCCCGCTCGGTGAAGTGGACGGCGCTGTCGGCGCCCGCAGCATTGCGATTGATACCAAGACCCACACCGTCTGGCTCGCCTACCCCAAGGGCGAACAAAGCTTCGCCCAGCCATTCACTCCCGGCGAGTAAGCGAAATAATTTAATCGGGTACAAGCGAAAGCTGGAGGTAATCGCCTCCAGCTTTTTTTGCGTTCAAGCACGCGAAGTTCTTATCAGCAACGCCAGGCGGGGATTGCAAATTCCGCGCGCGAAAGGCGAATGCCGTTACTGTGTATTGACGAGACTACCAATCTCACTCGCCTCGCGCAGACGTTGTTCAAGACGTGCTTTCCGCCGCACGCGCCTCTTCCAGCGCACAAACGAATCAATCAGGACTGCCGCAAGAAAGGCGAGGCAGAGCAAGCCAAGAATAGTGCACCCAAGCAGGATATTATCCTGAAACAGCCCCTGTTGGAGCGATGCGACAGAGTGCCTGATATGGTCAAGATCCATAAAATTAAAAACAGGCCGACACCGACACTGCAGTTAGAAGAGGTACAACTCGCAGTACAAAAAGAGGATACCATGGGCACAAAAACAAAACAAGAAAAAACCATTAAATTCATGACAAAAACTCGCTTCCGTAATTAATCCGACGAACAAAACTTCCACCAATTCATTGAGAATTCTCAGCCGTGAAATTGTCTTTCGGTGAATAACTTTATCGCTGGGGCTGTTTGCCTAAGGAATTGCGCAGAAAATTATCACTTGGGCCTGTGAATAACTTTTCACACCCCGACTTTCGCCTGCTTCACATCGGTGCGGTCAGCACTCCCGCTCCCTTGCCTTCCATCACATTGATCGAGTAATTCAAATCGGCGAAATAGAAAACAACGTGAAAACCCTGAATTGGTTTGGCCTGCGCCACGCGGTAGGCGCTCGACGTCATCCGGAAATCCCTGGCTTCAGTTGCCGCCGCCGTCCATTCATTCTGGCCGTTAAGATACTTTTGGTCTTCCGCGTTCTGAATTAATACTTTCATGACCCCAGCCTGAACCAATTCCGGCCGGTTGAGGAGTCAGCCATTTGGGCAACGACCGGTTAAACCCTCTTACATTCGTCCTACGTGTTCGGAGTTGTTTAACTGCAGAAACTACGTAATGTAACTACAGTGCGGTCTGTCCTAATAAAATTGGAACTCCTTCTGGCTGGCTGGCATGCGTTCGCACGACGACACTGGCAACGCGCCCTCCGCATCCGGGAAAAGATCTGGTTCAGCGAGGAAGCGTTCCATCTGGTGCTCGCGGGTGGCGTTGGTGTCATCGGCGGCCTCGTCAACCTTGTCTTTCATTATTGCATCGGCTTGGGCGAAAAAATCTTCTTCGGTCAGGTTGGCGATCCCGTTGACCTCGCCGATCGGATTCCTCATTGGGAACGCCTCCTCATACCCACTATTGGCGGTTTGGCCGCTGGCATTGTGCTCTACTGGGGACTGCGGCTCGTCGGCCAGCAAGGCTCCAGCAACATCCTCGAAGTCGTCGTGGTTAGCGACGGCCGGTTGCCCTTCCGCACCGCCATTGTCAAGGCCATCTCCTCGCTGTTAAGCATTGGCAGCGGCGCCTCCATCGGACGCGAAGGCGCCATCACGCATCTTGCCGCCACCTTCGCCTCCAAGTGGGGACAGCTCGCGCATTGGCAACCCTACCGTCTCCGCTTGCTGGTCGCTTGCGGTGCGGCCTCGGGCATTTCCGCCGCCTACAATGCCCCCATTGCCGGCGCAGTCTTTGCCGCTCTCATTGTGCTCGGCAATTTCTCCATGAATTTGTTCGCGCCCCTGGTTTTTTCCTCCGTCATCGCCGCCATCGTCTCCCGCAGCTTCTTCGGCCTGAAGCCTTGGTACAACGTTCCGCAATTCGATTTCACCAGCCTGGTCAAGCTGCCGTGGTTTCTCGTCCTCGGCATTGTCAGCGGCCTGGTCGGCGCTCTGTTCCTCAAGATGCTTAATTATTTCGAAGAGGCTTTCAAAAAACTCCCGCTGCCGATTCATCTCCGCATGATGCTGGGCGGCCTGCTCGTCGGCCTCATCGCCCTCGGCTACCCCCAGGCCTTGGGCAATGGCTATACCGTCACCAATTCGATTCTCCAGGAAACATTCCTGGGTAATAAATTTCCCATTCTCTTTCTGGTGGGATTGTTCTGCGCCAAACTGCTGGCCACGCTCAGCACCGTCGGCTCCGGGGCCGTCGGCGGCGTTTTCACTCCCACGCTCTTTCTCGGTGCCGCCCTCGGTTCCATCTTCGGCACCGCGTTGCATGACGTAGGGCAGGGGACCGAACTGCCCGTGGGCGCCTTCGCTCTCGTCGGCATGGGGAGCATGCTCGCCGCCACCACCCGTTCCCCGTTGCTGGCCATGATCATGATTTTTGAAATCTCCTTGAATTATTCCCTCATGCCGCCGCTCATGCTCGCCTGCGTCGTTTCCACGCTCATCGCCCGGCGGTTGCATCCCGAATCCATTTACACCCAGCCCCTCCGCAACAAGGGCCTCATGGTCGATCGCGAAAACCTGCGTCCCGGCTCCGCCACCGAGCAGACCGTCGGTGACCTCATGCGCGCGCCAATCCCGCCGTTGCGCGAAACCGCCAGTTTGCAGGAGATTGCCGACCGTTTCCTCACCAGCGCCAATAACTTCCTGCCCGTGGTGGATGCCAAGTATCAATTGATCGGCATGGTCGCCTTGCAGGATTTGAAGGAATATCTGACTGCCGGCCCGGAAATGATGGCGGTAATCGCCTACGACGTCATGCGTCCGGCGCCGCCGTGTGTGACGCCCAACCAACTCTTGCTCGACACTCTGCCCATCATGCTCACCAGCGAGCAACGGAACGTCCCCGTCGTCAACTCCCTTGCCGAAAATCGACTCGTCGGTGCCGTGGTCCGCGCCGAAGTGTTGGGCTTGCTTTCCGAAGCCATTGCCTCTCGCAGCCAGGCGGCTGCCGCTCCTGCCGAGTTGTCCTGATCAAAATGCGTTCAACAGCGCCACGCCGCCCAATACGGTCGCCAGCAGCCAGATGACCAGCACCGCGCTCTGCCGGCTCAAACCCTTCTTCACCAGCCGATGCGAAAGATGATTGTTATCGCCCACATAAAATGGCTGACCCAACCGCCATCGCAACATCACCACCCACGCCAGATCGCCCAGCGGAATTGCCAAAATCAGCAGCGGCGTAAAAACCGCCCACACGCTCGGATGTTGCGGCGTATAGAAATGCGGCAGGATGGCCATCACCGCCAGCAGGTAACCGATTAAATGACTCCCCGCATCACCCAAAAACGCGCTCGCCCGCGGAAAATTATAAGGCAGGAAGCCAAGCAGCGCCCCGCACGCCACCAACGCCATCACCGCCACCAGATATTGTCCATCGATGGCCGCCACCACCGCAAAATACCAGGTGCCAATCGCGCCCAGGCCGGCGCAAAGCCCGTTCATGTTATCCATGAAATTGAAGGCGTTGATCACCGTCAATATCCACAGGATCGTGATGGCATAACTAAAAACCTCGCTGTGAACGAACAGCGTGATGCGCACTTTTGCCGCTGCCACCAGGAAGGCGATCAACAATTGCCCGCCAAACTTAATCGACGGTCGCAATTCATATTTGTCATCCAGCCAGCCCAGCACCACCATGCCAACCGCCCCCAATACTATGGCGCCCAACTCAAACACACGATGGTTCAATCCGTAATTCAGCAATCGTTCCGCCAGTTTCGGTCCCGGAAAATTCCACTGCAATGCCGCCGCGCCAATTAACAAAGGCACGATCATTCCCGTTAACACCGTAAAGCCGCCCGCCAGCGGCGTGGGCGTCTCATGAATCTTGCGATGCCCGGGATCGTCCACCAGCCCCGCGCGCTGGCAGAGTCGCCGCCATAACGGCAGCGATAGCAGCGACGCGATGAATGCGCCAGCCAGGGCCGCCGAATAGACATTTAAAGGAAAGTTCACGCCGGGATCATTCGTCGTTGCGCGGTGAGCTTCATATAAAGAGCATACAAATCATCTACCATCCGCTCAACCGGGAAACGTTCCCGCACAAACTCCTGCCCGCGCTGGCCTAGGCGTCGCCGCAATGCCCCATCGTCCACCAGCCGTTTCATGGCCGCCATTAATCCATTCACGTCGCCCGGGCGCAGCAGAATCCCCGTTTCTCCGTCCAAACAAACTTCCCTGGCTCCGTCACAATCATAAGCCACCACCGGCCGTGCGGCCGCCAATGCCTGCGGCAAGGCGCGCGGCAATCCTTCGCGCAGCGAGAGATGCACCAGCAAATCCATGATCCCAACCAGGCGCGGCACTTCCGCCGGCGGCACCAGTCCTGTGAAAATAAAATGCTTCTCAAGTCCCGCATCACGCGCCCGCTTTTCCAGCCGCTCACGCCACGGACCGTCGCCCACCAATAAAAATTTCACCTTCGGCCGCTCCCGCACCAGCGCCGGCGCGATGTCGAACAAATCATCATGCCCCTTCAACTTGAACAACCGCGCAATCTTGCCCACCACAATATCGTCGGGACCGATTCCCCAGCGTGTCCGCAGGACGGGATCATTCGTCGCCGACAAAAAGGGCTCCAGGGGAAAACCGCTGAATATGCGGGTGTAATGTTCCGGTTTGCCAATGCCCGCTGCCAGGTATTGTTCCTTCATCGCGTCCGCCACCGTGACGAAATGGTGGGTGACTCTTGCCGCGCGCCGTTCGGCATGACGAAAAACTCCATTGGCAGCCGCGCCTTGAAACGGTCCAAAGGAAGGCCCATGGATGGTATGCACAATCAAAGGCACGCCCGCCCGTGCCGCCGCTAAACGCCCCAGCACACCCGCCTTACCGCTGTGCGTATGGACGATGTCCGGCGATTCCGCGCGAAACATCCGCACCAGATTGCGCCACGCCAGATAATCTTTCCACGGATGAATGGGCCGAACCAAGTCCGGCAGGTGGGTCAACAATTGTGGTGAACCGGCAAAACAGGATTCCAGCGAGCCCTCCGGTCCCGGTGACGGCCCGGAAATCAATCGCGCTTCCAAACCGGGTTTGCCTTGCAGCCCCAACACCGAGGCAATGGTGTTCTCCTGGGCGCCGCCCACGATCAACCGGGTGATGACGTGTGTGACGCGCATCGGCTTGCGGCTCCTTTAACTAATGCTCTTCCGGCTTCAGTTCCTTCAAGCGTGTGCTGACCATTTTCGCTTCGGTGGTGTCGGGCGGCGCATTGGTCAGATACAGCTGGTAATTCTTAATCGCAGCCGGTGTGTCCTTTTGGCGATAGGCAATTTCTGCCAGTCCATAGTAAACTTGGTAAGCTTGCGGAACGACTTTGCCTACGACTTCATAATCCTGCCGCGCTGCATTGAGATTCCCCGCCTGTAGCTGGGCGATGGCGCGGTTTAATTGCGCGGCGTAGTTGTTGGTTTGCAGGCTCATGAGGCGGTTGAATGATGCTATGGCATTGTTATAATTTCCCAACTGAAGCAGCGCTATTCCCTTGAGAAACAAGCCGTTGGTATTATTCGGAGTAACTTGCAGCAACTTATCTGCCGTGACCACTGAATTTGAATAATCCTGGAGATAAAAATACATTTGCGAGAGCCAAAGCTGCGCATCCGTCTGATTCGGTGCCAGCGCTTCCACTCGATCAAATTGCTGGATGGCCTGCCGCCGGAGTCCGTTCTTGGCAAACGTCGCGCCCAGCTGATAACAAAAACTTGGATGATCAAAAGGGCCATCCTCCTGTAGAATCTGATTCCAGCTACGACGGGTGCCAAATTTGTCCTCAATCGCTTTGGGCGACAGTACCACAACCTTGTTCCCCGCCTGCAGTTCATGATTAAATTCGCCGTTGACCTGAGCGGCCACGCTGTCCGGATTTAAATTTTGGGCCTGGCTGAAGTAATCGGCCGCTTCCTGGAACAATCCTGCTTTTTGCAACTCGACGCCCCAAAAATCCAGCGCGCGCGCATAGTAATGGCCAGCCAAATTCGCACTGCCATCCGGCTCAACACTAATATGTGCTTTTGCCATTAGCCGATGCATCAGGCCGTTAGCAGACGGCGGCTTGATCGCACGAACTATTTGCGGAAACTGCTCCGCTGCCAGCTTCGCCCAAATTTCCTGGTTTTCTGCAATCTGTTCCTTCGTCGCCTTCGGGACGACGGTAAGATCATTGGTGCTGAGCGGCTTCAACTGGCAGATGGGCCCGTGCGGCACCATGTAAAACCGCTCAAAATAATAGCCAAAGCTGGGATGCAAGTAATAGATGTCATGGTGCTGGGAAACCTGCTCCAGAAGATGTATCAACTGCGCAGGCTGCGTGATATGGGAGAAATCATTGCTGACCGCTTCGGCAAGTTTGAATTGGGGATGCTGCTGATTCAGAAATTTTATGTAAGTCGGATCCTGCGCCATGGTGCCCGTATCCATAAACAAGTATTCCGTCTTTTTTTGCTCCTGGCTTAACATGCTTTCCAGCATGAAAAGACGATAACGATCATCGCTCAGAATTACCACGGGCCGCGGCGGGAGAAGCTGTCCCAACGTGGCCAGATATTTTACGAACGGATTATTCCTGTTTCGTTCTATGGCGGGCAGGTTTTTGCACAACAGCAGCGTGGGGGTGGCAAGGAATAACAGCCAAACGATGGCCACTACACAAACGTTCACCACGGCCATGAGTGGAGCAGGGCGCCGCCGCACATTGATGATCCTGGCTCCAAAAATGAGCAGAAAATAACCGCTGAAATAACCGATGCTCAAAGCCCCAAGATAATACAAAGGCAGGAAGGGGAATACTCCGAATCCTAGCATGCGAGGGCTCAATGGAGAGTCAAATGCCCCCCAGAGGCAGGCAATCAGGAATAGCGCATGGACAATATGAAACATGGCTGTGGCTAGGAAGATGCCCAGCGGGCTTGTGTCGCCAAAAGATGAAGCCCAGCGAATGCTTAAAATAAAAACCGGCAACACTGACGTGAGGCACAACACGAAAATTATGGCCCTGGGCAGACTGCTAAGATAATATCGGTACGCGGAAGCCGTGAGGTGTAAACCAGTCCAAAAATTAAGATGGCCGGTATGGGACAAACTGGCGATCAGCGGTAAAAGCAAGAACAATGACAATCCCGCGAGACAGGCGAGTGAAGTGCGTCCCAGAAAACGCAGATTGAAGAAACTTAATCCTTTAATCCAAACCACGGCCGTTAGGAAACACGGAATAAAAGCAATCATGGCCCAATTGTTTGCCATGGCCATGCCGTAAAGCAGCGCAAAGCGGGTTAGCCAAAACTGATTCTGGCTCAGTCGGAATTCCAAGAGGCAACGCGTTAAATAAGCAAACAGCAGCAAATCCAGCATTTCACCGGTTCCTTCCGTGGAATGCTCCCAAAAGGTAATTTGGAAACCGCAGACCAGCACGGCCAATGCAGGCGGCAGCCAGGCATTTCGGGTTGTCAATAGCGAGAACTCACTCTGCTCCCTCTGGCGCTGATCGTGGGTCCGGTCATGGGGCAATAAAGCAACCGAACGGGCCAACTGCGCGAGCGCCAGGGCTGCACACAAAGCTGAGAAAAAACTTAATCCTGCAGGCAGGCTGCTCGCCGGTAGCCAACGCAGGGGATAGGTCACTAAAAAAGTGATGGGTCCCAAAAGATTCGGCTGCGAAGTCCAGCCACTCAGTAATGCAACCTGAGGCACGCTGCCTGGCCAAACTCGATGGTTCGCCGTCAGCAGATAAACCAGGAGCATGCCCGCCGCCAACACCCACGGCAGCCAGGAACTGACAAAACTCCCCTCACGGTTGGATTGCGTCTCGGTTGTCATTTGGCGGTCAAAGTTGAAATCATGCTTAAATGGTTGGTAAATGTGCTATTGGAATGCGGACTCTACACGGAAGCCGTGTCAGACTTCAACCGTAAATCTGCAACGCACTCCACATGAGCCGTTTGCGGAAACATGTCCAATGGGCTTACTTTCACCAACTCAAAGACACCTCCCGCACACAAAATGTTCAAGTCTCGTGCCATGGTCGCCGGATGACACGAGACATAAATGATCTGGCGCGGCCTCGTTTGCCGCAGCATTTCAAGGTTTTCTGGCAGGATGCCCGTGCGCGGTGGATCCAGTAGCACCGCCGTCTTATCGGCGGAAAACCGCCCCAACAGTGAGGGCAACATCTCTTCCGCCCTGCCGGTCACGAATTCCCCGTTCGTTCGGCCCCGCGCCGCCGCATTCCGGGTCGCGGCCTTGATGGCCAGTTGGTCCAGTTCCACCCCCACAAACCCCTCGACCAAATCCGCCAGCTCAATGCTGAAGAAACCAACCCCGCAATAGACATCCACCAGGAAACGCGCGCCCCCTTCCTGCAGGCATTGCCGCGCCACTTCAACCAATTTGGGCAGCAGAAAAAAATTATTCTGGAAAAACGAATCCCGCGGCACTTCCCAACCTTCAGCCGCCACCCGCAATACCACCTTGATTCCTCCTTTGGGCGGCGGATTCGCCCGCACGTGGCGTATCTGTTCGTTCAGCGCCGGTTCCGCAATTTTGCACTCCTCAATGTCCACCACCAACCGGTTGTCCGCCCGGATGAAGCCGATGTTCAACCCCTGTTTAAATTTATCCCACTGGCTCCGGATCATGATGCGATTCCGATAGCCATACGGTTGCGGGCAGGGGATCACCGGCGCAATGGTTGCCGCCGCAAAACCGCCGATGCGTTCAAACAAATCGCAAATCTGTTTGTGCTTCAACCGCAACTGCGCCGCGTAATCGATATGTTGATACTGGCATCCGCCGCAATCGCCGAAATACCGGCAGGGCGGGCTCACCCGGTCCGGCGAAGCTTGCACCACGCGCAGCAACCGCGCCCGGCCAAATCGCTTCTTCACCTCGGTGATTTCCACCTCGGCCACTTCTCCCACCAGCACGAACGGCACGAAGACCACAAACTCACCAATGCGTCCCACGCCTTCGCCGCCAAAGGCAATATCACTGATGGTCACGGTGCGTTTCGCGCCGACGGCCAAATCAGAATTCTTATCCGTAACTTCACTCTTGCTTGGAGAGTCCATCCCGAATGAGTAAGGGCTGGTAACAGAATGTCAAGACACAGCATGCTGCGGGTCGGTTGTTTCCTTGCCTGCCCCACGCCCTCCGCGTACCTTGAAGCAGTGAAGATTCTTTTTATCGGGGACATTGTTGGGGAACCGGGACGACGCGCTGTAAGTGAACTCATTCCCCGGTTGCGACGTCAACATTCGCCCGACCTTATCATCGCCAATGGAGAAAATTCCGCCGGCGGCTCCGGCATCACTCCCAACACCGCCGGGGAAATCTTTGCCGCCGGCGTAAACATCATCACCAGCGGCGACCATCTCTGGGACCAGAAGGAAGTCGTGGGCTTGCTCCAAAATGAATCCCGCTTTGTGCGACCTTTGAATTATCCCAAGGGCACACCCGGTCAGGGCAGTGTGGTCTATCAAGCGGATAACCAGCCGCCCATCGCCATCTTGAACCTGCAAGGTCGCACGTTCATGCCGGACTTGGATAACCCCTTCGTCACCGCCCGCGCGGAAGTGGAGCGGCTCCGACAGAAAACCAACATCATCTTTCTTGATTTTCACGCCGAGGCGACTTCGGAAAAAATCGCCATGGGCCGGATGTTGGACGGCCAGATCAGCGCGCTCATCGGCACGCACACCCATGTGCAGACGGCGGACGAACAGATTTTCCCCGGCGGCACGGCTTATTTGAGCGACGCCGGCTTTACCGGTCCGCATGAGAGTGTGATTGGACGCGAGATTGAACCGGTCATCAAACGATTTCTGACCTTGCAGCCCCAACGCTTTGCTGTGGCCACAGAACGGGTTATGTTGCAAGGAGCGTTGGTCGAGATCAACGCCCACACGGGTCGCGCAGAGAATATCCAGCGCATTTCCGAATTGTTGCCGAAGGCGGATTGACATTATTATACAGCGGCGGGCAGGAACATGGCCAAACCGGTTAAATCACAATGGGACTTCGGGGAACTCTTCCCCACGGAAACAACGCGTCAGGTGCTGACGGTTTCCGAACTCACCACGCAGGTGAAGCGCCTGCTCGAGAAACAGGTCGGGCAGGTCTGGGTCACTGGCGAAGTGACCAATTTCCGCGCGCAAAGTTCCGGCCACAGTTACTTTACGCTCAAGGATGTCGATTCCCAGGTGAACTGCGTTTTGTTCCGCAATGAAGCCCGCGAAAGCCGGGCGCTGTTGCAGGATGGCCGCAAGGTGATTTTACAGGGCAACCTGACCGTTTACGAACCGCGCGGCCAATACCAGTTGCGCGTCACCGCCGTGGAATTGCAAGGCGTGGGCGCTTTGCAACAGGCGTTTGAAAAGCTCAAGCAAAAGTTGAACGCGGAAGGGCTTTTTGCCCAGGAACGTAAACGGTCTCTGCCGCAATATCCCCAACGCATCGGCATCGTGACTTCACCCACCGGCGCCGCCATTCGTGACGTTCTGCACGTGGTGCAACGGCGGAATCCCGGGTTGGCCATGGTGCTCGTTCCCTGTCGCGTGCAAGGGCAGGGGGCCGCCGAGGAAATCGCCGCTGCCATTCGTCTGTTGAATGAATGGGACGCGGATGCGCCTGCCCTTGATCTTATTCTGGTGACGCGCGGTGGCGGCAGCTTGGAAGACCTTTGGGCCTTCAACGAAGAAGTTGTCGCCCGCGCAATTTTTGAATCTCGCCTGCCGGTGGTTTCCGCCGTCGGTCACGAAATTGATTTTACCATCAGCGATTTCGTCGCCGACCTCCGGGCTGCCACCCCCAGCGCCGCTGCCGAGATTATCACCGAGGGGGTCTTCTCCAGTTGCCAATTTCTGTCTGCCGTCGCCAACCGCATGGGCCAACTCGCCCGGCAGCAGTTGGAGGACAAGGAACATGAAATCGACCAACTGCTCCAGCGTCTGGCCCGGGTGCATCCACGTCGTCGGTTCGATGAATGGTTGCAGCGCCTGGATGATTTGCAAGTCAGTCTCTCGCGTTGTGTCAAACAGGGGACTCGCGATCAAAAGTTTGCCTGGCGAAATCTGCAGGAACGCCTGCTGCGTGTTCGGCCCCGACAACTTTTGCAACAACGCCGCGAACTTTTGCAACAGGAACAACGGCGCTTGCTGGAGCTTGCCCAACACCAATTGCATAATTTCCAAAACGGCCTGTCCACACTGGAAACTCGCTTGCGCCTGCTTGGGCCGGAACAAGTCCTCGCCCGTGGCTATTCCATCACTATGGACGCCGCCACCGGCAAGGTCATCCGGGCCGCAATCGAAGTAAAGGCAGGTCAGCGCTTAAGGACACGCTTAAAAGAAGGTGAAATCACCAGCAAAGTCGCGGGTGAATAGCCGGTTCACAAAAATTTCTTCACGGATAGCCCCACTTAAAGCACAATCCGCATTCAATCAGATCCAAACTATGAAATTATTCGATTTGTCGGGTGATGTCGCTGTAGTTATCGGCGCCACGGGTGCTTTGGGCGGCGCAGTGGCGGAAGGCCTTGGGGAAGCCGGCGCCAAGATTGCGGTGCTGGGCCGCAATGCGGAACGCGGCGAAGCCTGCGTGGAACGCATCAAGCACCGCGGCGGTCACGCCAAATTCTTTGCGGTCGATGCCATGTCGCGCGAAAGCCTGCGCCAGGCCCATCAGGAAATCCAAAAGGCTTTGGGCCATCCCACCATCCTCGTTAACGCCGCCGGCGGCAACGACCCCAAAACCACCGTCACGGGCGACCGCAAGATCGAACATATTGAACTTTGCGATTGGCAGGCAAATTTTGAACTGAATCTGGTCGGCGGTGTTTTGTTGCCTTGCCAGGAATTTGGTCCCGCCATGATCAGCCGTGGCCAGGGCAGCGTAATCAACTTCGGTAGCGTTTCCGCCGGCATCCCGCTCTCCCGAGTCGTTGCCTATTCCGCCTCCAAGGCGGCGGTCATCAGCCTCACGCAGTTTCTCGCGCGCGAATGGGCTCCAAAAAATGTTCGCGTCAATGCCCTGACTCCGGGATTTTTTCCCGCCGACCAGAATCGTAAGCTGCTCTTCAACGAAGACGGCACCCCCACCGCACGCGCGGCATCGATTCTCGGCCACACGCCCATGGGCCGTTTCGGCAGGGCGGAAGAGCTGGTTGGCGCTGCCGTTTTTCTCGCCAGTTCCAAAGCCAGCAGCTTTGTGACCGGCACGGAAATCCGCGTGGATGGCGGCTTCCTGTCCCAAACCATTTAATTGTCGCGCCGGAATCCGCCTCTCTTAGCAGTGGTGGAATTTGAAAAATAACTTAAGCTTCAACCGTGAACAAAACGCTTTCCCAGACGGCTCCAACTGGCGGCAGTGTCACTGCCGAACAGGTCGCGGAGGTGGTTGCCCAGGCCTGTCCGGCCAAGGAATATCGCGATAAAAAGGTATTGCTCATCGTTCCGGATGGCACCCGTACCGCGCC
>JAQGPA010000174.1 GCA_028293325.1 Pedosphaera sp. | reverse complement strand
TAAATGGGAATGAATTGTCGGACGTGCAGCCCAGCGGAAAGGATCTGGGGGCGAACACCTTGAGTTTCCAACTGCAACGCACGGCCGTAAACAAGGCCGTGTGGATTCCATTGTTAAGAAATCCCATGGGTGAGCCCCTGCGCCCTTTGCTCATCAGTGTAGGAGTGCAGGGAGAGGCGCCCTTGCTTGTAGAATCCTCGGCCCGGAACACATATTTGTGGGTGATCGGATGGAATTGGTGGACCGAATCGTGGCTGGCTGTCTTGGGCGTTTTGTTTCTCCTGTTCATTCTGCTGGCGATTTATTCTGACATCTTAAAAACGCCAGAGACGGACGCCGAGGGCAGACATCTTTATAGCTTAAGCCGCACGCAGGCGGCCTTCTGGCTGTTCATCACCGCCTTCTCGTTCGTCTTCATTTGGGTGGTCACCTGCGATGTCACCACATTAAACGGAAGTGTTCTGGCTTTGATTGGGATTAGCGCAGGCACTTATGTGGCGGCGACAATCTTGGAACGCAGACCCAGTGATTCGCCCACAACTGCCGCAACCGTGGAAACAAAAGCTGATCCGGGAAATGTGGTTGGGAAAGTCGTTAACGAGGTGCAAAAGCTCAGACTCATCGACCTTTTTCTTAAAGATATTCTATCGGATGAAAAGGGCATCAGCGTGCCTCGATTTCAAATTTTTGCCTGGACCATTATCCTGGGCATCATCTTTTTGGTTTCGGTTATCAACGAATTGAGCATGCCGGAATTCAATGGGACCCTGTTGGCGCTCATGGGCATCAGCTCGGCCACTTATGTGGGAGCGAAGATGAATCAATGATTCCCAAACGGGTAGGCGTCATTCAAAGGGACTTGCTTGGGGTGACACGACATATTGCTCGAACTAAATGATTTGGAAATTAGTACAACATGAATAAGAAAGACACCTGAACAAATTCAGAGATCCCGTATACCGTGAAAAACAGTCCAAAATGACAAACACATGACAAATCCTAACTTGAACCAGATCAAGACCATCGTCATCGTTATGATGGAAAATCGGTCCTTTGACCACATGCTCGGCTATCTTAGCCTGCCGCCATATAATCGGGCGGACGTGGATGGGCAAAGTACCGATGCGGCATGGGTGGCGCGCTTCACCAATTTTGACCAAGGTCAATCGGCGACACCTTTCCTGTCCAATAATCCCTACACCTTGCCGGAAGGATTTGATCCACCGCACGAACGTGGGAATGTATCGAACCAGATCGGCACTTTGCAGAATGGCGTTTACCCGATGAATGGCTTCGTCAGTGCTCTTCCAGGCAAGGTGGCGACGGACCCCGATGTCCGACGTTTGGTGATGGCTTATTTCGGGGCGAAGGAAGCACCCATGAATCATTTTCTGGCCACCAATTTTGCCATTTGCGACAAATGGTTTTGCTCGCTTCCGGCAGGGACCCAGCCCAATCGCCTCATGGCGATGAGCGGGCTTTCCATGATCGAAGTGAACCAGGTTCCTCTGCCCAGACAGGAGCTGGTTTACGATTGGCTGAATCGGCATGGCGTGAGCTGGCGCGTGTATCATCAAGGAATCCCGTTCTTCACAATGATGCCTCATTGGATTCCTGAAATTCTGCTCAATGATCACTTTCGGTCGTTTGGAGATTTGGAGAAAGACCTGGTCAATACGCCGCCGGACCAACGACCTCAGGTAATTTTTATTGAGCCCGTCTATGGAGATTCTCCGCATCTTGGACGAAGCACTGACGATCATGCTCCCGCAGGCGTGAGCGACGGGCAGGAGTTTCTCATGCAGGTATATCAATCGGTGACGGCCAGTCCGTCCTTTTGGAAAAATTCAGTCCTAATCATCTTTGATGACGAGCATGGAGGCTTTTTTGATCATGTTTCACCGCCCATGATTCCCACCGATCCTCCCTTGGGAGCAAATTACCCCCAATTCGCATCATTGGGTGTGCGAATTCCTGGCTACGTGGTCTCGCCATTTGTAAAACCTGGCTCGGTAAGCCACGCGCTGCTGGACCACACTTCCGTACTCAAATTGATTGGTGAGCGGTTCGGGAACGGGTCCTATTCGCCGCTCGTCGACGCGCGCCCGGTGGAAAGTGTTTCTGCCGTGCTTGATTTTCAAAATCCAGTTTTCGATCCACCGTCAGTCCCGGCTTTGAATAGTTATCTGGCCCAGCGTCCGCCCGCTCCCTCCGGAGCCACCGTGCCCGTTCCGAATACTCCTTTGCAACAGGCTTTCAATCGCGCAGTAACCGACTTGCAGCAGAACGGAGCCGGGCCTGCTCACAAAAAGTTTGGGCCGCTCCTGCAACAAATGGCAGAGATGCCTTCCTCCGGAAACCTATCGACTGCTGCCATATGAAAACCCAGTTAAAAACCTTAAAGCATATCTTGATTCTGACGGGGGTATTGGCCATTGCCTCTAACGGTTGTTTTCTTAAGCCTCCGCCAAGAAGTGCCTTACGACCCATTCACCAATATGCCGAGGCGGGTGATGTCACGAATGTTGTCGCATACCTAGCTACCAATTCAGCGGGCCTTAATTTGCCTGATGACGCAGGGCTGACTCCGTTGCATTTGGCCGCAGGACATTGCCGCACTAATGTGGTGGCACTATTACTCGACAAGGGCGCCAAAGTGAATCAGAAGGCGCAAGGGGGGGCCACGCCATTGCATTTGGCGGCGCAGGAGGGATGCGGGAATACGGTAAAAATGCTTTTGGAAAAGGGAGCCAAAGTGAATGCGCGTGACGATGAAGGACGCACTGCACTGAAACGGGCTGAACAGTGGCAGCAAGATTCCACGGCGACCCTCATCCGCCTTTACGGCGGTACTGAATAGCAAAATACGACAAACAATAATAGACGGTGTTTCGCTCGATGAGCTTGTTGAGGCTCAGCCACAGTAAACTCGATGGCGTGGGTGCGACACAAAGGGTATTTAGAATCAATCCATGAACGACAAACAAAAAACAGGAGGAATTTATGGCTGAGCGAGATTCAGAGGGCGGGGGATCTTCTCCGCTGAATCTCAACAGCTTGTTGGCATTGTTGACACTGGCCGGAGGTATATGGCTCGTTTCCCATAACCTCGCCAGCAACCGGCCAGTGACGCCAGCGGGCGGGACACGGTCATTCGTTGGCGAGCAAACGTTGGAAGCGCGGCTGTGGGAAGACCCCTTCAAAAGTGCGGACCAACATGCCGGGAATAATAGCGAGGTTCAGACCCAGGCAAATCTCAACATTCTGATCGAGCAAATCCATGAGCGGCGGGAATCAACGAATGACATACTCTTGCTTCCCGTCATGCTCTCCGGCGGCCAGTACAGCGAAGACCAGGAGAGCCGCATTCGAAGCCGCTTCGCCATCGTGTCGGCGCTGGGCCAATCGGGCTTTGCGCCTGAGGACGCCGAACATATCGGAGCCCTGAAGATTCAATGGCCAACCCAGCATGAAGTTGGCAGGGTAAAGCAGCGCACCAATACCGTTGAAGGAACTGATAATACGTTGTGGAAGCAGATGGTTGCGGGCACCAACGGCTCTTTCTACATGGATTTGCGCTATGAGTGGTATCAGCCGCGAACGTTCTTTCCCCACACTGGCAGTTCCCAGCCCAAAGTGCTGGTAATATGGCTGGACGATAGTTTTTTTGAAGAAGATCCACTGCTTTGCCTGCCTCTCCTCTTGGAGTCTCTGATCGATAAGGATGATGGCACAAGGGTGTCTATGATGGGGCCCCGTCGTTCCGCCACGCTCCGCGCCATGCTCCCCGGGCCACTGTCTCGCGTCGAATCGATGTCGGTCATCCCAAACCAAGGCCTGGAGCTGCTGGCATCAAACGTTCTCCAACACATCGACCTCTATTGTGCCACCCCGAGTGCCATGGACGAAGTGCTGGTAACCAATTGTGATGATATCCCGCGTAAATCGGTGAAGGCTGAAATCGAGAGAAATGGGTTCAAATCGTTCCATAATTTTGCCGCCACGGACGCTCAACTTGCCAGGGAGATTTTTAACGAATTGTCCTTGGGCGATGTCGACATGATTGATACGAACAATCATGTCGTGCTGATTTCAGAATGGGATACGTTCTATGGGCGGACTCTTTCACTGACCTACGCGGCCGAATTGGCATTGCGCCAGACGAGCCCCACCAACAAGACCAGGCGCTCCGACTTTGTCCAGGGATATATTCAAGGCAAAATTCCCATGCCGACGAATTTTCATTCCTTCGTCTATTTACGTGGGCTCGACGGCCAGACTGTGGGAGAGAATTCTGCAACGGGAAGCCATACGGCGGGAAACAAAGATGGGGCGAAAGAGCGCCCGACTTCCATTGAGGAGCTACGCAACTGGGTGCCCGACGCAAACAAAGCTGAAGGGCAGGCACAGTTCGATTACCTGGCCCGACTGGGAGGGCAGTTGGCCGACTTGGAACTGCAGCTTCAGCGCGAAGATCGTGGTCACATCAAGGCGGTGGGCATTGTGGGAAGTGACGTTTATGATACGCTTCTCATATTGCAAGCCCTGCGGCCTCAGTTTCCTGAGGCTGTCTTCTTCACGACCGACCTCGACGCACGGTTCTGCCATCCACGCGAACGCGACTGGACTCGTGATCTGCTCGTTGCGAGTGGCTATGGTTTGACGCTGCATCCGGATTTGCAACAAGGTGTGGCGCCTTTCCGTGATAGCGCACAGACCGCTCAATTTGCCGCCGCGCTCGCGGCCTTGGGCAACACGAATCTCAATGAATTGGTGGCGGTTTCACCTCGCCGCTTTGAGATTGGCAATCACATGGCCGTGGATTTAAGCGTGTCAAACGCCTTGCTCGCCATGGCTAGCCATCCCACTGATCCGACCCATGGCCCATGGCTCCATCCGTTGACCTTGAGTGAAACGTACAAGGCTCATCCTGATTATGCCCAAAGCCATCTCCGGTTAGGCCTTTTCTCGGCCTTTGTCCTTGTGGCAGCGATCTGCTGGTTTTGGATTCCTCTGCGGCGTTTGACCATGAGCGGGTGGAACTTTTGCGGCGAGGCGCTTGATTATTCGGAGGAAGACGTTGGCGGTCCGGAGGGCGCTGAGGCATTGTTGAAACAGCTTCGCGCCAGTTCAGAACCGATTTGCCAATGGATGCTTGAGCAATTACCCCCTCCATTTCGCACCCCATGGCCGGCACCCCCTCCAAGTTCCGGATCGCCTGAAAGTCCAAGCCTCCAGCCGGTAGGTCCCGCGGAGGCTTACTACAAATTCTTGTTGGAAAAAGAGCAAAGTGCGAAGCAAACCACCGCGCAACAGGAGACCCGTTACACGGAGGAAAAACATCTGGAAGCACAGGCTGCAGCTCTGGTGGTGCTTTTGAATCGAATGCTAAAGCACGAAGACTTCCCGCCGCAATCCATTGCTGCCGCAATTCATTTTGCCCGGCAGAGATGTTCACAGATGCCGCGTTGGCTATATGGCGGCACAACTCGCCGCTTGAGGGAGCGATTTGATCAGCGTCGATTGCTTGACAAGCTGCTGAAGAAATTGACCTCGGTTAGCACTCCTGTGGCAGCACTGAACACTGCGGCTGCGGCGAGAAAAGCCGCCGTGGAAATATTCGGGTTGCGTTGTCGGCGGCTCGTTTGTTTCTGGATCACCGCAATTGGCTTTGGTGCCTTGGCGTTTGGCTTGGGCAATGCCATGTGGCACGATACCTTCAACCGTCCGGACGGTGAACCTTTCAGCCTAAAGAATGGAGTCAGCGCTTGGCCGGCACAGGTGCTTCGCTTTTTTGTTTTTGCATCTGCCGTTTGTTTTAGCTTCGGGTTATACTACCGAATGCGTGAGGCGTTCTTCGCCCTGACCCGGAAATTCCGCCTCTCGCTCCCACGACTTCCAGCAAAAACGCCCCTTGCCCGCGCGGAGATTTTTAGTCAATTGTTTTTCTTTTTTCTGCACGCCAAGACTCCACAATCATCAGATCATATCTGTGCCTCGAAGCTCTGGAGCGTCTATCGAGAAAACGGACACTTCTCGCGTCGTATGTTGCGCATCGCTTTGCCCTTGCTGCTCTATATCGGACTGTTCGTGGTGTTATTTGATCAACCCTTTGATGCGGTGCGCGGGCCAACCGCTCTCAGGTGGAATCGGGCGCTGGTCTCGTGCGCCGGAATTGGATTTCTCGTGCTGGCGCTCTTCACGGTTGATGCCGTGCTTCTGTGCCGTCAATTCATCCTTAAGCTCAATCTCGAATCCACGGATTATCCCGAAGCCACACGCCATCACTTCAGCCGGCAATGGGGGAATCTCAGCGCGGAGTATCTGAACGGCTGGATTGGCCTCCAGTTGATTGCGGAATTGACAGAACGCGTTGGTCGATTGGTTTATTATCCGGCCCTGCTGCTTTTTGTGCTGATGCTGGCGCGTAACGGTTGGTGGGACCGATGGGCTTGGCCTCCACCGCTCATCCTCATCTTTATTTCCAACCTGGTGCTGGCGTTGGCCAGTGTCGCCATTCTTCAACAGACCGCCAAGGAGGCCAAGCGCAAAACCGAGGAGAGTTTGGCTGCAAAATTGAAGCAACTCCAGGCACGCATTGCGGCTGATGCGGAACAAAACGATGCCGCCCAAGCCGAACGGCTGCTGGAAGAAATCCGTCAATTGCAACGCGGGGCGTTTGCTCTCTTCTGGAAAAATCCTGTAGTCACCACGGTGTTTGTTTCCTCAGGGGGAATGACGGCACTCCAGGTGTTGATCTGGTTCATGGGCCGGTAAATTTTATGCCGAATTATGGGCAAGCATGAAGTCGTTGTGAAGAAAAAATTACTGTCATGATCAGTGTTGCGGAATGGTTGTTTCATTAGGACTGCACAAACGCAGACTTGGGCTTTGTACGGCTGATGCATCGATCGCCGCTGAATTTGTCCTCTTCAGCTTTGCAACCGGCATTGATGAAACACGCCTAACCAAGAGTGTGAATGCGATGGGCGCTGTTGCGTTTTGAAAGGTTTAAGGGTTGACGTCGGTTGTTCAAAGCGAAGAATAAGTTTTCCTCAAGCCCTTTCATAAAAACAGCCTGTTCGAGCTGTTTCGCGCTGTAGAATCAAGGGCTCCTCTGGAATCCGCACAGGGTTGGCAGTCAACGCCTAATACTCGCAGATGGTAAGCTGGTCTTATTTGATTCGCAGAGTCTGTAAGAAAAAAGCAGGCTCTCAAATCGAGAGCCTCCCTTTAGAATCAATCCTCTGCTCTCCATTTTACAGGTCGTTGCATGAGTTGCTAAAGTTTTTTTCAAGGTTTAGAAGTGGGTATGCAGACATGTTCGCGGCCACACGACTGGAAGGAAGCCCGGCGCTGGCGGGCTTTGGAACTGCATCAAGAGGGTTGGAGCCAGCGGGAGATCGCCGAGGCTCTGGGCGTGACCGAAGGGGCCGTCAGCCAATGGATGGGGGCGCTGGCGCAGGTGGACCAACACCGGCAACTGCACGGCGCCCAGGTCACGACGCTGGGAGCCGACAAGGCGTATCACCAAAAGAAGTTTGTGTCCGGCTGCCGGGAGCGGGAAGTGTCCCCGCACGCGGCCTGCAAGGAAAACGTGCAAGTGGAAGGCTTGGACGGACGCACCACCAGGGCCAAGGGCTATCAGACCAGCCAGCGGCTCCGCAAGCGGGTGGAGGAAATCTTTGGGTGGATGAAAACGGTGGGTGGATTGAGAAAGACCCGCTACCGGGGGATAGAACGAACGCAGGCGTGGGTGTATTTCGTGGCGGGAGCTTACAATCTTTTGAGGATGACCAGACTGGCTTTGAGTGCGCCGCCCGGATGAGCAAAAAAACCAGAAAGAGCCGGCTCCAAATAACTCAAAGAACCGCCAAAAAATGGTCAAGCGGCAACGGAACCGGAATGATTTGGAGTCCAAGACCGACAAACCATGCAAAAAACAAAAAACACCTCGTTTTTCAGCAGCCTGCTAGGAGAATAATCCTTCTGCACCAAGTTCGCTAAAAGCAATGCTGCGCACAATTCGTGACGAGAATTGAGGGCAAACTTTGTCGGTGAAGGTTTCGCCATCAATTTATTTTTCCAAGAGGGAAATTTTCAGGCTGACTTTTTTACACCTCTAGGTTGTTTGGAAAATAAATTCCAATTAATGACGATTATTGAAAGATCGGTTGTTTTTCACACGTATTAAAATAAGTGCCTAAATTTACGAAAAAATGAATTTCCTAAAGAGTTTTTCTTATTCGCAGTTCCTTTCCGGAAGTTTCAATTAGGGAAAGTTATAGCTTTCGATTTTGAAACATATTTCTTGCTGCCTCGAAAAATAGATATAGTCTCACAACAAATTCCGACTTGGTCTGTGCGGACGAGGTCGTAAACAAGGAGTTTTCCGGAAAACAAAAAAAGGTGCCTATGCAACATAATGATATTTCGTCCGACGAACCCACCCTTGGTTCTCCTTCATTTTATTCCGCACGGCGACTTTGCGTATTGCTCCCGGCACTAACCATTGTGCTGTTTGCATTGGCGAACGACTTACATGCGCAAGGAAATTCTCAATCCACTCTCGCTTCACAGGCCGAAGTGGAAACAACTCCTTACACCGTCGTCGCCAAAGGGGCCAACCACCGGACGTGGCAACGCACCACCACCGAAACCGGCCCCCGGGGCGAGGTGAGGCAGCATATTCATTCCTATAACGAAATTCAGACGGGCATGCACTATTGGCAGGACGGCCAGTGGGTGGAGGCCAGCACCGATATCCAGATTACCCCCACGGGCGCCATCGCCGCTCACGGTCAGCATCAAGTCACCTTTGCCGCCAATATCAATTCAGCCGGGGCGATCGACATCACCACGCCGGAGGGCAAACATCTGCGCGGACATATCTTGGGCTTGAGCTATTTTGATGCCGCCACCGGCACCAACGTGCTCATTGCTGAACTCAAGGATTCCATCGGCGAACTTTTGCCCACCAAAAACCAGGTGCTCTACGCCGATGCCTTTACCGATTTTAAGGCTGACATTCGGTACACCTATACCCAGGCGGGCCTGGAACAAGATGTAATCCTGAGAGAGTGCCCGCCTTCACCCACGGAGTGGGGCCTGAACCCGGCCACCACACGCCTGGACGTGCTGACGGAGTTTATTGATCCGCCCAAACCGGGAGTCACCCGCCGTCAAATGCGGGGCGGCCCCGACCAGCAGCTTGACTTCGGCGCCATGCAGATGGGCCAGGGGAAAGCCTTCATGGTGGGAACCGCATCCGATGAAGTGCTCGTCAACAAGCAGTGGGCCAACTTTGGCGGCCGCACCGTCTTGGTCGAGGAAGTGCCTGTCTCTCAAATCCAGCCCCAATTGGACACGCTTCCACCTGCGCCTGCCGCCACCACCGCCCAGTTGCACACCTCACCGGACTCCGTGCTACATCGCCTCGCCTTGCAAAGATTACTTCCCGAGCCCAAGTTCGCCGTCAAAGACACGTCTGCCTTCAAGCTGGCGGCACTCTCCTCCCCGGCCAAAGGGCTGGTGTTGGACTATACGCTGGCAACTTCACAGACCAATTTTAATTTTAAGGGTGACAGCACCTATTTAGTCAGCGGCACAGTGAACCTGAGCGGCACCACCACCATTGAAGGCAACACGGTCGTCAAATACGCCAACACCAACTTGGCTGAACTAAGCATCTCCGGAACCCTCAACTGCCAAACGGCCCCTTACCGTCCCGCAGTCTTCACGGCCAAGGATGATAACTCGGTGGGTGAAACCATCAGCGGATCCACCGGTACACCCAGCGGATATTATGCAACCGCAGCCCTCTTTTGCAGCGGCATTTCCCCCGGGGCAGATTTGAATTACGTGCGGATTCTCTATGCCAGTATCGGAATCCAGGGAAGCGGCAATTCTGTAACCTCGATCCGGAACTCCCAGTTTGTCGGGTGTTCGAACTCCATTTACATTTCGGCTTCAACCGTCAACGTCAGAAATACGCTGATTTATCAGTCGGGAGGTTATGCTCTCCACGCCCTCAGTGCATCGACCGCTTTGTGCGAGCATTTAACCATCGATCAGGCCAGCCAGCTGTTTGACAACGGCACGGTGTCTCTGACCAACAGCATCCTGGCCTCCATCACCAACTGGGGCACTTTCAGCGGCGGCAACAATGCCACCAATGCGGACAGCTCCATCTTTCAGACGATGGGGGCTGCCTCGCATTATTTGACGGACAACAGCCCTTACCGCAATGCCGGCACCACCAACCTTAGCGCTCCCATGCTGGCGATCTTGCCGCAAACCACCACCTATCCGCCCTTGGTCTATTCAAATGCCACCATTTCGGCCGACACGACCTTAAGCCCCCGAGCCCAGCGCGACACCAATGCCCCCGACTTAGGCTATCACTATGATCCCATTGATTACCTCGTCGATCAATTCGCCATCACTAACGCCACCTTGACCGTAACCAATGGGACCGCCATCGCCACCTACAACGAAACTGGTATCTGGCTTCAAGACGGGAGTGCTATTGTCTCCACCGGCACGCCCTTGGCCCCCAACTGGTTTGTTCGCTATTCATCGGTACAGGAACAGTCTGTGGCATTGGGTGGAACCAATGCTTCCTTGGGCATTACTGTAAACCCTTTTGGCAGCGTGGAACCCACCGGCCAATATCGCTTTACCCAATTTGCGTGTCCTGCCGGTGGCGGTTCACATTTGTACGATACGAGCACCCACTGCTACACCAACCTGCTAGTTCAGGACTGCTCCTTTTGGAGTGGTACCAACAACTTTACCACCTTGAGCGCGGGCACCACCACAATCCTGAACAACAATTTGTTCGCTCGATCGGGCTTTAATGCCACAGCCAATTCAACGTCCTCCTTGTCGCTTTCGAACAATTTGTTTTGGGGAACCTTTGTAGGAACTACCCAATTAGGATCGCATGAATGGGATGCCTTTAACAACATTTTTGACACTTGCACTTTTGGCACTCTTCCTCGAATCACGAACGGTTACAACGCCTACATCAATTGTGGCACCGGACGGCTCACACCGGATTTTGGCAACCACGACCTCATTCTCACCAACTTTGTTTATACCAACGGGCCGTTGGGCAATTTTTATCAGGTTTCCACCAACCTGCATGATGCCGGCAGCACCACCGCCAACCTCGTCAGTCTTTATCATTACACCACCACCGCCGATCAGGTGAAGGAAGCAAATTCCGTGGTGGATATCGGGCTTCACTACGTGGCCACCACCAATGGCGTTCCCATCGACACTGACGGCGACGGCCTGCCTGATTATTTTGAAGACAAGAATGGCAATGGGGGTCGGGATTCTGGCGAATCCGATTGGAATATCATCGATACGGATTACGACGGGCGCAATGATGCCCAGGAGTTGAGCGACGGGACGGATCCCTCAAACCCCAATAGCGTGAACAGTGTGCTGCTGGGTTACTGGCGCTTCAATACAAACACCTGGGTGGGAGAGCAGGGGCAGTTACCCCAATTTTCCACTAACCTGCAACTCGTGGCCAGTTGGAGCACCAATGCGGTGCTGGTGAACAGCAATGTGGCCAATCTCAAATACCGGGATTTGGAAGTCAACAATAACGCCAACATCAACTGCCGCAACGGGACGGTGAGTTTTTGGTTCAAATCCGGTTGGAACAGCACGACCACCAACAGCGGCACCGGGCCGTTAAGTGAAGGGCGGTTGCTCGAACTGGGGGTAAAGAACACGGCCAATGGCTGGTGGGCGGTAGTGTTTAATACCAATGGCACCCAGCTCACGTTTGTCACCCAAACCAACGGTGTCGGCGTGACCAATCTTACCTCGACTGTGTCCTGGCGTTCCAATGATTGGCACCAAATCGTGGTGACCTATTCATTGGCGAACAGCTCGCTCTATCTGGATGGTCTGGCGGTGGTAACCAACGGTTTGGGGGTGACCAATTATCCCAATTTCATCGCTCGTGGCTTGACTGGATTCAATATCGGGAGCGATAAGGATGGCGCCAATCAGGCGCGGGGCCAATACGAGGAACTGAAGACATTCAACTATGTGTGGACCGGGACAGCCATCAGCAACGCCTATCACTCTGATGCGTTGCCGCTGATTCTGAACCAGCCGGGCAATCAAGCCATTTCCGCCGGACAAAGCGCCACGTTCACTGTGGTTGCCACCAGCCCCAGCCCGCTGAGTTACCAATGGCAGTTTAACGGCACCGATCTTTCTGCAGCAACCAATGCTTCATTATTTCTGTCCGGCATTGATTATTCCGAGGTGGGCAATTACTCCGTGGTTGTTTCCAATCCTGTCGGTTCGGTATCCAGCACAGTCGCCGCGCTGGAGTTGGTTGACGCTTGCACGCGCACTTATACTGCCTCGGATTTTAACCGGGGAATTCTTCTCAATCTTAATTATACAAACCTCCCTGATCAGCTCCAGGTAAACCAAAACACAAAGCCGTTCCCTTATGTCAATGTAACTTGCGCGCAAACGAACTGGGGCACGCTCTTGCGCGTTGATGCCAATACCGGACAGATTGTGGGTGAGTACTCCACCGCGCCGGATTTCGGCACTGATAATCCGGGCATCCATCGGGTTCCCAGAGCTACTGGGGTGGATCGGTTTGGTAACGTGTGGGTCGCCAACACAGCAGAATTTGGATCGGTAAACGGTACCAACATGGGATCAGTGACGCGGATTGGGTTGATCATGGGCGGCACCCGGGGCAGCAAGGATGGCCAAGGACATTTTTATCCGGACACCAATGGGTTGTATCTGGCGCCTCCATTTATTTACAATACAGTCCTTGACCGGGATGGTGATGGCTTAATTAAAACCTCCCGCGGTTTGGGGGATATACGTGCCTGGACCAACATCCAAGGCGGTCAAACAAACTATGATGCTGCGGGCACGCGCATGGTCGGCACCAACCTGTTCCGCGGCGTGGAAACGGCGGACGATGAAGCATTACTCAATTACGTACGGGTCAACGGCACTGAAGTCGGGACCGTGGCGATTGACGGAAATAACGACCTTTGGACGGTGGGCCATGGCAGTAGCCATTCCATCAACAAAGTCTCCGGCCTCACCGGACTGCCGGGTGCTGAAATTGCAGCTCCATGCGGTGATTGTGGTGGCTATAGCGGGCTGGTGGATGGGAGTGGCGTTTTGTGGTCGGCCCCAGGCTTCTTCTGGAATTCCCCAGCGAATGGGTTTCCATTCTTGTGGTTAACTGCCACGCCATCGACCGGTTCCCCGCTTTGCAAGAGCCTGGGCCAGGGCGCCGGCTTTCCTTATGGTGATTGCTGTCTTGGAGTGGATCCTCATTCAGGGAAAATCTGGTTTACCTCTGACTCCAATAGTCACATAGCGGTATATAATACAAATGGAACCTATTTAACCAATTATGCCCATGGCAGCATTTACGCCCAGGGCGTGGTGGTGGATAGCTATAACAATGTGTGGGTCGCGAATGGCAGCGTTGGGTCTCCGAATGGAGCTATCACCGTCGCTCGCCTCCGGACGGATGGGACACTCCTGGCCAATGTTAGTCTTTCGATCGATATCCAGACAAATGCCATTTATGGAGCGGGACCGGTGGCGGTCTCGGTCGATTCCAATGAGAAAATCTGGGTTGTCAACAATCGCTCTGTAAATCTCATGCGGATTGATCCCAATGCCAGTGGGACCAACAGCACACCCACCGGTGTTGTGGATTTGGTTGTACCGCTGCCGACGCGTAATGGAAAGGATCCCAATCTTAACGGGCATGATGACATGACGGGATTTGTATCCTTGGGCACCACCTGTCCTTCGGGCATGTGGGACTTTGTTCACAATGGAGGGCAGGACAATATGACATGGGGTACACTGAGTTGGAATGCCGGTATGACCAACGATTCGCGAATCACCATCCAGGTACGCGCAGCGAATAAAGTTACGGATTTACCTTCGCAGACATTTATTTCCGTGACCAACGGCGTTCAGACCCCGGCTATCACCGGCCATTATCTTGAAATCCGCGCCATCCTGCTGGCTTCGGCAGGCAGCACCAACAGTCCCGCGCTCCAAAGCCTCACCGTTTATTGCGGCTCGGCTGCGGTGCCCACGGTCAGCCTCGTCAGTCCGGCCGCCAGCTCAAAGTTTCCGGCGCCAGCCAATATCTCCCTGAGCGCAGCCGCCAATGATTCTGGTGGGACCATCAAGCAGGTGGATTTCTTCGCTGATGGGACTCTCTTGGGCCATGCCAGTGCTCCTTTGAATGGGCTTTATAACTTCGTGTGGACAAATGCTCCCGTTGGCACACATACCCTGACTGCCAGCGTCACGGATTATCGTGGTGGCACCAATATTTCGAGCGGCGTTCAAATAAGTGTTTACCGCGCTGCCCGCATTGTCTCGCCTACCAACGGCACTGTCATTGCCGCTTGCCTGCCCTTGACTCTCCAGTTAAGTGGTTTGGCCACCAGCGACGGATTGTCCCTGCCTCCGGGCTTGACTTATGCCTGGAGCTACATTTCCGGCCTCGGGACAGCAGTCCTCAGCCCCGGAACGGTTACTTTCACCAATGCTTCAGCCACCAACGCCACGGCGACATTTACGGTGCCAGGTATTTATCGGTTGCAGCTGGTTGTTTCCGATGGACTGTTTACCAATGCCACTACAGCTGATATCACAGTGCTGGCTGGCACTACGACGGCAACTCCACTGACCAGTCTGGTGCGGAATTTGGGTGGAAGTGCAATCTTTAGTACCACTGCCTCCGGCAATGGACCTTTCAGTTATGTGTGGAAAACCAACGGCGGTGTGGTCGCCGGCCAAACCAGCAGTAATCTGACCATCGCGAGCATCGTTGCGGCAGATCTGACCACTTATTCGGTTGTGGTAAGCGGAGCCTGCGATAGTGTTACCAAGAGCGCACTGTTAACAACCAATGGACAATGCTGGCCCACGAATTTGGTGAGCTGGTGGCAGGCCCAAGGCAACGCCCGGGACTCGGTTGGCACAAATGATGGCACTCTGACCCCGGGAGTGACCTATGACGTCGGCAAAGTGGGACAGGCTTTCGCTTTCCACGGTAATTATCAATTGGTTGTAGTTCCTGACGCCCCCTCCCTCAACCCAACCAGTGGGCTCACTTTGGAAGGGTGGGTAAGGCCGTCGGGCTTCGGCGCGAATGTGGTTGGGTCAACGGCGATTGTTGGTAAAGATGACTTGTCCACCAATCGTCAGTATTCGCTTGCCATGACCCCAGTCCCAAATACTACTGATTGGGTTTTCCGGGGTAACCTCGTGCTGGCCGGCGGTTCTGTCAGTACCAACGTCAACGGTACTACACATATTCAGTCAAATACATGGTATCATGTGGCCATGACCTATGATGCTTCCTCGTTGAAGCTATACGTCAATGGATCACTCGAAGCTACTGCGGCGGTATCTGGATCGATCAATACCACCACCAATGCCTTCGCGATAGGCGGGTCAACCTCTCCGTGGTACGATTCACAATTTGACGGGCACTTTCTGGGCTTGGTGGACGAAGTCGGCCTTTATGGGCGCGCGCTCTCGATCACGGAGATTCAAAGTATCACAAATGCAGCTGGCGCCGCACAGTGTGGCAGTCCAACGGATGGCATTATGACCAACCAGATCACCTATTTAGGAGCGACTTTGTCGTCATACAATCCCGAGCCGGGACAGACCATTACGGTGACCAACTCGTGGTTGGGCGGACCTCTCCCGACAAGTATTAGCCCAATGAACTTTACCCTTACCGGTCCAAACTCAACACTTTACAATTATAATTTAGATTTGGGTGAATCAACTTTATCGTGGCATGACATCACAACAATACCGATCGCATTAGCCATCCCAGCATACTTCCCATTGGGGACATACACGCTTATCCTGAGATGGCAAGCGCCCCTTCTGAATGCGACCTTGAATGATGATGGTTGCCTTGGAGGTGCATATAACTATAATGTTGCCCAATTCAATTTAACCAACGGAGTCAGAGTCAATCTCAGCAGTCCTACAAATCTGAGCAATCTTTCGCAATCGCCAACCACCATCACTGTCTCGGCGTCAAACTCCAATCCGGCATTGTCCATCACGAATCTGACCCTGTTCGTCAACGGAAATTATCAAGGTGACCTGGAACAAGCTGCTGGAACCTTTACTTGGACGCCCGCCAGTAATGGTAACTATACGATCACCGTTGTCGCCACCGACATACTGGGCAACAGCGGCGCCAAGTCGGTGACCGTGGGCGTGGGAGCCGCGCCAGGTATCGTTATGACCAGTCCGGATGACCAGCACAACTTTGACCAGCCGGATCAGCCGGGCTACATAATGCTTTCTGCGATAACCAACGCCTTGGGTGGGGTGACCGATGTGGATTTTTGGGCCAATGGCATGCTCCTGGCACATGGCGCCTCCACGGGATCCAATTACTCCTATACCTGGACCAATGCGTATTCCGGAAATTACACCATCAGTGCCGTCGCGCTCGGCGGTGGTGGCCCGATCCAGACCAGTGCCCCAGTCAATATTAAAGCCACTTATATTACTGTAAATCAAAGCACGCCAGCCCACCTGTTTGGCCGAATCGGGCAGACCTTGACCAATGCCGGCAACTGGCTGGGAGGACCGGCCGACGAAGCATTTAACCCATCTACCCGGGTCCATACGGGTACAGTAGATTTAAACTGTAATTTTATTAATTTCCAGAGCGCCCGTCTCTGGTCCAATTACACCACGTTTACCCAAACCATATTTATTCCAACGAATGCCACACCGGGAACCTATGTGTTGGAACACTTGATGGATGAGGGCTGCAAACGAGTGACAATGATGCATGGAACGAATGTGACAGATGTCAGGGCTGGAGGGTACTACAATGTTGGAACAATTACAATCATTAGCGGCGGAGTTGGCGGGGCACTGCCACAAGTGGCCATAACCAGCCCGGTCAATTATACAAATATATATCCCTCCACCAACATCAGCATCATCGCCAACGCCAGTGAAACCGGCGGGACCATTACCAATGTTGAGTTTTACGTCAATGGAATCCTGGTTGGACACTCCACCAACGCTCCCTACACGGTTAGTTGGACGAACACCATCCCAGGCCGCTACAGTCTGCGCGCCGTGGCATATGATGCCGCGGGCATTTCCTCCACGAGCGAAGCAATCACAATCAACGATGTGCAGTTCCCGCTAACGCTCTTGACCACCACTCCGGTATATAGCATTGGCACACCCGGACAGCGAATCCCGGTGATCTTCACTTGGACCGGAGGGCCAACGGTCGCAAATGAATTCCCCTGGGTTACCCTTTACAATGCAATTGCACAGGTGGGTTTCTCTTGGGATGCGCTGGCCAGTCAGCCCACCACCACGCTCTGGACCAATGGGGCAACCATAACCGGTAATATCAGCATCCCCGGCGACACGCCTGCCGGTACCTATGCAATCTCCCTGTTCATGACCAACGCGGACGTCAACCATTACGTGATGAACCCGGGAGTCGGGGTGGTTTCCAGCGGTGCGGGAAGCACACTTAGCTATCAGGTCGGCTCCCTGATTGTAAGCAGTGGCATCAGTGTCAGTATTGCTGATCCCATCGCCAATTCAACTCACCCGGTCGGAAGCCCACTGTCGATCAATGCAATGGCTTCGCGCATATCGACAACGCCAATCGCCAAACTGGAGTTTTATGCCAACACCAACAAAATAGGCGAGGTGGCTCAAGGCTTGGGAACCGTCAGTTGGACACCACTGACCGCGGGCAGTTATAATCTGAAGGTGGTAGCGACGGATAATTCAGGAAACAGCGCGAGCAATCAAGTTGCCGTGAGTGTGTATGGTGCACCAGTCGTGGGCATCACATCTCCAACGAACAATCAGGCATTCACTCCTTATGCGAACCTAACGCTCACGGCCACAGCCACGGAGGCGGGCGGAACGGTTGGACGGGTGGAGTATTACACCAATGGGGTGCTGTTTGGATTGAGCACCAACGGTCCTAACTACGGCGTGCTCTGGAACAATGCGCAATTTTGCGGCAATGCCAGCCTCCAGGCAGTGGCCTATGATGGCGTGGGAATTGTCGGCACCAGCGCGGTGGTCCGTGTTTCCTATCAGTACGTGGTATCCCCCGCTGCCATCACGAAGGATCTGGGGGCAAACACTACTTTTACCTGTCCCGCGAGTGCCGCTGGCTATCAGTGGCAGTTCAATGGGACTAATATTGGCGGAGCCACCAGTTCCAGCTATACTGTGACCAGTATCGCTGCCACCAACGAGGGCAGTTACACCGTGGTCTTGAGCACTCCTTGCGGATCAATTGTGAGTTCGCCGGGTGTGCTAACGGTCAACAACGCACCCGTTATCACACAACAACCCGTCGGAGTGTCAGTTCCGGTAAGTTCCAACGCAACTTTCAGTGTAACGGCGCGCGGGAGTGTCCCCTTGTATTATCAGTGGTACAAGGGGAGCTATATGGGCGGTTCTGCGGCCATTTCTGGGGCAACGAGCTCTTCAATAACATTCTCCAATGTTCAACTCACAAATCTCGGCCTTTATACCGTTGTGATATCGAATACTGCCGGCATAGTTACCAGCGCGCGGGCCTACTTGAACGCGGCCATCTATCTGGGACTGACCAACAGTCCGCCCGGAGACGGCACCATGACTAATCCATTTGCTTGTTCGGATCCGGCCGCTTATTCAGCGATCATTGCAACTAATCAACCGTATCGCAGTTTCTATTACTCCGATGGAATCTACCAATCGTACGGTGGTGGCTATCACATAAAGAACACCATCAATTATTTCACGAATTATGTTTACGGGCAAGGCACCGCGTGGGAAGGGTGCAAACACTTTGGTCGAGGGACTTCAAACACGACAGTCAGACTCATGCCCCACCAGTTTTACGATGATGGCTCCACCAACCTGATTTATCCTCATACGCTCTTCTCAGCCGATGGTGGTGCATGGACGGGTGGCTTTGAATTGCACGACATGACGCTGGATTGTAATGCCACCAACCAGGCTGACTGGACTAATTATTTAGTCAATGGCAACACATTTACGGCCGTTGCCGCCTCAGGGAGCGACATGCTGTTCACGAACCTTGTGATAATTCACTTTGGAAGCAAAGGCGCGGAATGTTTTGCCCTTATTGCCGATACGGGAGGATTTGCTGGTCCCACTGTTAAATGTGATGTGGTCAATATTAAGGTGACAGATTGCACCTTTACCTCTCCGGCCACGGGCAATTCAGGTGGGATGACCGCTGTCAATTTTGGCACGGAATGGCCGGCTTACTCATCGGATATCAGGAGCTTGATGGTCACCAACTGCACTTTTCGCGACCTAAGGAGTGACTTCCGAGGCGTGAATGCGGTTTCAGCTCCGGTTATGGTGAACTGCCTGGTCAGTAACTCTCCGACAGGATGGTACCGTGAACCAGGGGGAGATGGTAATAACAACCTCCAAAATATGAATTATAATTTCCTGCTTACCGGCAATCGTTTTGAAAATGTTGATTTCCCGGTTGCTGTAGGCACTCATCCTGGCAATTGGCCAATGAGCGGAATCACGGTGGTATCCAATTTGATGATATTTGATCCCACCTCATTCATTCAGGGCTTTTCTGCTACTGGGGACGCTGCCTCTTTTGCTCCCATTTATACTCTGACAGCAACGGATAACACCATTAGGTTTGCGGATGGATTGCCTAATCCGTCGTCTCCCAGCCAAGGCCTTAACTTCGCCAGTAGCGTCATCACATCCCTTGTGGTGAGCAACAATGTAATCTCCCTTGGGAATGGCAGGGAGATTATAGTAGGTACACATCGAGTGACAAACAAGACGTTCCAGAACAATGTCGACAATCAAGGGAACCAATTGTTAATCCACGACGAGAATGGATTGAACTATTCCCAACAAAGTCCTCCTCCTTGATTTGAAGCGAATGCCGCAGGACTTATTTTTGAACAGGCAACCAATAGCGTGCGCAACGTTCGGGCGACCGTTGTGTGGCATGCTGAGAGCTTTAATCTATTGCCTGTCCCGCGCTCACCTTGGCCTCGTTACAATTACAGGGTCTTCCCTCTATGAATTGTGCGCAGAGCTTCGTGTCTTGTTGGGCTGGAGGTAGAAAGGGATGAGAATTTATTTTGTCCGGCAAAAATGCTCCAAAAGCTGCCCGGCCTTGGGAAGTCCCGCGTATTCGAGACACTTCATTGGCAGGAGAATTAAATGGACAATGGCTGTCATAGCAAGAGCCGCCAAGCCACGACCCTGTAAAGGGAAATGGCTTGAAGAAGCACCTCTGAATTCCATCGCAGTTTAACATTCGAGCTTTGATGTTGAAGGCTTCCTCATTACGCTTTGGATTAGTAGCCGACGTGAACGCAAGCAAACAAGCCATTGCTTTCTTGGACGTATGAACCAATCTGAAGAAATCAAACGATTATCCGATGCCGTTGCTGGTTTGACCTCCACAATTTTGCAGGTCATCACCGACCGATTACAGAAAATTGCCTCAGTCCAAGAGCAGAAGTTAGCCGCACACACGATTGATCCCATACTGACCAAAAAGCAGGTGGCCGAACCTTTTCACGCCTCGATACGCACAATTAACACCTGGATGGACAAGGGATATTTGCCATACTGGAGAATTGGCAAATGTATTCGATTCCGCCTCAGTGATGTTCAGAAGCGGTTGGATGAGCGGCATCGTATTGATCGACGTGCTTGGCGTTGAGAATTCGGTGAGTTCCTGGTGAGACAGGTTGTCGGAAATGGGAGGCGGAAGGCACTTTAGGCTGACAGTTCTCAGGCATGAAGGGGATGTCCTGATGGGAATTTATCGGATTTGGCCGTAAATGACTGCGTATTTGCACCCTGACAAAGATTTTTCCCTCTGCTGGTATGTGATTCAATTCACGTCCGCGCCATGGGTTGCAAATACTCTTGGACAACTACACACAAGGCTGAACATAGATGAATGTGTTATACCAAAGTGTTATACGGGATATATATTTTGTTCCGATATGTGCTGGAATCATTGAAAACAAAGGGGAAATAAAGAGTGGAGCGGGCGGCGGGAATCGAACCCGCGTATCAAGTGGTAAATTCTCAACAAGCAAATTCTTAGAAACCGCCTGTTGAACTGGTGGTTTCAGGGTCGAATCCCAAGAACTCTACAATCAGCAATCGATGGTGCTGAGTGGGACGGTTTTGATTTTTCTCCCATTTTTCAATAGCGGTGTCGCCAACTCTATTCCCCAGCAGCTTAGCAAGCTGCGTCATGGAGAGATGCATATCGATCCGTTTTTTCCTCAGGTGCTCGCCAAGTGTATTTGGGTTGGCTGGATAATTCCGCAAACTCCTGAAACGCAGCGAACTCTTGGGTCTAGGATGGCGAATGGTGCGGTGGTAAATTCCCAACAGGCCCAACCGCTCCATTCAGGGCCAGTTCACCCACCATGACAAAATTCTCGAGTTGGTCCGTTTCGATTTGTTCACTGGCGGCCAGCATGCCGATGGCAATGGGGAGATCGAAGCTGGGACCCTCCTTTTTGACGTCGGCGGGCGCGAGATTGATGGTGGTGCGGCCCATCGGAAACTTGAAGGCGGAATTCATGAGCGCGGTGGTGACCCGGTCCTGGGATTCGCGCACGGCGGCATCGGGCAGGCCGACGATGACGATTTTCGTATCACCCCAACCGGCGTTGACCTCGACTTCAATCGGATAAGCTTCAATGCCGTTCACGGCGGCAGAACAGACCTTGGCTAACATGGTGCCCCAGTTATCGTCGAGCGGGGCCGGAACTGCAAGACTGGACAGCGGCGGGGACGGGTATTCAAAAGATTCAAGGGGCAGGGGTCAAGACTCTGGCGCAGATTGCGGATTGCATGAACAAGCGGGGCGAGGAAACCCCGCGAGGGGGCAAGTGGACAGCCACGGCAGTAAAGAGAGTGTTGGAAAGTTAAATAACCCCTCTATTTGCACACACGCCGTTCGTGTTTCAGGCTTTGTTTTCCTTATCATCCTCATCATCCTCATCATCCCCATAGTCTTCGTCTTTGCCATTTGTCCCGACCATTTCAAAGTAGTCTGGCTGTTTACGCATGAATTCCAAGGCGTCCTTCAAAGCAGAGTCCAAATGTTGAAAATCGATAAGGTTCTTTGTCAAATCGTGCGCTGAGACTTTCTGTATTAATTCATCGTTAGCGGTTTCAAAATCCTCAAAATGGAGCCGCACTGTCAACGCCATTGCTAAAATCGCATACTTTTCTGGAGTTGGCAGATTATCAAGGAACTGCTCCGTAGAGGCGTCAAACCGTTCCAGAAGGTCAATCAATTTCTCAACAGTCTCTTGAGAGGTTTTTACTTTCATGCACTGGATTTGATGTGCCAAACGCCTTCTTTTTTGTTACTGGGTCTTTTTCAACTTTTTCTTGCGGAAAGGATTGGCTTTCAAAGCCGTCTTGAGGTCTGCCACCATCGCGGTTCCTTTTGCAGCCGTATCTGTCGCACCATGTCTTTCGTAAATTGGTCTTACAATAGATAGCGCGTCCGAAAACACTGACTCTGGCAATCCTGAAACGTCCACTGACGCCAATGTGACCAACTTCCCTAACGCTTTGGAGCGAATCATTTTCCCCATGGTCGCGAGGATGTAAAAAAGCAAATTGTTTCGGTCTTTTTTGTTCTTTTCCGCAACCAACAAAAACGCCTCTGCTCGCTTTCTCAACAAAGCACACGTGACATACGTATTCAGTTCAATTCCTGAAAACACCCTATTGTAATGCTCGTCTTTGAAATAGCGGGAGGGCCGTGCTCGTGCATGGTCTGGTTCCATCAACACAACCGCAGCAATACTTTGCGCGAGTTCGGTCATTCCAACGATGGTTGCCACGTTCCTTCCTATATTCCGCCAAGAGTTTTTCCTCCGGTCGTAATGCAACCCCCGCGACTTGAATACCTGTTCAATGTCTCTCTGAATGTCATCAGATGCCCTAAGAAATTGAGCAGGAATTTTGGTTTGGCTGTTGGTTGCCTTAATTATCCTGTCTTGAAGTTGGTCATCGGGAGACTGAATGATTCTGATTACCGCGTGTCGCTTGTCAGGGTTTACCAAAAGCGGTTGCTGCCGAAAATGACGGAAGATTTCCTGAGAGGTTTGCAGTCCATTCACGATACGTGGGTCGTCAAAGGCTAACTCTTGAGAGTGGCCGTAAACCGATTCAGCAACGATTGTTATCCCGTTGTTGAGCCACCAAAACCCCGCTGTGTCGTGTGGCTTTTCAAGGGTCTCACGGATATGCTTGTTTACGTCCACGTCTCCCTCATAGTCGCGAACATTGCTTTCAAATAGATACTCCCTCAAAGCCCCATTTTCCACTATCAGATGGTAGTAGTCGCCTATTTCGACAAGCGCAACGTGGCCGCCCTTGCCATCTGAAATGCTATTGAGACACTTTAGCGAGAATTGGGTCTTTCTCTGCCTTCGATACAGGGAAATCATGTCCCGAGCACCTTCGAAAGCAAATTGGCAAGTTCCAATTGTCGCCAAAATCTTCGGAATTTTAGCCTCTAATTCGAGGGCTTTTGCCTTGATAGTTACGTCAACGTTGCTGCTGTCCCCAAGCGAAGCATAGTAAAAATGAACATTTATGACGGGCTGCTTTGTTATCAAAGCTCGATGAGCCTCACGAAAGCATTCAATAGCGTCCAAAAGTGGTTCGTTATACTTTTCGGAAAAATCTTTCGGCTGCTTGTCAATTTGGAAGATGCTCTCGCTCGTGTTGCTGAGCCTGTTTAACGCCGTTAGTCCGAACCCTTTTTCCTTCTTCGACTGGATAATTACCATGTCGAATTGGATGTTTTGCTTAAGGTTTGCAAGCTCTTTGGCCTGTTCAATGTCCCGAATGAGCTTGCCGTTGACCAGAAGATAAATCGAATCAATGCCACCATCAGAACCGCTGCCGCCGATTGATTCTTGCCCGACAATGCCACTTTTAATTTCTTCGGGGTCTAACGAATAGTCCCGCAGTATCTGTTTCGCAGAGAAAAACTCAAAATACTCGCTCTCGGATACGGAAGGGTCTTCCTTTGCTTTCGCTTGCGCCAAAATCTCATTAAGAACAACAGAATCTGTTGACATAGGCTTTAATAGGGAAATACGTGGGCATCATGAGTTGAAACGGTTCAAAGTCAATGGGCAAACGGTCGAAAATGCCACGGGGTATTGACAACCATTACAATTTTCGTATCACCCCAACCGGCGTTGACCTCGACTTCAATCGGATAAGCTTCAATGCCGTTCACAGCGGCAGAACAGACCTTGGCTAACATGGTGCCCCAGTTATCGTCGAGCGGGGCCGGAACTGCAAGACGGGTTTTAGCGGAACGCCAACGAATCAACCGGAAAGCAGACCTCGGAGCGGTTTACCGCCGTCAGCTACTCCTGCAACACCTCCGGCGAAGTGGCGCTGCAAAACCGCCGTACTGGCCGGGATTTTAGTGACTGAAGGAAATTTCGCGTGACACCCAGCGGGTGAGGGTCTACAGAAAGGTAGAATTGATGAGATGGAGCAAGCAATTATGGCTAATCCACGTTCCATTAATCTATGAAACGGACAATGAAGTTCTCTATTCAAGACAAAACGCTGACAACGCCCGACGGACAAACACGAGACTTTGAGTATGGGATCAAGGACTCTGCTGAATTTGAAGGCATGATTGTCGTCGTCCTCAAAGTGCCACGAGATAAAGTCATGACGGAAAATGTTTTTGGAATATCTGATGCTGGAGAAATGCTTTGGCGGATAGAACGTATTCCCGAAACCTCCTCACACAAATCTGACTGTTACGTTAATATTTCTCTTATAGGCGATGGGTTTGTACGAATTGTAAATTTTAACGGTTGGCATGTCGATGCTGATGTTAAGAGTGGACGGATACTTAATAAGATTTGGTTGAAGTAAGCCCTGGTGCGCAGCCGGAAGCTTCTATTTAGGTTTATCCAGCAATGCTCCCAGTTTGATTGTTTTAGCGCTAGCCCCCAAGCTTGCGCTGATAACTTGTTGAGTGAGTCCTATTTCCAACGGTTTTTGCAACAGAAGCTTGTCAAGTGGTAACCGGCGTTGACCTCGACTTCAATCGGATAAGCTTCAATGCCGTTCACGGCGGCGGAACAGACCTTGGCTAACATGGTGCCCCAGTTATCGTCGAGCGGGGCCAGAACTGCAAGACTGGAGCGTGGCGGGAGCGGGTATTATTCTCCGGTGGCCCTGGATTTGGTGGAGCAATTGGATCTTCCCAACTAAACGCTCAGTAACCGTCCGCAGATAACCCGTTCCGCTGCCGTCCACGATCAGCGCCTGGTAACGCCCGCTGAAGCGGTGGCCGAATAATTTATGTTTGCGGTTGAAACGACCGGTCTAGGTTCCCAGGAACCATTTCATGCCCGCGACCCGATTGGCACCCGGCGTCTCCACGACCAGATGAAAATGATGGGGCATCAGGCACAGGGCGTGCACCTGCCAGCCGGTCTTGCGGCAGACTTCCCCAAGCGTGTCAAGCAACAGGAGTCGATCCTTGTGTCCGTGCAGAAGATGGGTTCGCGCCGGTCGCCCCGATTCATGACGTGATACACCGCCCCGGGATATTCCACCCGCAACTTGCTGGCCCTGCCACCGAATAGGCACTGGTTTCACGCAGGCCGTCAATAAAATATGCGGTTATGCGGGACTGACCCGTTTACGTTTAATACGGAAAATGAAAACGGCTGGAAGGATCACAAGAGAAGCAAGCAACGCACTGATTACCAGAATACGCCTGCGCCGAACTTGCGCCATGTTGTCTGCGGCAGACAAAGCGCTTACGCGCAATTTTGATCCGTCGGCAGATACAGTCTGCATGGTTAACGCGGTATAGCCGCTGGCGACTGTCTCCGGGCGCCCCCGGTCAATGACCTCGGTTCCCCCCGCCTTGTAAGCAGACGTGTTGCCAAGGACAAATTCAGCATTTCTCCTTCCGAATTCGGCTGAGTCTAGCTCGAGCGTGGTCGTCTGCAGTGGCTTGTCCGCAAACTCTGCGAAAGAGGTTGGTGTTGTAAAGAATTCAATAACACATCGACCCGGCAACCAAACGCCCGCACTTTCGTACAATTTCCAATTTTCGGTTTTGACCTTGCAAATCCTTTGTCCTGCAGCCGTCCAATCCTCGCGTTCAGTAACTGAGAACCCACGCGTTGAATCGAGCAGCATTGAAACTTTTCGTTTTGGGACCATGGCCCGCATGCGCTTGAATCCTGCAAATTCTCTTTTTGCAAATTGATCAGGGTTAACGCCGTTAAAGATCTGCTTGCGGATATACTCTTCATCGACTTTGCTGGCATTAACCAAATAGCGATCAGCCACATAAAAGGTCACCCGAAGATTCTCGCCCTCTTTTTCAACGCTGGTCGGATCGCTTTCGTCCAGATAACGCAATGCAAGCGGTTCGAGGGAGGCAAATTCAGCCACTTCACTCATGAAAACTGGCGCGTAAATGCCAGCAGCGTCGAAATATGCAAGGTTCCAGTAAGGGTATGTTAGCGCTGGATCGGAAGAATGCAGTGAAATTTTCGTAAGGCGTTTTAGCTTGTTCTTGGGCGACTGGGCATGGCCAACCCATCCATTCTCCCCATCGAATGAGAATTCTGTCACGCCATTGGTAACCATAAAAAGATTTCCATCAAAAATGGCACTGTTTTTCGACAAATACTTCTTATCGCCAATCATTACCGTTTGCACATATGAAATATCTAACGCCTTCATTGCATCCCGCTGTTTTTCAATTTGGGCAATTGCCTCCGGAGGCAAATTTGAAGACGTCGCAGTGGCATTGACCATCCCCGCGAAGAGAAAAAACAAAACAATCGATGAACTTCCAAATCGTGGCCAAACCTTTTGGCCGCATATAACTATTATTTTCATAAGTTTATCAGCCCGCATTTTGTTTCCGCCTTGTTTGTAAAAAACGCATTACTGAAAATATAAAAACAACGCTGGCAAACCCAATAAGGAAGCAAAAGACGCGCCAATAATGCTGCGATTGGGGTAATAATGCAATTCCACTCCAAACGCGTCGAAAATTTTCGACGTTCATGTTTTCAATCGTCGCGGAATTCCCGTTAAAATAGAAAACATCCGTCTTTGTGATGCTGAGGATAAGCACAAATGCACCGTCTTCTGGCAGGCTTCGCCCAAGGTGTCCAGAAAGCGCAAACGATCCTTGTCATCGGAAAAGATGGGCCGACCCTGGTTTCCCCGCGCCATGACGTGGTAAACAGCGCCCGCATATTCGATTCGAAGGGGCCGAGGCATTGATTGGCACCGAGCCTGACAGACTCAAATCCAAGCGTCAAACCGCCTAATGTCATTTTTCTAGGACTGACCCTTTTCGGTGTTGAGAGGTACTATCTTGAGTGGCTCGCCTCTCGTTGCGCGATTCTGCTTATGCAAAAGTTGTGCAATGACTTTGGGATGCTGAAGAATCTTCTTGCATCAACGGTCCAAAAACTTAATTGCTGCTAGCAACTCTTCGAGGCTCGTGTTTTCCATCCACTTTTTGATAGGAACCAACCTCTTCTCCTCAATTAGGCGATCATATGCATGCCACATCGCACTCTTTGAATGCGTCCGAAGTATTTCAGGCTTCTCGTGCATCAAATATAATCTCTGCCTTCGAGATTGGAGCAACCATTCAAAAAGCCGGCCATTTATTCCAAGATCGTTCCAACCGTAGCCAGACATGGCCATCACATCATGTTCTTTGAGAATTTTGTGAAACCAGAATTGCATTTCGCCAAAAATGCTGAATCCATAAGCAGTTAGTTTGTTGTATGTGCCAGCAAGGAATGTTGGAATTTCGTCCAAATTGCTTATTCTCTTCCCATCTTGATCTTTACAATACGACGGGTTTCCCGAATCTGGCTTCGCAACAAAAGTTTTCTCATCGGTTCCAGTTCCTGTTCGAAAACGGAACCAGTCAATGGAACCGTGAAGTTTGAAAAGCCTCACTTTTCCAGAGGCTTTAAATGTCGCTGGCTCGAAATGGCGGATCTCTCCGTTTTGCGGGCCAAAGCCGTCCGTAAAGTGAATCCCCTTTTCGCGCAATAATCGCTCGACTAAGAGATCGTGGTTCAACGTAAAAATGTCCAATTGGGTGACTGTCGATTCCAACGCCAACGCGACTATTAATTCCAGCCCCTTTATTTCTTTTACATTAAATAATTTGTGGCGAACGACACATTCAATCAACTCCTCCGCTCGCCATGCCATCCCCAAAAACCGGTCCTCTGTGCCCAAGTCCCCTAGCTGGTCTACCAATGCTTCGGTTCTGGCTCTGACTTCGTTGACAAATCCTAGGATTGCGGGATTGTAAATCGTTCCTCTTGAATCATCAGCCAGTTGACGAGCTAAGTAGAATAAATCCTCATAGTTTGATTCTTGACCATTCCGGAGTGCAGAATATCCATCCGCGTAAGATTTAAGTAACTTCAAAAATCTTTGTAGAGTAGGCGTGATCTCCTTTAGTCCAGCAGTCACCCCATTAGCGGGATAAAATACGCCATTGGTATGTCGAACCCAAGGATCATTCAAAAGCGCATCGGTGATTTCACCGACGCAAGGCAAGCCGGACGGCTTCGAAACTCCCGAGCCAAGAAATAACATCAATTTCATGATTTCTGTTCGCTTTCGGACTCGCTGCTCAAAGTGTTAAGGTGGCACAATTCTCTCATGAATGTCGAGAATACCAAGATGATTCAGCCCAGTTTGTCGCGTCCGCGTGTGCAGTAGTGAAAGTGATCCGAAAGAAGAACAACAACTGAAGTGGCGGGACGGGCAACGCATTGCTAGGTGAGGCGGCAGGAGAACGGAAACAAACCTTGGCTAACATGGTGCCCCAATTATCGTCGAGCGGGCCACAACTGCAAGACTGGACCGCAACGGGGGCGGGAGTGTGCCTCAACCTGCTGCGAGGTTGGGACCCAATAGCCAATAGCCGATGGGGGATGGCGGAAATTGAGGCGCTGGTGGGCGAAGCGGGGAATTGATCCAACCTTTTCAAGGTAGTGGATTTTACGCTCGCAAAATGCTCGCAACCCAAGGCTGGATGATTCAATCCCGTTGGGATTGGTTCCGGAAGAGCGGGAGATTTTTGATTTGCGATTTTTGATTGCGAAAAAAGGAGCTTTTTCACAAATTTGGAATACTAAAGTCAGCAATGGCTTGTAAACAAGGGGTCAAATGGGGGTTTTTGTCGCAAAAAGCTGAGCGACACGAGCGACACGAGCGACATCCACGGGTTTGGGTTTGTGGTTGAATCGCCAACATGAACAATAGATTAGTTCAGATTTAGAGTTCCGAGTTCCGAGTTTTCGGAATTTAACCGCGGAGTCGCGGAGTCGCGGAGGCGCTGGGGGAAATACAATGTTCAGGGTTCCGAGTTTGGCGTTCCGAGTTGTCGGAGGGGAGCCGGCGGACGAGACGTGGACGGACACGACATGGACGGCATGGACGATGGGGAGGGATAACAGCCACTGCGAGGACACTATGAAGGAAGCGAGCGTTTGGTACCCCTCACCTGCGGCCTCTTCCCGCATGCGGGGACGGGGAAACGGTAGTCATGTTCACAGTCTGGGTGGTCGGGTGTCGCTTGGCTCGGCCCGGGTGCAAGCCCGGGAACTTGAGGCTAGTCAAGGTGGTCTTGAGGCTGGACAAGGTAAATTGAGGTAAATTGAGCCTTTATTTTTTTATGAAGCTGGGAGTTTTACCACGAAGAGCACGAAGGACGCGAAGCTGGGGAGCAGGTGGTTCCGCACGGGCAATGTGGGATCGACGATCCGCCTTCGCCAAGGCTTCGACGGACAGGCGAGGATGATGGGAAAACACATTAACCAAGGAATGTTATGATATCACGGACGGGAAAGATTGCGCGGTTGCCGGTGACGGTGCGCTTTAAACTCAATTGTCGGCTGGAGGATGGGGAGTCGCATCGCTCGCTGGTGGCCTGGCTCAATAGCTTGCCGGAGGTGCAGCGGATCCTCATCCATGAGTTTGACGGCCAGCCCATCACTGAGTCCAACATGACGGCCTGGAAGCAGGGGGGCTTTGCGGAGTGGCTGCTGCGGCGGGAGATCCTGGGGGAGTCCCAAGAACTGGAGGAAACGGCCATGGACTTTCGCGAGGAGCATGAGGAGCGGCGGGGTTTGCGCATGGAGTCCTTTATCCAGAACGCGGGGCTGGGGCTGGGTTTCCGGTATGCCAAGGTGATTGCGGAGTACGACCGGGATCCCTTAAGTGAAGCGTTGGAAAAGAAGGTGAAGGTGTTAAACGGGGTCACGCGCGGGGTGGTGTCCCTGCAAATGGCGGAGGTGCGCTCGGAACGGCTCCAGTTCCAGGTGGCCCAGCAGATGGAGGTGGACCGGACCAACAACGATGACTTTGAGGAGCGGGCCTGGAAGTGGGCGGAGCAGCCACATATCAAGCAGGAGATCGGGGAGAGTTACAATCCCAAGACCCAGGAGCAACTGGTCAAGGAGCAGGATGTGATGGTGCGGGAGGTCTTTGGGCTGGCACCGGGCACCTGTGTGAACAATAGCTCCGATGAACCGGACATGCGGCCGCGTCCCCGCTATCCCGGGGAGGTGGTGCGGGAGTTTGGGCCCAAGTACACCCATACGCATGATGGGATTCCGTTCTGGAAGCCGGGGCCGGGCAGTCCGGGGTACGACCGGAGCAAGGTCAATCCGGATGGGTCGATGGGGCCGATCTTAAGGGCGCCGCCACCGCCGGTGTTTGATCGAAATGGGCGGTTGATCAAGCCGTCGCCCACGACGGAAGAATGGGCAGCGCAGAGTGGGCAGGTGCTTCGTCCTAGCGGTGCTAGCGCACCGCCAATGGGGGACAAGCCGAAGGAAGAAACTCACGCAGAGAAATGCGGAGTGCGGAATGCGGAGTGCGGAAGTCCTAGCGGACGGCCAATGGGAGAAAAGCAAAAAGAAGAATCTCACGCAGGTGCTAGCGCACAGCCAATGGGGGACAAACAAAAACCCAAAAAGGAATCGCAGGCGGGTGCGGAAACGCAACCCAAGAAAAAGAAAACGAAAAAGGAAACTCCTGAGGAGGCGCAGAGACGGGAAGATGCTGAGATGGGGCGGGAGGGGCCTTTTATGTCGGAGGAGGAGTATCAGGAGGATCCGAACTTTGATTATGAGGCGGCGGAGGCCAGCTTGTTTGCGCCGGGTGGTGCTAGCGCACAGGTGCTTCCGCACGGGTCTATGGGGGAAGGGACGCAAGGGACACAAAGGACGAAAAATGGAGGCGAGGATCCGCCTTCGCCAAGGCTTCGACGGACAGGCGAGGACGATAAAGACAGGCCGCAGCGGGAAGGGCCAAAGGGTGAGGCGTTGGAGGCGTTGCGGGAGCATTTTGCGCGGCAGATACGAGAGCGCAAATTGGAACGGGATATTGAAAATGAAGTGGTCACGCCGGTGGAGCGGGCGCGGCGGTTCAAGGTGGTGTCGCTCTCGGTGAAGTACAAGGTGCCGTCGCCGATGCGGGGTCCCAATAATGAGATCTTTCCGGATATTCCGCCGGAGGTGCGACGCCAGTATGGGGTGCCGGAGGAGGAATATTTTAGCAAGGATTGGGAAGTGGGTGGAGCGAATGCGCCGTGCTGAATACAAAGTTCGGAGTTTTGAGTCCGGAGTTGGGGAGTTTTACCGCGGAGTCGCGGAGGTGCTCCCGCACGGGCGGTGTGCAGAAATAATTACAATTTTGGTATCACCCCAACCGGCGTTGATCTCGACTTCAACGGGGTAAGCTTTAATGCCGTTCACGGCGGCATTATTGAACTAAGGCGACACCAGTCGGTAGAAGGCGTTGCCGGTGCCGGGGGTGATTTGAAGTTGATTGGTGACGGTGGTGACCGGGAGCCAAGGGCTGCCAAGTGCTGATGAAAAATTGGTTTGAACCTGCAGATGACAGACGATGTCATTCGGCCAGGAGAGGAGGAGGTTGGCGCCGGTTGGCTCGATGGCGAGTTGGAGTGGATTGGTGGAATTGTAGATGCGCACGTAATCGAGCAGCATTTCCGCGGGAAAGGTCGTGCCGGCGTTGATTTGGGCGGAGGTGGGGTTGCCAACGTAATTGCCGCCGACCGCCAGATTCATGAGGAGGAAGAACGGTTGGTTGAATGGAAATGGATAGGAGGCGACAGGGCCCGACCAATTGGTCTGTGATTCATAAAGATGACCGTCCACGTAAAAGAGAATCGCATTGGTGGCCCAGTCCAAGGTGTAAGTATGGAAGTTTGTCACGGAATCGCCACCAATAAAATTATAAATGGCGGTTTCGTCGCTGCCGGAATGGAGGCTTCCTTGCACGGTGCCGGGAGTGGTGCCGTTCGCTTCCGTCACGTCGATTTCGCCGCAACCGGGCCAGTTGATCGAAGTGAAGTTGGTGCCCAGCATCCAGAGCGCGGGCCACATTCCAACACCTTGGGGTAATTTTGCGCGCCACTCGAAACGGCCGTATTTCGGGGAGAACAAGCCCTGGGATTTGAGGCGAGCGGAGGTGAAGCCGGAGGTGTTGCGGGCCACGATGTGCAGGTATCCATTCGCGACAAAGGAGTTATTGGTGCTGCTGGTGTAGTTTTCCAGTTCGTTGTTGCCCCAGCCGTTGTTGCCGGTGTCATAGGTCCAAATGCTGTGGTCGATGGAACTGCCGTTGAACTCGTCGCTCCAGACAATATTCATGTCACCGTAAGGCGCGCCGGCAACCTGGTTCAAATTCAGATCGTCAAAATAGGCCGAGCCGCCGGAATTGGCTGCATCGCCTTGAAAAACGATTTGGTAACGCACGAAGGAGGTTCCCGGAGGGGCAACCAATGTTGGCGTCGAGCCGGCAAGTTGAAAAGTGGTTAGGTCGAATTGATTGGTGACCGGCATGTAATTCCATTGGTTTTTTGGAAAGGTGCCATTGGCGAGGGAATTGGTGGTGATCACAGCCGACCGGTAGAGCCCCAGGATGTTGCCAGCCGCATCGCGAAAGGTGACCTCGAGCCAGACGGCGTTTTGTCCCGCGGGCGTGTCGGTGGATTTGGCATAAACCCAGCCATCGGCAGAGTAGGTGGCGCCTGGTCCGGAAATGTAGTCCTGAAAAACGCCGTTGTAATTCACGATGCCGTTGAACGACTGATAGACCTTGAAATAATTGCTGCCACTGTGCGCAACGGTGACATCGGTTTCGTTGTAGGCGTTGGGACTGTAGGATTGCCAGCCCAAAACATTCGGGCTGTGCCCCGGCGCATCCAGATCGAACCCGGGGTTGCTCAACAAATTGCTGGCAAAACCATATTGCGGAGTGACGAAACCAATTAATACAGCCAGGAAAAACCCGACCGCGATGCGACCCATTCTGCCGGTCGCTTTAGCGCAATATTTGTTCATGCTTCAGTTTTTCCGCGCCAGTTTTGCATCATAACTCAGGCCGTAACCGATCGGGAAAAGCGGATTGCCGGTTAGATGGACGGCGGAAAATTGCTCGTTATTCCGCGGCCAGAGCCGTGGGAGTTTGCCAGTCGGTTTGTAGTCGCCAAACAAAACGTCCGTGAGTCCGGCACCTTCAGTTCCGGGCAGCCACGCGACCAGGAAGGCATCACTTTGCTCCAAGGCTGAATCCAGGATCAAAGGCCGACCGGTATAGAGCAGGGTAATGACCGGCGCACTGCTGCTCTTGGCTTTTTTGATCAGCTCGATATCGTCCGATGTGAGATGCAAGTCCTGCCGGTCGCCCTTGAATTCGGCGTAAGGCAATTCGCCAACCACCAGGACGACGGCATCGGCGTTCTTGAGGTTGCTGCCGTCGGCTGAAAAAGTAACTTCCGTTTCCGGGCTGACTGTTTGCTTGATGGCCGCGAGCAGCGTGGTGCCGCCGGTGGTGACTTTGCCCGGTTGTCCCTGCCAGTCAATCGTCCAGCCGCCGCATTGAATGCCGATGTCATCCGCGGCCCTGCCCACCACGGCCAGATGCTTGAGATTCCGGGCGAGCGGCAGGGCGTGATTTGAATTCTTCAGCAGGACGAGCGATTGCCGGACGCATTCACGCGCGACCTGCCGATGTTCACTGGAGCCAATCGCGGCGGTCAAAGCGGGGTCGGTGTAGGCATTCTCAAAGAGGCCCATCTGATATTTCACGCGCAGGATTCGCCGCACGGCGTCGTCAATCCGCGCCGGGGAAACTTTGCCGGCGGCCACCAACTCCTTGAGATTATTGATGAATTCGACGTAGTTGTTTTTTGTGCCGGGACCGTTGGGAATCATGATCATGTCCAGGCCGGCGTTAATGGAAGTTTCTATGTCCTGCTTGTAGTCGGGTGAAAGCTGGTCGATCGCCGCCCAGTCCGAAACGAGAAAGCCCTTAAAGCCCAGTTCGTTCTTGAGCGCATCGGTCAGCAGGTATTGATTGCCGTGCATTTTTTTTCCGTTCCAACTGCTGAAGGAAATCATGATGGAACCGACCCCGGCCTTGATGGCGGCCTCGTAAGGCGGCAGATAAAGTTTGCGGAACGTGGTTTCATCGCAAACCGTGTCGCCCTGGTCCTTGCCGTTTTCGGTGCCGCCATCGCCGGCAAAATGTTTGGCGCAGGCGAGCACGGAATTGGAGTCCAGTGATTCACCTTGGAAACCGCGCACCCCGGCATACCCGAGTTTGGAGACCAGCTCGGTGGACTGGCCAAAACTTTCATAGGAGCGACCCCAGCGAATGTCCTGTGACACGGCGAGGCAGGGCGCAAACGCCCAGCGGATGCCGGTGCCGGCAACTTCCAGCGCGGTGACATGTTCCGCGGCTTCAATGAGCTTCGGATTATCCGTGGCGCCCAGCCCGATGTGATGGGGAAAAATGACGGCGCCAATAATGTTGTTGTGCCCGTGAACCGCATCAATGCCGTAGAGCAGCGGAATTTTCAGGCGAGTTTGCAGCGCTTGCGCCTGGAATTCATTGACGCAACGCAACCAGGTTTCGGGGCGATTATCAGTGGGATCGGAATTGCCACCGCTTAAGACCGAGCCCAGGAAATATTTTGTGACGTCGGCTTTGTTCTTGAGCGCCGCCATGTCCACCTGCACCATCTGGCCGATTTTTTCGTCCAGGGTCATTTTGGCCAGCATCGCGCCGGCCTGGGTGTCCGTGTCGGCCAGGCATTTCATCGCTCCCAAACTTAACGCCATAACAATGGCCAGGCCAGTGACGGCGAGACGAGCGGGCAGAGGGTGTGTCAGCGACTGTTTGCGGGACGTAAGTTTTTTAGGTGGTTTCATGTGAAAATTTTTTTGAATGAATAAAATTTATTGGCGATCTGGTTTGGTGAGACGGCCTTTTCCGCCGCACAATCAATACGAGTTAATTGCAAAAACGTCAAACTTGTTTGCGCGCAGATCCGCCCATTTCCAGCTCTCAACATGGCCATCGCAAAACGAAAAGACCGCGCGGCCGTTGTGTCGACAGGCGGGTTGCTTGTTGTTGGGAGCTGTCACCCAACCGGAGACGACCGTCGGCTGTTTGGTGGTGACTTCCGTAATGTAACCCGCGGTCGGTTGTTTATCGATGCTGCCCTGATTATTCTTCGGGACGCCGACATCGCCGATCATCCAGATTTGGCTGGGCCGGTAGATTTGGCTTAATTTCAAACTGCCCAGAGGCGCACCGTTTTGGTACGTGCCATAGCGAAAGATTCCGGTGTCGAAGGCGTTGCCTTCCAGTGGGCCGTAACCCTCGCAGGGGGATTTGAAATAAGTGACGGCGCCCTGGTTGATGTCCGAATCCAGTACGGAGGGGCAGCGCCAGACATTGTTGGAAGTCGAACTGCTGGTGAGATACTTGGTGTCGTCGAGGATTTTAAACCACCAATTGGGAGTGGCTGGGGGATAAGTGCCGATGTTCAACGGCGGCAGGAGTTCGTTGCTGTCGCTGGCATACATCAAGAGGCCCAGGGCGATTTGCTTGCTATTGTTGGTGCAGTTGACCGCCTTGGCCCGGTCCTTGGCCTTGGACAGTGCGGGCAGGAGCAACCCGGCCAGAATGGCAATGATGGCGATGACCACCAGCAGTTCGATTAAGGTGAATCCGGCCTGGCCCGATCGCTTTTGAGTTTTCATGTTTTGTCGATCAGGCCTGCAGTATTGGCTGCAGGCCTGAATGATTTGTGTGTGGCGCTTGATAAAACAACTTGTATCAATTAAGGGACAAGCGATAGAAACGTCGGGCTTGACCGGCAGGGTCCGTTAGCAACCCGCTGGAACCGGTGCCGTTGACGGTGCTTAAGGACTGCCAAGTCGCATCCGTCAGATTGGTTTTGTATTGCACTGTATAGCCCAATCCCCGCTCGGTGGGGAAAGTCAGGCTCACAACACCACCGGACATGCTGGCGTTGAGGGCCGGCGGGTTGACGGAGACAAGAGCTTGTCCCAAGCTGGGGGCGGTGGCCGGGTTGGCATCGAGCCCAAAAGTTTCAAAGCCCCATTGAATATGCCGGCCGGGTGAATTAATCGTAGCCAACGTCAGGCTAAAGGCCTGACCCGACACCAGCGGCACGGTGGTGGAAGCGGACGACGAAAAATCAGGGGCAAAATCCTTAATAAAAACGGTTGAGGTATAGGGCGAGGCCAAGGTATTGCTGGGACAATAGCCCACGAAGGTCACCGTCATACCGACCAGGCTGTCGTTTTCCTGGTAGAAACTGGCGTCGCAGAGTTTGTTGCCGGAACCGTCCGGGTTGACCCAAAAGGCATCAACTGGATTGTAGGTGTTGGTATTGGGCGCGAGCGACAAGGTGGCAGCATTAAAGCGACCGCGCAAATCAGCGGTGCCCCAGACGGAGCCAAAAACATAATTCGTGTTGACATCGAATACATTCATGAAACCGACCCAATTGGCGGTTGGATCCATGGTGAGATGGCTTGGATCCAGAACGACCAAACGCGCGGTGGCGGTGGCGACACCCAATTGGTTGGAGACGATCACGCTGTAGTTCGCCTCGCCATTACCTTGCACATTGCTCAAGGAGAGCGTGTCCGTGGTGGCTCCGGCCACCGCGGCACCGTTAACCAGATTGACATTGTTCTTTTGCCATTGATAAGTGAGGCTGTCGCCCGATGCGCTCACGGTGAAGGTCGCGTTGGAACCCAGGAGGACGGAGGTTTTGACCGGTGCCGTGGTAATGGTCGGCAGCAGAGGCGGGGCATTGCTCGAGAGGACTACCTTCCCTGAAATGGTCGCGTTCGTGAGTCTGGCATCCGGCCCAATCATTTCAAAACCGTATTGAATATGGTGCCCGGCAGTTGTGGCGAGCGTGATACTGAAAAAGCCACCGGTAAGATTCGAGGTAACCACCGTGGATGAGGAGAAATCAGCCGCAAAATCCTTGATGAAAGCGGTGGCGTTGGTGCTGTAAGGCAGCGCGAGTGTGTTGGTCCAGCAGTAACCGGAGAATATCACCGTTTGCCCGGCAAGAGTATCGTCCTGGGCGAAAACAGAACTGTCCATGTACTTGTTAGGACTGCCATCGGGCTGCCACCAGAAAGGATCATTGGGTGCATCGCGATCAATGCTCGTATTCGGAGTAAAGGTCAGGACTGCGCCTGAAAAGCCGGCAAAGAGGTCAGGCAGAGCCCAGCCAGAGTTAAACACGAAACCGCCACCATCGGCGGGAAGGGCGGAAACGTTTATAAACCCGTGGGTCATGGTCGTGGAATCCACGGTAACGTTGGCTTGGGCGCGAGCCTGAGTCGCGCCGAGGCAAAGCACTAAAGCAAACAGGATTGTAGTCAGGGCAGTGGCCAAAGGGGTGGCGACTGTCAGGTTGGTAGGGTTGGTTGTCTTCATTTTATAGTTTTTCTAGTTGTGTTCGCAAGACATGGACAAACTTGTCTGCAAGCTTTGTGATCGTTCGGATTATGTAATACTTTTTATTACACAAAGAAGTTGAAGTCAACAAAAATTATTGCATAATGGAACAATTGGCCGCTTCCGCCTGTAATGCAGCATATTACAAGCGTTTGCGGAAATAACATTTTTATGGCCGCAGTATTTGTTTATAATCTTGTCCCATGAAAACCAACTTCGGGCATATGATGTGCCTGATATGTTTGAGCCTCTTTGGTTTTGGAGGCGGCCATTCCGTTTTGGGGGCGGAAAGTTCCGAGCGAATATTGACGACAGCGGCGGAGGTCAGAAGTTTATCTGCGGCCGAGGCGGAACATCATTATCCCGTAAAATTGCGAGCCGTGGTGACGTTTTACGACGAGGCGCTTTTTTCGCGATTTGTGCAGGATGGGACGGCGGGAATCTATTTGCGAGAAATGGCAGAGATGCCGCCGTTGTTGGCAGGACAGGTGGTGGAAGTGGCGGGTGTGACCGGAGCCGGCGAATACGCGCCGATCATTATGCCAAGCTCGGTAAAGGTGATGGGCGACGGAAAAATTCCCGCCGCCAAGCCAGTTTCACTGGTGCAATTGGTGAGCGGCCATGAGGACAGCCAGATGGTTGAATTCAGCGGGATCGTCCGGGCGGTTCACTTCGAGACATCGTCCATGTATTTCCTGATCGACCTGGTGACGGGTGGCGAGCGGTTGACGGTTTATGCCAAGCAATTGCCCGTGGAGCAACCGCAAGACCTGGTGGATAGCACCGTAAAAGTCCGCGGAGTTTGTTCCACGTTGTTTAATCGCCAGCGCCAGTTGTTCGGAATTCGCCTGCTCGTGCCGAATGCCGACGGCCTGGTCGTTGAAAAAACCGCGCTGGCGAATCCTTTTGCGATAACCTCGCAAAGCATCAACAGCCTGCTGCAATTTGCGCCGCAGGGGACCTTTGGTCACCGGGTCAAAGTGACCGGCACAGTGGTTTATCACGAACCGGGCAGCGCCATTTTTATCGAGGATGAAAACGAAGGGCTGTATTGCCAGACCCGGGAACGAACCCTGGTGCGACCGGGCGATCGGGTGGAGGTGCTCGGGTTTCCCGCCAAGGGCGAATACACCCCCATTTTGGAGGATGCGATATACCGGAAAGTCGGCACTGACGCGGCCCCGAAAGCAGATTTGGTGGATCTCAATGCGGTGTTGACGGGAGCGTATGATTGCCGGCTGGTGCAAATCAATGCGCAGGTGCTGGAACGGGCGCAACGCGGCCTCAACCAATCCCTCGTGCTCGAAACCAGCGGCTTTATTTTCCAGGCGTACCTGGCGCAAGATGCGAACGGTGACGGTTTGGCGGCCTTGCAAAACGGCAGTGAGACGAGAGTCACCGGCATTTGCCTGATTGAACGGGGCAACAATTGGCAGGCCGGCAAAGATTGGCGGGCAAAATCGTTCCGTCTGTTGCTGCGCTCCCCAAAAGACGTGGTGGTACTGCATTTTCCGCCGTGGTGGACGCTGAAAAAGGTCTTTTGGATTGCGGGAGCGCTCGGGGTGATTGCCCTGGCAGCATTCGTGTGGGTGGCAGTCTTGCGCGGCAGAGTGCAGCAACAAACGGAAATCATTCAAAAGCGGCTTCAGGTGGAAGCAACGTTGAAGGCGCGTTACGAAAATCTTTTTGAAAATGCCAACGACATGGTGTTCACGCATGATCTGGCGGGAAAAATCACCTCCATCAACAAAGCTGGTGAGCAGTTGTTGAAATCGGCGCGCGAAAATCTTTTGTCGCGGAACCTGATTGAACTGATCGCTGAAGACCAGCGGGGCACCGCCCGCCAATGGCTGGACCAGATTGTGCAGGATGCCGACCTGCCCACGGTCGAATGGGATTTCATCAATGCCGCCGGACGACGGACCAAGCTGGAGATCAGTTCACGGCTCATCGAACAGGACGGAAAGCTGGTCGAGGTGGAGGGGATTGCCCGTGATATCACGGAACGGCGGCTGCTGGAACGGGAACTCCTGGAAATCAGCAACCGCGAGCAACGCCGCATCGGTCATGATTTGCATGACGGCGTCTGTCAGCAACTGGCAGCGATTGCCTACCTGCTGGATATTCTGGCCGACCGGTTGCAGGAAAAAAACCAGCCGGAGTTTGCGGAAGCTGAACGCGTCGGCCATTTGATCAAGGAAGTGAACACGCAGGCGCGCAACGTGGCCCATGGTTTGTTTCCGGCGCGATTGGAGGAGCACGGCTTGATTATGGCGCTGGAGGAATTGGCGGCCAACGCCAGCAACCGTTATCGGGTCTCCTGCCAGTTCAGCTGCCAGATTGCCCTCGTGAAGTTTGACAGCGAAATGGAATTGCACCTGTATTACATCGTACAAGAAGCCTTGTTGAACGCGGTGAATCATGGTAAAGCCACCAACGTCATCGTAACTTTGGCGGTCGATGGGGACCGGTTCAGGCTGGCCGTGCAGGACAATGGCACCGGGTTTGAGCCGTCGAACAAAGGCCGGGGCGGCTTGGGGATTGGGATCATGAAATATCGCGCCAAGGTTATTGAGGCGACGCTGGATTTGAAAAGCCAGCCCAACCAGGGCACGCGGATTGAAATTGTGTTTAATCCGCCGCGGGGAAAAATGTGAGGTAACAAATCATGGTCGAAACATTTCAAAAGGAAAACCCGGGCAAACATCCGGGTGCGGAAAAGAGCCGCGTTTACATCGTGGACGACCATGCCATGTTTCGGGAGGGGTTGCGGCAGTTGATCGAGACAGATTCCAAGCTGGTGGTTTGCGGCGATGCCTCCAATCTGACCGAGGCGATGACCGGCATCCGCAGTTTGAAACCGGACGTGGCGGTGGTGGATATTTCCCTGGCGGGCGCCAGCGGTCTGGATTTGATCAAGGAGATAAAGGCTGAATTTGATGACATGCCGGTGCTGGTGGTTTCCATGCACGAGGAGACGCTCTACGCCGAACGCGCCTTGCGCGCCGGGGCCATGGGCTATGTGATGAAACATGAACCGGCCAAAACGGTGAAGGCCGCGATTCAAAAAGTTTTGGGTGGCGACCTTTATCTGAGCGAAAAAATGTCGGCGGGGATGCTTAACCGGCTCATTCGCGGAGAAAGTGAATTGCCCAAGTCGCCCATTGAGACGTTGAGTGACCGGGAACTGGAAGTGTTCCGGATGCTGGGGCAGGGCAATTCATCGCGGCAGATTGCCGAGGATTTGAACCTGACGATTGCCACCATCAATTCCTTCCGCAACCGCATCAAGGAAAAGCTGCAGCTAAAAAATTCCACCGAACTGCTCCTGCACGCCGCCCAATGGGTCCGCGATGGGGATACAAAGCGGTGATCGAGCCGGGTTATTTGCGGTCGAGGAATTGCCGGTCTGGTGGAAGCCGCGGCCATTATCTTCGATGGTAATGGCGAGCCGGGTGGCGGTGACTGATTCAGGCGAAAGGAAGTGGCGGACAAATGACATTATTGTCATTTTGTGTTAATAGGTTATTCACGTTCTTCGCGTAAGCTATCCATGTTTACCTGCCGTCGGTATTGGCCAACGGCGGACCTTGGATTTGAACAAGAGCAAAAGGATCACCGAAATGAAAAAGACAATATTTGCCATCGGCCTGGTGGTTGTCATCGGGTGCACTGTTGCCGCGGTCGTGATAACGCGGCGCCTCGCCGCGCTGGAAGCGGTGAAAGCGCAATACCAGACTGCGGTGGACAGGAAGCCGGCGCCAGTGGCAGTTGCGGCAGAGCCGTTACTGCCGGTGGAAACCAATTTTTTGCCGACCAGCACGCCACAGCCGGAGTTGGCGATGACAGGAGAGAAAGCCGGCAATAAAACTCCAAATTTGGCCGCCCAGAATGTGTCACCTGCCGGCGTCAACCCGGCGCAAGCTCCGGCGGAGGACCCGCTGGCGCGCGAGGCGTTGAGTTACGTGGGCGCGGATGCCAATGCCGAACGGTATTGGGTTGAGGCCATCAACGATCCCAGCCGCTCCGCTCATGAACGCCAGAATCTGATTGAGGATTTGAATGAAGATGGTTTATCCGATCCCAAGCATCCGTCCGTGGCAGATCTGCCGCTGATTTGGAGCCGGATACTCCTGATTGAAAAACTTGCGCCCGATGCCATGGACACGGTCAATGCGAAAGCTTTTGACGAAGCCTACAAGGATTTGCTGGAAATGTATGCCCGGCTCACAAACAGTTAGCACCGGATGAAACTGCAACCCGAGCTGCGCATGACAAAAGTAGCACGGGAGTTTACCCATTGTAACAAAGTTTAATTAAGTTTTATCGTTCGAACAATCCAAGCAACAGAATGTCTGAATCATTAATATGAAAATCAACACCATCCCCCAACGGCTGATTATCGTGACGGCGCTGATCGCCGCCAGCATTGCGAACCATCCCGCACAAGCGGCGGACGCGGCCGGTCCCTACCATTTTATCAAGGAAATACCAATCGGCGGGGAAGGGAAATGGGATTACCTCTCGGTTGATGCGGCGGGCCGTCGGCTTTATGTCAGTCATGGCACAAAGGTGGCTGTCGTTGACCTCGATAAGGATGCGGTGGTCGGCGAAATTACCGATACACCGGGCGTGCACGGCATTGCCGTAGCGCCGGAACTGCAACGGGGTTTTGTGAGCAATGGCCGGGAGAACAAGGCCAGCATCGTGGACCTGAAAACGTTGCAAACAAGTTCAAAGGTGGACACCGGCGAGAATCCGGACGCCATTCTATTCGAGCCGGAACACCAGGAAGTCTATACGTTCAATGGCAAGAGCCAGTCGGCGACGGTGATTGATGCAAAATCGGGCGTAGTGGTGACGACAATCAAGCTTTCCGGCAAGCCGGAGTTTGCCACGGTGGATCCGAAGGCCGGGCGCATCTATAACAATATCGAGGACAAGAGCGAAGTCGTGGTGATTGACACGAAGACGCACGAAGTGGTCAACCATTGGCCGATCGCGCCGGGTCAGACGGCGTCGGGCATGGCCATGGATTTGGAGCATCACCGGATTTTCCTGGGTTGCGACAACAAGCTGATGGTGATGATGGACACCACCAACGGCAAAGTGGTGGCCACGGTGCCCATCGGCGACGGCGTGGACGCCAATGCGTTCGATCCCGCCACACAACTGGCGTTCAGTTCCAACGGTGAAGGAACGGTCACCATCGCCCATGAAGACGCGCCAGACAAGCTGACCGTGGTGCAGACGCTGAAGACCGAGAAAGGGGCGCGGACCATGACGATTGATCCGAAGACGCACCGGATTTATCTCGCCGCCGTCAAGTATGAGGCCGGTGCCGCGCCGCGCCCGAAGCCGATTGCCGACAGCTTCAAGATCCTGGTTTACGGCACTGAGAAATAATTCCTTTAGCAGGATTAACAGAAAAGCCCGGCAGCATCTGCCGGGCTTTTTTTTACATCGAATGAAGAATTGTTTTTAAGGCGTGGCAGGTTGCAGCCAGCGTTCCTTGTCCGTCAAAAACACCTGCTCCGGCAGCCAGCCGTTGATCGATTTGCGCAAGGGGAAGTAAGGGGGCAGTTCCTTTTTCAGCAGGCCTTCGATGATGAAGCTGCCCCAACTCTGTTCGCCGGGACGAACCCACTGCGAGAGGAAACGACTGTCCATCGTCTCGGGAGTGAGATAGACCGCCTTGATCGGTTTGCGATAATCGTAGATGTCGAAAAAATCCTCCTGGGCATTCAAGGTCAGCCAGATGGCCTGGTGATTGCCATACCAGGCCACGGCCCAAGGGATGTCAGTCATGATCAACTCATCCGGCTGCATCCAACCAGCGGCTCGCTGGATGGTGGGCGGGTGGTAAGGTGGATAAGCGACGGCATTAGTGCGGGCCGATACCAACGTGACCACCATTGGGAAACAGGCCAGGAGACAAAAAAGACCGATGATCAGGTAGCGGAATTCACGGGCCGGCAAAACCATTTGATCGAGTAAAATGAAGAACAAGCTCACGCCAAAAATGATGAGCAGGGGCATGAGCACAATCAGGAGGTTTTCCGAATTGAGCGTGGGCGACTCCACTGAGAGTTGCGTATAACCCAGGGCCTGGACGGCGATTAAAACGGGAAAACATAAGAGCAGGAAATAACGGAGGCGGCTGAGGCCCGGATTGCGGAAAGTGACCAGCAATCCGACCAAAAAGAAGGCGTTAATCCAGTTGCCGCCCAATTTAGGGAGTTCATCCTGCAGGATGCCGCGGGTGTTGCCGGTCAGTTTGAACCATAACTGAGCATACTGCACCTGGGAAAAATCCGGTTTCAAAGAACGTTCCAGACGAAATTCAGGAAAGAACGAGCTGTTGCCGAGAATCGCGTAGCCCGCAGTGCCGAACGGAGTGTGGCTGATGTGGTAATTGCGGTACAGCCAGGGAGAGAGAACAACGAAAAACGAGGCCAAAAGCATCAGGCAAAGAATCACGCGATGCCGGCCAAGAAAGAGAATCAGGAAAAACAGAACGGGAATGATAAGCCAGCCAAAGGCATAACGCGTGAGCATGCCGGTGGCCACGAGGACGCCGATGACGCCGGTGAACCCGATCAAAGCGGCCGGGCCCCACTTTTCCGTGCGGGCATTTTGTTCGAGCAACACCAGACACCAGGCGAGCCCGAGAAAGATCAGGATGAGCAGCATGGTGGAGAGCCCGGAAATGCTGAACCGCCAGAACAAGTCGGTGCCCAGAAACAGCGCCGCGGAGGTCCAGGCCACGCGGGAATCAAAAAGTTTTCGCGCCAGGAAAAAAACGACCACCACGGACAGTAGAAACAAAAACTGGTTGAAAAGATTGATGATGAAGTCGGGTTTATAGCGCCAGAATTGTCCGTTGTTATTCCAGAGGGCGGATTTGGAGCCGGCCACCTGATATTTGCAAGGGGCAACCTTCATCAAACCCGCCAGCAGCAGGGGATAAACCGGAGGGTTGGCGAGGTCGGGATGCATGCCGCGGATTTGGCTGCGGTCGCTCAGGTCACCCGCCGGCGCCGGGCCGAATCTTTCCGCCGCCGTCTTTTGCACCAGGTAAAGACTGAACGGGCGCACAAAAAGAGTGGTGAAGCCCTTATGCTCGGCGATGTTGCGCGCCACTTGGGCGGCGTCCATGGCTTCCGGATTGGACATGTTGCGGTAACCGCGCAGGTTGTAGGTGACGCCAATGCCGAGCAGTGCCAGCAAGAGGAGTGCGTGCTTCAAATAACGGAGGCCGCCCCCTTCTTCAACCCGATGTATCAAATCCTGTATGAACAAAGCCATGATTAAAATCCTTCAAGGTGATAACTGTGCAATTTGCGATGCAGCGTCCGCCGGCTCATGCCGAGTTTCCCTGCCGCCCGGGTTCGGTTCCCATCCGCATCCTTTAAGGCCCGCACGATCAACTGTTTCTCCGCTTCTTTGACGGTTAAATCGCCCGTTGTCAACACTTGCCGGGAATCCACGCCATCGAGGTCGCGGGCGGCGCGGGTCGAGGGCGGCAGATCGCGCAAGGTAATGCGGTCGCCGCGACAGAGCACCACCGCGTGTTCGATGGCGGTGCGGAGTTCGCGCACATTGCCCGGCCAGGAGTAATGCATGAGGGTTTCCAGCGCCTCGGCGGTGAAATCCTTTATCGCCTTGCCATTTTCGCGGGCGTATTCCCGGAGAAAACTTTGCGCCAGCAACGGGATGTCGCCGGTTCGTTCACGCAACGCGGGCATCCGAATCTCCACCACGCGCAGCCGGAAAAAAAGATCCTCCCGGAACGTGCCGGCCTTGACCAGTTCCGCGAGGTTTTTATTGGTGGCGGTAATCAAGCGGATATCCGCCGTCAGGGTTTTATTGGAGCCGACGCGTTCATAGGTGCGTTCACCGAGAAAGCGGAGCAGCTTGACCTGTAGGGTGGAGTCAATTTCGCCAATTTCGTCGAGAAAGAGCGTGCCGCCCTGGGCTTGTTCGAAGCGGCCCACGCGGCGTTCGTGCGCGCCGGTGTACGCCCCTTTTTCATGGCCGAACAATTCACTTTCCAGGAGGGTGGGGGCGAGCGCGGCGCAATTCACCGTGACCATGGGCTGGCGGTTGCGCGGGCTGAGTTGGTGGATGGCGCGCGCGATCAATTCCTTGCCCGTGCCGCTTTCGCCCTCCAGCAATACCGTGGCCCGCGTCGGCGCCACCTGCCGGACGATGTCGAAGACGTCCTTCATCCCGGGCGCTTCGCCGACGATGTTTTCCATGCCGAACTTGGTTTCAAGCTGCTGGCGGAGGTGGACGTTTTCGACCTCGAGATTTTGCTGGCGCAGGGCACGCGCGATGCGCATCTCCAGTTCGTCAATTTGCAAACGGCCCTTGGCGATGTAATCATCCGCGCCACGTTTCATGGCATCGACGGCGAGTTCCTCGGAACCGTAGGCCGTCATGAGAATGCAGATGGGCGGTTTGGACAGAGACTTGGCGCGGCCGATCAGTTTCATGCCGTCCTCGTTGGGCAGGCGGAAATCGGTGAGCAAGACGGCGAATGGCTCGCGTTCGAGCAGTTCCATGGCGGCTTTGGCATCTTCGGCCACGTACACGTCGTAACGATCTTCGAGCGCCGCCCGCAGGCCTTCGCGGGTCGGCTTCTCATCGTCCACAATCAATAACATGGGCTTTTCAACCATAAGGCAGAATCAGCGGAAAACAGAATAACATGAATAATCCGCAGGTGAGAGTAGAATTTGCGGTATCTTGTTCCTTTGAATCTGGTTGTGGCCAAAACCGGTGTGACCGGGAAAGATTAGACATTCGGGCTGGCGGCCCCAAGCAGGCGGGGTTTACGGGTATCCAACGGCAGCCAGACGCGGAAGGTGGTGCCGCGGCTGACGTGGCTTTCCAATTCAATGCGTCCACCGTGGGCGCGAACAATGCGTTGCACGATCATCAAGCCGAGGCCGGTTCCTTGCTTTTTGGTGGTGTAGAAGGGATCAAAGATGCGGTTGATTTGCTCCTGCGGGATGCCGCCGCCGGTATCTGCCACGCTGACCCAGACGCCGTCAGCGCCCTCGCCAGTTCGGAGCGTAAGCACGCCGCCTTTGGTCATGGCTTGCATGGCGTTTTTGACGAGGTTGACCAGGACTTGCTGGAGTTGCGCGGCGTCCAGCGGGGCGAGGGGGAGTTGCCGCGCCAGCTTTTCCTTTAGGGTCAGGCCGCGGTTATCAATTTCCGGGCGCAGCAACGTCACGGTCTTTTCCACGACATCGTTCAAGGAAGCCGGCTTTAGCTGCGGCGTGGTCGGGCGAATGGCCTGGAGGAATTGGGTAACGATGTAATCCAGGCGGTTGATCTCCCCTTTGGCGACATCAAGATAACGCTCCAGCTTGACGGCGATGTCCAAGGTGTCGGTATCGGTGGGCATGGCGTGGGTGCGTGCTCCGCGACGACTGGCGGCTCCGGAGGGGCGTGCGCCGGAGGAGGCCTTGAGCTTGCGGATTTCGCGCTCCATTAGTTGGAGATGAATGTGAAGCGCGTTGAGTGGATTGCCGATCTCATGTGCCACACTGGCCGCCAGCAGGGTCAGCGCCTGGATGCGTTCGCTCTCGATGGCTTCGAAGGTCTTCTGCCTGGCTTCGGTGGCGTCATGGAGGATGAGCGCCAGACCGGTGCTGCCGACGGCGTCACCATCCAGCGGCGCCGCGTAGAGGCGGAGAAAGCGCGGGCGCGGAAAATTCACTTCAAATTCGTGGCGGACGACGCGCTGTCCGCCTTGGGTGTCCAGCCGGAACATTTTTTTCCAATCCAACTCCGGCAGATAATCCGCGATGAGCTGGCCTTCGGCGTCACTGGCCTTGAGACCGATGAGCTGGGTCACCGCCTGATTGAAGTAGAGAATGCGGCCGTTTTCATCGACCACGAGAACACCGTCCTCGATGGTATTGAAGAGGGTTTCCAGGAAGCTGCGCTCGCTGGCGAGCCGCTGGACGACGGTTTGGAGGCCTTCCGCATCGAGCCGGCCGATGCGACCGAGGACCTTGTCAAGAAAGCTGGATTTGGGAGGCATGGAAAATTAAATAAAAAGCAACATGGCTCACTGGCGGCTGCCGTGATGGCGAATTAAAGTTGGCATCACAACCATTTGTTTCTTTTAAAATACCAGTAAGTGGCGGCAGTGGAAAGAGCCACGAAAAGGCTCGCCACCAGGTAGCCGTGGGGGGATTGAAGCTCGGGCATGTTCTTGAAGTTCATCCCGTACCACGTGCCAACCATCATCATCGGCGTGGTGAGAACGGTGATGATGGTGAGCAACTTGACCACTTCGCCGGTCCGGTTGGAGGACATGCTCAGATAAACCTGGAGAATGCCGGTCAGGGAATCGGTATAGCTTTGGGCCAGTTCCCCGATGTGGAAGAGGGAATCGTAAACATCGCGGAAATAAGGGATGAGATGTGGGCGGATGAGCTTGTATTCACCCGAAGCAAGCCTGGCGAGGGCGTCGCGTTGCGGGCCAATGATGCGACGCAGGTGCAAGACCTCTTTTTTGGTCTGGAGGATCTTGTTCATGGTGCGTTGGTCGGGATTCTGGAGGGCCTGTTGTTCCAGCTCCGAGATTTCCACGCCGAGTTCGTCCAGGGCCGGTTTGTAATTTTCGACCAGGGTGTCAAGCAGGGTATGGGCGACGCGATCCGGGCCGCGGGCTCCGTTCAAAGCGCCTTTTTGACAGCGATCCGCGATGGCGTTAATGGTCCGGAGCGGCACATCGTGGTAAGTGACGAGAAAATTTTTACCGAGGAAAAAATTTAATTCGCTGGTGGCAAACACGCAATCCTTCCGGTTGTAATCGACCGCATGGATGACCATGAAAAGGTAGTGCGCGAATTTATCGTCCGGCCCTGGATTGTAATCCTCGACCTTGGGGAAAGGACTGGGCTGGATGCAGTCCTCGATGGAGAGCGGGTGAAAGTGAAAAATATCCGCCAGGATGGACAGTGCTTCCGCTTCAGGGGGTGCTTCCAGATCAATCCAAAGAAAGCGAGCGGGATCCGCCAGGATGGCAGGCATCGCAGACGGGTTGATGTCCCTGCCTTCCAAGTGTCCCGCAGTTGAGAAAACAAACGAGCGAATCATAGCTTCCGACCCGGAAGATAAGGGATGCAACGGGGCTTAAGCCAATGAATTTATTGTGGGCGGGAGCACCATTTGCGAATGGACGGGCGGCGGGTGTTGGAATAATATTTTTTAAATCCAGCCGTAATTTGTGCTGCCCACCGGGCGGGAGAGGCTGCTGAAAACCATTTCAATGACCGAGCCTTAATCTGGTAGAGAGTCAAAAGATGAAAATTTGGAATATTTTAACCGTGGCGCTGACGTTGATGACGGTGACATTGCGGGCGCAGGAACAGGCCACGTCGGAAACCGGGGAGCAACGGGACGCGCGGATGCAGTGGTGGCGCGAGGCGCGGTTCGGGATGTTCATTCATTGGGGAGTTTATTCGGTGCCGGCGGGGACGTATCAAGAGCGGAAGATTCCGGGCCTCGGGGAATGGATCATGAATACGGGCAAAATTCCGCTCGCGGAATACGGGAAGTATCCGGGACAGTTCAATCCAGTGAAGTTCAACGCCGAGGAATGGGTGGCCACGGCGAAGCAGGCAGGGATGAAATATATCGTCATCACGGCCAAGCATCATGACGGGTTCGCGATGTTTCATTCCAAGGCGAGCCCGTACAACATTTATGACGCGACACCGTTCAAGCGCGATCCGCTGGCGGAATTGGCCGCGGCGTGTCGCAAGCAGGACATTAAATTGGGATTCTATTATTCACAGGCGCAGGACTGGGGGTATCCGGGTGGCGCGGCTCATGGCGGGCATTGGGACAAGGCGCAGGAGGGGAGCATGGATGAATACATCGACAAGAAGGCGGTGCCGCAGGTGCGGGAGTTGTTGTCGAATTACGGCGACGTTGCGGTGTTGTGGTGGGACACGCCGGTGGATATGACGAGAGCGCGCGCGGAGAAATTTCTGCCGTTGCTGAAGTTGCAGCCGGGGATTGTGGTGAACAACCGGTTGGGCGGCGGTATTCCGGGCGACAGCCTGACGCCGGAGCAGGAAATTCCCGCGACGGGTTTGAAGCGCGATTGGGAAACCTGTATGACGATCAACGACACGTGGGGTTACAAAGCCTACGACAATAATTTCAAAACCACCCGGATGCTGGTGCGGAACCTGATTGATATCGCGAGCAAGGGGGGCAATTATTTGTTGAACGTGGGGCCGGATGCGACGGGGGAGATACCGGCGCCAGAAGTGGAACGATTGCGCGAAGCGGGAGCGTGGATGCAGGCGAACGGCGAGGCGATTTATGGCACGAGCGCCAGCGCGTTTGGGAAGCTGCCGTTCAACGGGCGTTGCACGCAGAAGCCGGGCAAGTTGTATTTGCACCTGTTTGAGAGGCCGGCGTATGGCAAGCTCCATGTGCCGGTGTCCAATGACGTGGAAAAAGCGTATTTGCTGACGCGGCCGGGGGAGAAACTGAGTGTGGAAGAAGACGTGAACGGCAAAGTAATCACCCTGCCGGACATGAGGCCGGAGCCGATCGCCACGGTGGTGGCGGTGGAAATCAAGGGCGCGCCGCAAGTGATGGAGGCGGGCATGGCGGTCGAACAGAAATGAATTTGATGGCTGCGTTGGCAGTCTGATAAATGGGATAAGAGATGGGGACCCTCAACCCGGCCCTCTTCCCGCATGCGGGACGAGGGATAAGATGGTCGGTGGCTGGTCTATTGCGTGAAGATCAGTTCAAAATGTTGGTTGTCATGGCATGGAAAGAAGTTTTGGAATGCGGTAAATATTATATGAACCTACAAAAATGTTGGAATTGGGCCAGTTTGTTGTTGGCAGGGGCGGCAATCGTGGCGGTGGCGTCGGGGCAGTCGTGGGCGGCGGAGAAGGCGCCGAAGCGGTTGCTGGTGGTTACGGTGACCAAGGGTTTCCGGCACAGTTCGATTCCGACGGCGGAGAAGGTGCTGGCGGAATTGGGCGCGAAGAGCGGGGCATTCACCGTCGATTATGCGCGGGTGGAGCCGACCGACGCGGATTTCAAAGGGGCGGATGGCAAGCCGGATCAGGCGAAGGTGGATGCCGCCATTGTGCGGGTGCTGGCGGAAAAAATGAACGCGACCGCGCTGAAAAATTATGACGGGGTGGTGTTTGCCAACACGACCGGCACGCTGCCGCTGCCGGACGAGGCGGCGTTTTTGGACTGGATCAAATCCGGCAAGGCGTTTATCGCCACCCACTCGGCGGCGGACATGTTTCATCACAAGGACGGGGAAGTGGATCCATATATCGACATGCTTGGCGCGGAATTCAAGGAGCATCATGAGCAGGCCACGGTGGAGTGCCTGAACCAGGACCTGCGGCATCCGGCGACCCGCGCGATTGGGAAATCGTACGTGGTGAAGGATGAAATTTATTTGATGAAGAATTTTTCGCGCGACCGGGTGCATGGTTTGTTGTCGCTGGACAAACATCCGAACACCGGCGGGGCGGGGGATTACCCGATTGCCTGGTGCAGGAAGTACGGCAAGGGAAATGTTTTTTACACCTCGCTGGGACACCGGGAAGATGTGTGGGAGAGCCCGATTTATCAGGCGCATCTGCTGGGCGGCATTAAGTGGGCGCTGGGATTGGAGCAGGGCAATGCCGTGCCGCAGAAGACCCTTTCCGCGCAATGAGCTCGAAACCGGATGAAGCCGAGCAGGGGGCCGGGGAATTTAACCGGCGTCAATTCATCCGGGGAACTTCGTTTGGCACGTTGATGATGCTCATGCGCGGCGTACCGCTGCGGGCGGAGGAGAACGCCAGCGCCGCCGCGCCCGGGGCAACCACCTATAAGACCATGGGTGCACCGGTGGCGTGCGGAGTGATTGGCTGCGGAGTTTGGGGGCGCGAAATTCTCAATGCGCTGGCGCGGCTGCCAAATGCGCCGGTGGTGGCCATTGCCGAAACTTACGAGCCGTTTCGGCGTCGCGCGCAGGAAGCTGCGCCCAAGGCGGAAACATTTTCCGATTATCACAAACTGCTGGAGCAGAAAAATGTGCAGGCGGTGATCGTGGCAACACCTTCGCATCAACACCGGGAGGTAGTGGTGGCGGCGTTGCAGGCGGGGAAACATGTTTATTGCGAGGCGCCGCTGGCGACGACAGCGGACGACGCGCGGATCATCGCACAGGCGGCGAAGGCGGCGGGGAAACTCAATTTTCAATCCGGATTGCAAACGCGGTCCGATCCGCAGCGGCATTTTCTGTTGCAGTTTATCCGCAGCGGTGCGTTGGGCCGGACCGTGATGGCCCGTTCACAATGGCATAAGAAGCAAAGCTGGCGGCGGACTTCGCCCAAGCCGGAACGGGAGAAGGAGATTAACTGGCGGCTGGCGAGCGAAACCTCGGCGGGGCTGGCGGGCGAGTTGGGGATTCATCAATTGGATTTGATCAGTTGGTTTGTCAACAGCCGGCCAACGGCGGTGTCGGGATTTGGCGGCATCCTGAAATGGCAGGATAGCCGCACGGTGGCGGACACGGTGCAGGCGGTGTTTGAATATCCGGGCGGGATGAATTTTTTATACGACTGCACGCTGGCGAACTCGTTTGATGCGGAGTACGACATATTGTACGGTACGGATGCGGCGGTGATGATGATGCGCGGGGGCAAGGCGTGGATGTTCAAGGAGGCGGATTCGCCGCTGTTGGGCTGGGAGGTTTACGCGCGCAAGGATCAGTTTTACCAGGAGACCGGCATTGCGCTGGCGGCCAACGCGACGAAGCTGACGGCGCAACAGGAGAAGCCGGGCGAGGAAGCGGCGGATGCGGAGACGCCGTTGCATTATGCGCTGGCGGCCTTTATTCAGAACAGCAACGTGGTCGCCACGGGCGTGGAGGATTTCACGGCAAACTTTGGGAATGACACGAACGGTTTGCGGGAATACCTGGCGGGACTGTCCAAGAGCCGATTGCCGGCGGCCGGTTACCGGGAGGGATTTGAAGCGACGGTGGCCGCCATCAAGGCGAATGAAGCAATCGTGAAAGGCGGGAAGATTATTTTACAGAAGGAATGGTTTGAAATTTAAAAAGGCAACATTCGTGGCGCATTCGATTGCGATTTTGGCGGGTGCAATGCTCGTATTGGCTTCGCCGTTGCGCGCGGCAGACGTGACGCGGTACGAGGCCAAGCCGGGCAGCAAAGTGCGGATTGAAGGGACGTCCACCATCCATGATTGGACGATGGAGGGGCAGATTATCGGCGGCGATTTGGAATTGCCGGCGGGTGTGAAGCTGGATCAATCCCAGGCGGCATTGGCGGGTGTGACGGGGGGTAAACTGGCAGCGCGGGTGGCGGCATCGATTCCAGTGCGTTCGTTGAAGAGCGGCAAGAGCGGGATGGATGAAGTTATGCAGGAGGCGATGAATGCGAAGGAGCATCCGAAAATACAATATCAACTGGGTGAAATGATTTTAAGGGAACCGCATGCCGCGGGGACGCCGTTTCAGTTTGAGACCAAAGGGGAATTGGTGGTGAACGGTGTGACCAATCAGATTGCGCTGCCGGTGAGCATCGAGAATGTCGATGAGTCCCGGCTGAAGGTCAGCGGGTCGATCCCGCTCAAGATGACCGATTTCAAGGTGAAGCCACCGGCGCCGACCATCGGGCTGGGATTGATCAAGACCGGGGACGAGGTGAAGATTTCATTCGAATGGCTGGTGGCATTGCCGGAGAAAAGCGGGGAAGTGAAGGGGCAATAAGTCCGGCACGGTCGGGACTCA
>JAQGPA010000166.1 GCA_028293325.1 Pedosphaera sp. | reverse complement strand
CTACCGAGGGCATGTCAGCCCACGAATTGAATACGTGAGTCACGCCATGGCGGGAGAGCATGGCAAAGTATTCCGGCTGGAGAAAAGTCTTGTTCCGGATCTCCACTCCGTAGCGCCAGCCCTTGGGCAGCTTGCCCAGGAACAAGTCCAAAGCCTCCACAAAATCACGACCGCGCTCAAAATCGCTGGGATAAAAGTGGGAGAATTCAAACATCAAGAGCCCAATGTTCTGCTTAAACTCATCGCACGGCTTGAGAAAGGCAGCGGTGAAAAGTTCGGCGTTGAGAAAGTGTTCGTTCGGCTTGCCCGCTCGCCGGCCAAAGCGCGGCAGATTGGTAAATCTTTTAAGGGTGATTTCATCCGTCACCTTGAATGTGAACAGGAAGTCCTCCGGAACTTGCGAAACCAAGTCCTTCAAGTATCGTTGGTCGGGAAATTTGTAATAGGCCGCATCGACGCACACCGTTTTGAACACTTGGGCGTATTCCGCCAGGCATTGTTTGTTAAACCGGCTTTCAGAGAACTTGCCACGCCAAACATACCGCTGTTCGTCATATAATAGTCCTCGCCAGCCGGGATATTTCCAGGATGAAGTTCCTATAAAAACGCCCTGCTCGGCCAGTTTGAGAACGGCCTTTTGGAGAGCATTTAGGTTGGCATCCATCTGCCCCCAATATGGCTGGCCACACTGATGGATTCAAACAGACTTTTCCTCCCATTGTCCTCGTAAAGGGGCCGGTCCCACCTTTTGACAGTGAACACCTTTAGCGAGCTTGCGCCTGCTTTCCCCATGGCCCGCAAACTACGCTTCCACTACCCTCGTCTCGTGCCAAGTCCCTCTGGCGTATTCTCCGGCCTCGCCGACTCCGCGGTTAAAATCCGTCCCGCACGCGGGATCAGTGTCCATCCGCGGTTAAAATCTCCCCCTAAGTTCATTCGCGTATTTCGAATATTTCGCGGTAAAAAACTCCCTTCCAATCCAGTCTTCATCCCAATCCATTCCCAATCCACTCCCAATCCTGTCAAAAAAATCCCCTCCGAATCCGTGTGAATCCGTCCCGCATGCGGGATCCGTGGTTAAAACTTCCCCCAATCCTGCTTGTCTCACCTCTGCGTCTCAATTCAATTCAGTTTGCCCATAAGAGAGAAAATCCCATCTCCTCTCCGCGCCTCCAATTGCCCGTGCGGAAGCACCTCTGCGTGAGAACTCCCCTCCGAATCCGTGTGAATCGGTGTCCATCCGTGGTTAAAACTTCCCCTCCGAAAATTCCGCACTCCGCACTCCGCACTCCGAATTTATAATCCCCAACCCTGAACTTCCCTCTTCCTATTCATAAGGTTTGATATTGCGGCAACGCCGCTTTCCACTACCTTGAATATATGTTCGAGCCGGGTGATTTATTTGATTTGACCAAAACCGAGCACGCCGCCCTTTTCCAAGGCTGCGAGCATGCCTGGGACGCCCTCAAAAAGCTCAAAAGTTACATCGATACCCAGGTCAAACCCACTCCCCACAGCCACGCCCGCGCCCGCGTTTACATCGGTGATTATGTTTTTATCGGCGAAGGCACCGTCATCGAGGACGGCGTCATGATCAAAGGCCCCGCCATTATCGGCAAAAATTGCGAGATCCGCCACAACGCCTACATCCGCGAGCACGTCATCATCGGCGACCATTGCGTCATCGGCAATTCCTGCGAGTTCAAGCACTCGCTCCTGTTCGATAACGCCGTGGTCCCACATTTCAGTTACGTCGGCGATTCCATCCTCGGCCACAAGTCACACCTCGGCGCCGGCGTCAAAATCTCCAACGTCAAACTCGTCCCCGGCAACGTCACCGTGGAAAAAGACGGCGTTCCCTTCGACACCGGCCTCCGCAAATTCGGCGCGCTCCTGGGCGACAACACGGACATCGGCTGCAACTCCGTTCTGAACCCGGGCAGCATTATTGGCCGCGGCTCCGTGATGTATCCCAACACCAACTGGCGCGGCATTCTCCCCGCCAACATGATCGTGAAAAACCAGGCCGCGCAGGAGATCATCGTCCGCCGCGTGCACGATTAGCCGCGCCTTTCGCCCGTTGTAAAATGATCAGCATCATTGAATCTCAGCCCGCCGGTTCCGGCACCGATCTGGTCGCGCAAGTCGAACAGATTTTCTCGCCCACCGGCATTCTCTCCAAGGCCAGCAATTTCGAATTTCGCCCCCAACAACAGCAAATGGCCGTCGCCGTGGCCAAGGCCCTCGAAAATCAGGAGCACCTCGTGGTGGAAGCCGGCACCGGCGTCGGCAAAAGTCTCGCTTATCTTGTCCCCGCCATTCTCTTCGCCGTCGCCAACGGCAAGAAGGCCGTCATCTCCACCCACACCATCAATCTCCAGGAGCAGCTCACGCAAAAAGATCTGCCCATGCTCGAGCAGATTCTGCCGGTCAAGTTCAACTACACCATGCTCAAGGGCCGCGGCAATTATCTCTGCTCCCGCCGCCTCGCCAAGGCCCTGCAACAGGCCGATAGCCTTTTCACCTCGCCCGAAACCGAGGAACTCAAACGCATCGTCGAATGGTCCAAGACCACCGCCGATGGCAGCCTCTCGGACTTCGAAATTGAGCCGGACATGCGCGTCTGGTCGCACGTCTGCTCCGAGCGCGGCCTTTGCTCGCCCAAAATCTGCGGCTACCAATCCGAATACGCCAAGCAGAACAGCGTCTGTTTTTTCCAGCGCGCGCGAAACCGCATTCTCGCCGCCGACGTCCTCGTGCTGAATCACACGCTCTTCTTCACGCTCCTGGGCGGCGTCGAGGAGGAACAGGAGGGCGGCATCCTTTTCAAGAACGACTTCGTCATCTTCGACGAGGCGCACCAGATGGAAAGCGTCGCCTCCCGCCACATCGGCCTCAGCGTTTCCAGCGGCCAGCTTCGTTACGCCCTGCAACGCCTCTGGAATCCCCGCACCGAGAAAGGTCTCCTCGCCACGTTGCGCCAGGGCCCCTCCGTGAAACTCGTCGTCGATCTGCTCAGCGAGGCGGACAAATTTTTCTTCGAGGTCGAATCCGCCTGTGAAGAGTTGCGCCGCGAACAGGCGGAATCACAAAACAGCAACTCCGGCGAAATCAACGCCGCCAAAGCCCGCCGCGTCTGGACCGAACTCCGCATCCGCCGCCCCGAACTCGTCGAGGACAACGTCACCCTCCCCATTCAACGCCTCCGCGAAGCCGTCAGCGAGCTCATCAAATTGACCGAGGACAAGGACACCGGCCAGGAACTGATGGAATGCAACCGCCGTCTCGCGGAATTGCGCGAGGAAGTCGCCACCTTTCTCAGCCAAAGCGCCGAGGAATATGTCTATTGGGTGGAACGCGCCGGGAAAACGCAAAAAAATCTCGCGCTCAACGCCGCGCCCATCGATGTCGCCGAGTTCCTGCGCCGCCGCCTCTTCGGCTGCGACACCTCCATCATCATGACCAGCGCCACGCTTTCCATTTCCGAAAGCGCGCCCACCGGTTCTCCGGAAACTAAACCAGAGGCAAAATCCAAAACCACCGCGAGGAACCAAAAGGCCGGCCTCAGTTATTTCGTCGGCCGCGTCGGCGCCAACGGCGCCAACCTCCTGCAAGTCGGCACCCCGTTCGATTACCAACGGCAGATGAAATTGTTCGTCGCCCAGAAAATGCCCGACCCGCGCGACAGCGGCTACCGCGACGCCCTTGTCCATTGGATCGAACATTTCGTGACCATGACCCACGGCAAAGCCTTCGTCCTCTTCACGAGTTACAAGCTCATGCAGGAAGTCGCGGATTTAATGCAGCCGTTCTTCGATCGTCTCGGCCTGGAATGTTACGTGCAAGGCACCGGCACGCCCCGCTCCGTCATGCTGGAAAAATTCAAGGGCAACGTCGATTCCGTCCTCTTCGGCACCGACAGTTTCTGGCAGGGCGTGGATGTTCCCGGCGAAGCCTTGTCCAACGTCATCATCACCCGCCTGCCGTTTGCCGTGCCCGACCATCCGCTCATCGAAGCCCGCATCGAAAACATCGAGGCGCACGGCGGCAATTCCTTCAGCGACTTTTCCCTCCCCGAAGCCATTTTGAAATTCCGCCAAGGCGTCGGCCGCCTCATCCGCACCAAGACCGACACCGGCATCGTCGTCGTCCTGGACAACCGCATCCTCGTCAAACGCTACGGCCAAGCCTTCATCGACGCCCTCCCCAAGTGCCCCCTCGAAGTGGTTTAGGTTGAAACTCTGAACTCCGAACTCCGAACTCGGAACGCTGAACTTCTATGGTGCGCGCACCGAATAAAACCGCTGCCCGCCATTCGTCGCCTGCGAATCCGTGAATTGAAACTGCCCCGGTGAAATTTCCATCACCCCGCCCAGTGCCGTCCAGTTAGTCAACGGCAACGCCACATTGGTGCTCGCCAGCACGCCAAACAACGCACCTATACTGTTGGTGAAACCAAACTGAAACGACCCATCGTTTAAAGTCATCGCCCCCGTCAGCGTCGGCGCGCTCGGAACCGGCACACTGACATTGATCACACTCCCCGTGCTGGGAATGCCATTTACAAACACCGTCACCAGCGCATAACCCGGCGGAAAATTATTCACTGGCAGGGACACAAAATTTGTGGACGACCAATTTGTAGACGACAGAAACAAAGTCTGCCCGCTCTCCACACTCCGCAACTGTACCACCGGATGATCCGCCGCCGATCCGCGCGTATCCCCACTCGCACCTTCCGAGATTCCGCGAAATTGTGAACCGTTCACCGTCAAGCTACTCCCCAGACTCAGCGGCGAAGTGACCGCAGTAATCTGCGGCTGTGCCGCCGCACTGTAGCCCAGCCCGACATCATACAATTCCGCATTAGTCAGCGCCTCGCCACCGCCAACCCCACCCGTGACCAGCACTTTTCCATTCAACAACAAAGTCGCCGTATGTGAATAGCGGTCGCTGGTCAGTGCGCCGGCATTCGCCCATGCCCCGGTCGCCGGATCGTAGAGCTCCGCCGTGGCGCCAGGAGAAGGATTGCCAAATGCACCAAACCCGCCCGCGACCAGCACCTTTCCATTGAGCAGCAAGGTTCCTGTGTGATAAAAGCGCCCGAGAATCAGCGCTCCCGTGTCCGTCCAGTTGCCAGTGGCTGAATCATACAATTCCGCGTTCGCAGGAGTGGAATTATCACTGTTATTGACGCCACCCGCAACCAACAGCTTCCCGCTGGGCAGCAAGGCGGTCGCTTGAGCATAGCGTGCGTGGTGCAAAGCCCCAGTCGTCGCCCACTTCCCGCTCCTCGGATCATATACCTCTGCTGCGGCAATGGTGATGTTGCTCACATCCAAACCGCCTGCGGTGAGAACATCCCCATTGGGCAGCAACGGCAGCGTACGGCCGCCCGGTGAATTTGTGAGCGCACTAGTAGTTGTCCATGTTTGAGTAGCCGGATCGTAAATTTCTGAGCTGAAGATGGGATTGTTGAAACCGTCTTCGCCTCCCACGACCAGCACCTTCCCATTGGAAAGCAGGGTTGCCATGTGGCCCCCGCGTGCGGCGGCCATTGAGCTGGTTGCACTCCATGTGCCCGCAATTGGATCATATAGCTCCGCACTGGAAAACGTATTGGCACCATAAGAAATGTCGTCCCGGCCGCCTGAAACAAGCACCTTCCCATTGGGCAACAAAGTTGCTGTGTGGCCCAGCCGTGCGGTGGCCAGCGGACTGGTCATCGACCATGTTCCCACGGCCGGATCATATAGCTCCGCACTTCCCAAGAGGGTAAAGTTGGTGCCGTCCCCTCCCGCGACTAACACTTTACCATTCGGGAGCAACGTCGCCGTATGCAAATAGCGCCCCTCATTCATCCCGCCCGTTTCCGACCACGCACCATTCGCCGAATCATACACCTCCGTGCTGGCTATGGGGCCGAAGTCTTCGCCCTCACCACCCGCAAAAAGCACCTGTCCATTGGCCAGCAACGTGGCTGTCGGGCTCGTGCGTGCAATGCTCGGCGCATTGGTCGCAGTCGTCCATGTCCCGCTCGGCGAATCATACAACTCCCCACTGATAAGAAAACCATTCTGGTTGGCTCCGCCTGCGACCAACACCTTCCCATTCGGTAATATAGTTGCCGTAGCCACTGTCCGTGCTGTTGGCAACGGATTGGCCGCCGTCCACAACCCAGTGGCCGGATCATACAATTCGGCACTGGTATATACGGTATTGGTGCTGCTACCTCCTGCGACCAACACCTTCCCATTGGGCAACAACGTTGCAGTGTGGTGATAACGCGCGTTGGCCAGTGACCCGGTCACCATCCACAACCCGGTGTTGGGATCATACAACTCTGCACTGGCAAGTTTGACAACATTACTGCCCAGCCCGCCCACCACGAGCACCTTCCCATTCGGCAGCAACGTCGCCGTGTGCCAATACCGTCCGATGGTCAACGCGCCATTCGTCGTCCACAATCCGGTGGTATAATCATAGAGCTCAGCATTATACGCCAGATTTCCGATGGTAACTCCACCCGCTAGCAACACCTGCCCGTTCGTCAGTAATGTCGCCGTGTGCCCATAACGTGGCGATGGTGAGTTGGTCGCCCGCCATATTCCCGTAGCTGAATCGTACAACTCCGCGGCGGCAATTGGCGGGCCGCCGCCCTGAACGCCGCCCTCGACCAATACCTGCCCATTGGGCAGCAACGTCGCCGTGTGATCATCACGTAGGGCGCCCATTGAGCCGGTCACGGTCCATGTCCCCGTCGCCGGATCGTACAGTTCCGCACTCGCCGAAATGCCGTGCAGAGTTCCTCCGCCCGCAACCAGCACTTTCCCATTGGAAAGCAATGTCGCCGTGTGGTAATGGCGCGCCTCGTTCATCGGGGCGTTGGTAACCCACGACGCCGCCCCCGCCGGCTGAGCCATCGACAACAAACCCACCAGCGCGGCGAAGACCAACACGTGTAAACAGTTATTGCGGAATAGGTTTTTTAGGATGCACCCCATATTTGGACCTGTTTAAAGCAGCAGCCACCGCCTTATTCAAGCCCAAAACCGCCTACACGCCTGAACCTCACCACACATCCACCGGCCCCTTGGGCACTGGAATCTGCTGCCGCGCAACCACCGCCGGTTCCTGCATGAACGACGCCACCATCGGCTGCGGCCGATAATTCGGCTTGAGCTGGCCGTGCTCGTCCAAAAATTGCAACCGCCACTCGGTATATTTGGCGAGCAATTCCAGAAATTCCGCGCGCGTGGAAACAGTCACCACCTTCTTGTTGAACTCGTTCGCCGGGCCGAATCGTTTTGAATACCACGGCGCGACTTTGCGGAACATGCGGCAACCCAACGATTCCCCAAAAACCTCCACCATCAAATCCAAATGCCGGCACATCACCCGCACCCGCTCTTCAAAGCTCGGCTCCGGCAACAGCTCGCCCGTGTCCAGGTAATGCCGCGCATGCAGAAAAATCCACGGATTATAAAACGCCCCGCGCCCGATGCTCACCCCCGCGCAGCCGGTCTCCTCAAACATCATCTTCGCCGCCTCAGCCGTCGTCACATCCCCATTCCCAATCACCGGGATGCGTTTCACCGCCCGCACCACCGCGCGAATGCCCGGCAGTTTCACCGAGCCGGAAAATCCCTGCTCCCGCGTCCGCCCATGCACAAAAATCGCCGCCACACCCGCATCTTCCAGCGTGCGCGCCAAATCCGGCGCGGTCAGGTTTTCATCGTCCCAACCCAGGCGCATTTTCGCCGTCACCGGAATTTTCACCGCCGCCACCATCCCCCGCACCAACGCCGCCGTCTTGTCCAACTCCATCATCATCGCCGACCCGCCACCCACCTTGCACACTTTGCGCACCGGACAGCCCATGTTGATATCCACCGACGCAATGCCGATCGACTCTAAATAAACCGCCGCATCCCGCATCTCCTCCGGCACCGACCCAAACAACTGCACCGCCAACGGCCGATCCGCCGGGCAAGTCTCGATGAGCTTGAGCGCCTTGGGATTTTTCTCCAGCAACGACCGCGCATTAACCAGGTCAGTCGTCGCCAAATCGAGCCCGCCAATCTCGCGCAACGCCAGCCGGAATGGCAGGTTGGTGTAACCTGCCAGCGGCGAGAGAAACAAATTCGAGTTTAAGGCCAGTGGCCCGAGGCGCATCATCGCTCCCATTATAACAGACCCCGCCAATTCGGAAAGCGCCTTAAATTCCGCACATTATCTTGGAGAAACCCGCAAAACACACCCGCGCTTCCGAGTTTGGAGTTCACGCTTCAGCGTGTCCCCGAATCACCAACACGCCCGCATCAATAATAATCAGCAGACGCTCGACAATGGAGCGCGGAATTTATTCCGCTTCAATTGAATCACGACCAACACGCTCAAGCTCGCAAGACTTCGTTTATGCTCCAGGACAATCCACTCCCTCGCCCATCCGATGGGAGAGGGCCGGGGTGAGGGTCCGTTTCCTTCTTTCCAATCGTCCTCGCCCTCGTCGTCGATGTCTTATTCCTTTCCCACCTCCGCGACTCCGCGACTCCGCGGTTATGGCCCACCACTACCGCACCAAAATATCCGCCCGCTCCATCTCCTCCCCCCGCCATTCCGCGCGCACCATCGGCCAATCCTTTGCCTGCGTCAAAATCTCCGGCCCGCGCGCCGTCGCCAAAATTGTATCCTCGCTCTTCGTCCCCGTGATCGATGGATTCCACGCATAGGCCTGGTTTTCCAGCACCACACCCGGCGAGTTCGGCGTCCCCAAAAAATCGCGCCCGTCGTAACCGCACGGCCCGCCTTGATGATGCTTCTGCCACTCGTCCGGAAATCCCTGCTCCGCATACGCCGCCGTGCCGCGCCGGAAAATCTCCCGGATCGGGGTGCCCACCCGCGTGCTGCTGTTGAACGCCACATCCACCACGCACGTCGCGTCATGCCGACGACGCAAATCCGGCGACAGCTTTCCAAAATGCACCATCCGCGTCAGCGAAACGATCAACCCATTCTCCCGCGCGCACAACACCAGCATCGCATAACGTTTCAATTTCTTCTTCGTCGGCAGTGGATGCCGATATTTGTGGATTCGTTCATCCGTCGCCACCAGCAACACCACCGGCGTAACCTTCCGTTGCCACGCGGCCAGGGCCAATTGGCCGGCAATCGTAAATTCATCCTGGCCGGGCATGAGCTTGTGACAAGCCTCATGCATCGCCGCCTCCGCGGTCCGGGCCAGCGCGCGCAACCGCTTTACCTCCACCAGTTGCAGCGAATAACGCAACGGCGCCAGCAATTCCGGCCGCAGCCGCGTCCCATAATCGCCCGTGTCCGAAATAACCAGTCGAGGATCGGCAATCCCCTTCAAAATTTTCGCCGCCTCGCGCTCATCATACCAATTATACGCCAACGGCTCCGCCCCCAACCCGCGCACCACCTCACCCTGCAAACGCGGCATCTCGATCCGGTTCGCCAGCACATAAAACTTCTTCGGCGTGACCAGCAGATTCCCAAACGCCCGGTCGGAGATAAAAGTGATATGCGCCTCCCCGCCACAGGCCAGCCACGAGAAATTCGGCTGCTTGCCCACCAAAACCGCCTCCATTTTCGTTGCTTTCAACAGCGCCCGGACCTGGGCCAGCTTTTCCCTCAATTCAGTATTCATAGATGTCTTTAAGTGCCACGCCTGTAATGATTCCGCGCATCCTAAAAAATTAACCCCGCCCTGCACAGCAATAAATGTGGCGAAATACCGCGCCTGCCGCCACCGACTGGAATGGACGGTTGGCGGAGCCACTTCTGCTTTGTGTTCTGTCTTCGGGTTTAATCACTCCATCGCACATAAAGCAGCATGGCGCGACAGTGGCTCTCCGTCCAAAGGTCCACACCTTTCATTGGGCCCGTTAACCACCGACTCTTCACATCCGCTGTCGCGGCAGCGGTGACCTCCTCGATTAGCAACTTGATGCCCGCCTGCTCGTTGTCTCGCTCTTTCGCCAACAGCTCCGCAACATTGATTTGGCTATGGATTCGTTTCACCGTTTCATACACGTCGAAAGCGTATTTTTTGGTCAACTCAACATCTTTGCGATGTGCAATGTCTGCGGTGTGTCCAGAAATAAAAGCATCGAAATCATAACTGAGAATACGGTCGAATGCGCCGAGATAGACAAACATGTTGCCGGTGATGTCGAAATCAAGCAGAGGCACCCAACCGGGCGCGATGAAATCGACGACCATCATTACCTTTTCTTTAGGAAAATGTATGACAAGGTCGCCTTCAGGTGAGTGGAACTCATCGCGTTTGAGGGAAATGGTTTTTTCGCCCTTCTTAAAAACAAGTTCCTCGTTGAAAGTGCGCGTCGGAATAAGCCTGCGACCGTCGTGCTTCTGATTGAGGAATTTGGCGACGCGTTCTTCCGCGATAATTTCAAGTCCCGGCCGTGCCAACAAATGCGAGCCACCAATATGATCTGAATGTCCGTGCGAATATATCAATGTGGAAATCTGCTCATCGGTGACATCGGCGACGGCAGCTTCAATGAATTTGACCAACGGTTCAGGAGCATCAATTAATACGACTCCCTCTCCGGTGGTCACAAACAGCGATTGATAGTTGCCGTTCGTGAGCATAAAGATTCCTGGCGCAACTTCGCGCGTCAAAAATCCCGCCGATAGGTCTGTAACGCCTTCCGGTTCAATATGGAGCTTGAAACAGTGCTTGCATACATCTGAAGGTGTTGCCGAATGTTCCGCTTGAGGTATGCTCATTAAGTTCTCGCTTAAAGCAGGCTGGCCATTGGCGCATCTGCCGGGGTTGCCTCCTCATTTCTCCTTGTATTCAAATCCTCCGATTGTCATGCCACCGTCTACAACCAGCATTTGACCGAATACATAGCTTGCCCCGGGAGAGCACAACCAAACGGCCGCAGCGGCCACTTCGCTGGGTTGACCCCCGCGCTTCGCTGGAATAGCTGAAGTGGCGTGCGCGGCAAAACCGGGATTTTGAGCGCTATTGGCGACTACCATTGGGGTCTCAGTCCATCCGGGAACCAGGGTGTTGACCCGAATGTTATGGTCGGAGTTCTCCATGGCAGCGACCCGAGTGAGGCCATGCACGCCACACTTCGAGGCGGCATACGCACACATCCCACCCGGACCAGTCAAGGCAGCTACAGACGCGGTGTTGCAAATTGCACCTCCACCACCTCGCTGCATCAACGGCAGTTCATATTTCATGCCAAGAAAGACACTGCGAAGATTGACCCGCAGAACCTTTTCAAAATCACTCGTTGGGTAATCCTCGATACGGTGGGCCCCACCGGTGATGCCCGCGTTGTTAAAGGCCACGTCCAGCCCCCCAGCTTCTTCGCTGATCCGAGCCAGAAATGCGGCGATTTCCTGCTCCTCAGAGACGTCGACACGAACAACACGTGCGGTCCCACCCGCTTGCGCGATCATCTGCTGGGTCTCGGCGAGACCTCGCTCGTTTAAGTCAGCGCCATAGACTACCGCCCCCCGG
>JAQGPA010000146.1 GCA_028293325.1 Pedosphaera sp. | reverse complement strand
TCGCGCAGTTCCCCGCGTGAGATCCAAAAATATCTCGGCCGCATCTCGGGTCCATTGCTGGACCGCATTGATCTCCACATCGAGGTGCCGGTGGTCAAGTTCCGCGAAATCTCCGGCACGAAAGCCGGCGAGCCGTCCGCGCAAATTCGCGAACGCGTCATTGCCGCCCGCGATCGTCAACACAAACGCTTTGCCAACAAACCAAAAATCGCCTGCAACGCCCGCATGGGCAGCCGCGAGTTGAAGGCTTACTGCGCCATTGATGATGCCACCCTGGAATTGCTCAAGTTCGCCATGTCCGACATGAACCTGAGCGCCCGCGCCTACGATCGCATTTTAAAAGTGGCGCGCACCATCGCCGATTTGGCCGGCGCGGAATCCATCACGAGCGATCACATCTCCGAAGCCATTCAGTACCGCTCGCTGGACCGGCAATTGTGGACGTAGTCAGAGGCAGATAATTGGGGGAACAGCAACGATCAAAGTTCACGTCCAATAGGACCTTGTGACTAACGATATGAAAAATATATTTATTCCATCGCAAGGACTCAACAGCTTATTCGACTGGCTAGTACCTTGCCTTGATGAAACAAACTGGTTGTTTGTTGCTATGGATTCCTCCCGCGACGACTTTTCTGGAGAGCGAGAGTTTTTAACCCCTCAATTAGAAAAGGAGCGGATTGAGTTCTGGTGGGAAGATGAAGGGCTCTGGCTCCCTGGTAAGGAATTGCACAAAGCCCCTATTGTTGTCGGTTTCACTGCCGCCTTTGTTTTTCCATCAACGATAAAACATTCTGCAAAACCAATGTTTAATGATACCACGGACCGGGGAGAATTCACGGAATCACAATTAAAAGCAGTGATCCAGGAAATCAACAACTTACAAGCAAGCGCATATGTTGCCGATGGAAGTGGACTCCAATGTATATTCGCAGACGAAAATCTTTATAAAAGTATCCCGCATCATCGCTGATCTGGCCGGCGCGGAATCCATCACGAGCGATCACATCTCCGAAGCCATTCAATATCGCTCGCTGGACCGGCAATTGTGGACATGAGAACCTGCCTCCATTTGTTGCCGCGTTTGCTTCATCGGATTTAGAGCGGTTCCATAAATGCTCTAATTCATTTGCCCAGGACCGGTGTGGTGCAGGGAATGCCGTGCGCCTCGGCCACGGCCTTGTGCGTGACCTTGCCGTCCATCACATTGATGCCACCAATGAGCGCCGGCTGTTTCACGCAAGCCTCGGCCAAACCAAGGTCCGCCAGCAATTCAATGTAGCGGTAGGTGACGTTGGTGAGCGCTTGCGTGGCGGTGCGCGCGTACGCGCCGGGCATGTTCGCCACACAGTAATGCGTCACGCCTTCCTCGACATACACGGGATTCTGATGCGTCGTCGCGCGGGAAGTCTCGGCACAACCACCCTGGTCAATCGCAATATCCACCAACACGCTGCCGGGCCGCATCCGGCGCAGCATGTCACGGTTGATTAATTTGGGCGCCTTGGCTCCCGGTACCAGCACCGCGCCAATTAACAGATCCACCGTCGGCAACAGATCAATCAAGTGCGCTTCACTGGAGTAAAGTGTGTGCGCCGTGTGCAGCGTAATATCCAAAAACCGCATCCGCTCCAAATCCACTTCCAGAATGGTCACATCCGCCCCCAACCCGGTGGCCATGCGCGCCGCATTGATGCCCGAAGCGCCCCCGCCCAGCACCACCACGCGGCCCGGCAACACGCCCGGCACGCCGCCCAACAGCACGCCGCTGCCGCCGTTATGTTTGGCCAGAAAAAAACCGCCCACCAGCACTGACATGCGCCCGGCAATCTCACTCATCGGTTCCAGCAGCGGCAACCGCCGGTTCACTTCAATGGTTTCATACGCCAGTGCGGTCACGCCGGATTTCAGCAACGCTTCCGTCAACCCGCGATTCGCCGCCAAATGCAGGTACGTGAACAAAATCTGGCCCGACCGCAATAATGCGTATTCCGCAGCCAGCGGTTCCTTTACTTTCACGATCAGGTCGGCCTTTTCAAAAATCGTCCGGTGATCCGCCAGCAGCGTCGCCCCCGCCTGCGCGTAATCCGCATCCGGGTAACCCGCGCCCACGCCCGCGCCGTGCTCGACCAGCACCTGATGGCCGCGCTTGATGAGTTGATAAGCGGCGGACGGCAGCAAGGCCACCCGGTATTCGTGATCTTTAATCTCTTTTGGAATGCCAATAATCATAATTTAATCTCCATCAGGTTTTTGAATCCCGCGAGTCGCCCACCACCTTGACCTCGCCACTCTGGATTATCCGCGCCTCCGCCCGCTCCACCATCGTTAGCACGGTTACGGCCGACGCCGCCTTCCGTTCCGCTTCCAAGATTCGCTCGAATTCTCCAAAAACTTCGGTGCGCGTGGGTTCGTCGCGCGTCGCCAACTCCTGGCCCTGGCCGGCGCGTAACGCCGTCAGAACATCATGGCAGGTGATCGTTTCCAGCGGTCGCGCGGGGGCGTAGGCTGTTTCCTTGCCGGCCACTTCCACCACCAGGCGCGCCGCCAGCATGATTTGCATGATCTGTTGCACCAACCGCGTTGGCACCGTCAACTGTGCGGCCATTTCCGAGACGGTCACCGGCGGCTCGCCATAATGGAACCGCCGACCAATACACGCCATCAACCGCAAAGCGATGAATTCCCGTCCGCGCTGGTTGACGTTCTCCGCCTGCTTTTCCTGCACGTAGGCCTCGCGATTTTGATAGGCGTAGGCGACCTGGGCGCCGAATAACAAAATCAGCCAGCCAAAATAAAGGCCAATCATGAAGACGGGGATCATCGCCAGGCTGCCATAAATCTTGCTGTTGGTCACCACGCGCGAAACATAAAGCACGCTGAAATAACTATTCAAATGCCAGAGGACACCGCCCACCAACCCTCCCACCAGCGCGGCCTGCCAGTGGACCTTGGTATTCGGCATCAGCATGTAAAGCAGGGCGAAAGCCAGGCACAACACCAGCACCGGCAAAAGCTGAGACAGCAGGCTGCCAAGGAAGGGCATCGAATCAAAAATCCTCTTCGTTAATTGCAGGTGCGGCCCGCTCGCGAGTCCCAACGCCACTGCCAGCAACACCGGCCCTAGCGTGATGACCGCCCAATATTGCACGATCCGCGCAAACCAACTCCGGCCTTGGGATACTCCCCAAATGTCATTAAAGGTCGATTCGACCCGGCTCAGCATCGAAATGGCCACAAATACCAACAAGATTGTTCCGGTGACTCCCAGCGTGCCGCTGCTCGTGTTTTGAATAAATCCATGGATGGTTTCCGCCACTTGTGTCCGGGCCGCTACGTATTTTGCCTCGGCGGCGGCCTGTGTCGGCGCGCTGTTCGTTCCTCCGTTCCCGGACGCGTTATTCGTCGTCGATCCTGCTTGCGCCACTGCGCCATTTGTCACACTGGAGCCCTGCCCATTCCCGGCGGCCTGCGCGTTGCCCGGTGCTGAATTCGTACTCAACATTGCCGGCGGCGTTACGCTGTCCACAAATTCGTCGATGAAATGGGAAATTCTCCCCTCACCTTCCGTCTTCAGAATGCTGGTCGAAACACTCAACGCCACCGCGAGCATCGGAATCAGCGCCAGCAGCGTCGTGTAAGCCAGGGCCGCCGCCCGGACTGGACAACGATTGCGCGAGAAACTCCGGGCCACCATCAACCAGAAATGGGCGAACCGGCCCAGCCGCGACAATTCCCAGTTGGCCCCGCCGATGCCTTTCTCGTCGAAGAACTCCCGGCATTCCTCAATTATGGCTTTTAGTTTGGAAAACAGCTTTTTCACCAGCCGATGACACGCTAACAGAGCGTCCTTCCAAGTCAACCGCCGCCCGACCCTTCAGATACTCCCTGTTCTCGTCATTCTTTCCCGTTCGGCTTCCTTAAGAACTCAACTTTGAACTTTAAACCTCTGACTTTGAACTGCTAATCTAGGGCTATGGCTAGAAAGGCATCTCCGGACTCGGCACCGAACCGCGGTTTTAATGACGTCATTGGCATCGTGCTGATGGGGTTGGCCCTGCTCTTATTAGTCTCCCTGCTCTCCTATAATCCACTGGATACCTCCGATGTCGTCAATCCGCCTAACCGCCCAATTCATAATTGGATCGGGCCTTTCGGCGCCTGGATGGCCCGTAAATGGCTGTTCTGGGTCGGGGTTTCGGCTTATTTGCTCCCGTTTACATTGATGTTTATTGGCCTGGGCTGCTTTTTTGAAATCCTCTCCTACTTGCGTCGCCGCTGGGTCTGGACTGTGGTGCTCTTTGTTTGCTGCATGGGGCTGATGGATCTATACAAACCTTATCTCTCCCACCTGCAAGACCGGCTCCATGTTCTCCCTGGTGGCACCTTGGGGCTTAACCTCAATCAATGGATCTTTGGCTATTTCGGAACTGCCGGGGCCACGATCCTTTTCCTGATGCTCTATTTCATCAGCTTCCTGTTTCTCACCAATTTCCAACTGGGCGAATGGGTCCGCGCGCTCTGGGCTCGCCAGCAAGCGGGAGCTGCCGCCACGACCGGCGGCTCTTCTGCCAAAGCGGGATCCAGCGCCGGTGAAATGTCCGCCGAGGAAAAGGCGCTGGAAAAACGCGCGCGTGAACTGGAAAAGCAGGCCCGCAAATTGCAGGAACAAGTGGACAAGGCCAGTCCCGGTGTCGGTGCCGACCTTCAACCGCTGCCCGAACCGACCGTGCGCGACCTCAGCGTCCCGCAAAACAACAAATCCGCACGCGCGAAGAAGCCCGCCACACCCGAACCGGTCAAGGAACCGGCGCCGCCCGACGATGCCTTGATCATCCCCGCGCGCGAAGTCGCCGCCGCCACTGCTGCTGATATTCTGGGCGGCAAAAAAACTCGCTCGGGTGATAAGGACACCGACTGGAAACCTTCCGAATCGAAAACAGACGAGCCGGCCAAGCCCGCCGAAGTTCCCGGCGAACCGGTGGTGGCCATTGCGCCTGCGGTGGTCCCTGCCGCCGCACCGGCTGCCAGGCCCAAGCTTGTTCCCCGGAAGCCCAAGCCGATCTCGGTTGCCTCCACCCCGCTCATTGGCAATTACCAGTTGCCTTCGATGGATTTTCTCCAGCATCCGGACATGACGCTCAAGCCGACGGAGTCCAAGGAGGAATTGATGGCCAATGCGCGGCTCATGCAGCAAACGCTCGCGCAATTCGATATTGAAGTTCAACTCGGCGACATCACCAAGGGTCCCACCATCACGCGTTACGAGTTGCATCCCGCGCCCGGCGTGAAGCTCGAGAAAATCACCGCGCTCAACAACAACATCGCCGCCGTGCTCAAGGCCGAACGCATCAACATTCTCGCGCCGGTACCCGGCAAAAGTTCCGTGGGCGTGGAAGTTCCCAACGCGGTGAAGACGAAGGTCATCATGCGCGACCTGTTGGAGTCGGAGGAATGGCTTTCCAACAAGGCGCGCATTCCGCTGGCCCTCGGCAAGGATGTTTATGGTCATCCCATCATCGCCGACCTCGCGGAAATGCCGCACTTGCTCATCGCCGGCAGCACCGGTTCCGGCAAATCGGTCTGCATCAATGCCATCATCGCCTCGCTGCTCTATAAATTTTCGCCCGACCAGCTCCGGTTCGTCATGATCGATCCCAAGGTCGTCGAGTTGCAGCAATACAACGCCCTGCCCCACCTCGTTGTGCCGGTGGTGACCGATCCCAAAAAAGTCATCCTCGCGCTCCGCTGGGTGGTCAATGAAATGGAGAAGCGTTACCAAATCTTTGCGAAAGTGGGCGTGCGCAATATCAAGTCGTTCAACGAACGGCCCAAGAACAAGGTAATGCCAACGCCCGAGCCGGAATTGCCGCTGATGGTCAAAAAGGAAAAGCTCGAGCCCGGCGCGGAAGGTTTTGCGGTGGAAGTGGACGAGGAAATCGTCGTCCCACGCGAGGAGGATATCGTCATTCCTGAGAAGCTCAGCTACATCGTCGTCATCATTGACGAGCTGGCCGACCTCATGTTGGTGGCCCCCGCCGACGTGGAAATGGCCATCGCCCGCATCACGCAAATGGCGCGCGCGGCCGGCATTCATTGCATCGTGGCCACGCAACGACCGAGCGTCGATGTCATCACCGGCGTCATCAAGGCGAACATCCCGGCGCGTATCGCCTTCCAGGTGGCGGCCAAGGTGGACTCACGCACCATTCTGGATGCGATGGGTGCCGATAAATTGCTTGGCAAGGGTGACATGCTCTATCTGCCGCCCGGCTCTGCGAGACTCATTCGTGCCCAAGGCGCGCTCATCACCGACAAGGAAATCCAGGATGTGGTGGACTTCATTGCCAAGCAGGGCAAACCCAGCTACGAAGTCGAAATCCACAAGCAACTTTCCAAACCGGTCAGCAACTTCGATAACGAAAGCGGTTGCGATGAAGACGAAGATCTCATTCAGCAATGCGTGGAAATCATCCGCAGCGAACAAAAGGCGAGCGTCTCCCTGATGCAACGCCGCCTGCGCCTGGGCTACACCCGCGCCGCCCGCATCATGGATGAGTTGGAAAACCGCGGCATCGTCGGCCCCAGCAAAGGGGCGGAACCGCGCGACATCCTCATTGACCTCGACGGCGGTGGCGGTGATGGCGGCGGCGAATCCAGCCACGGAAAGTAATCAGCGGGGCCCTATTAAAACTCATGAGCCGCGCCAATGCTCAGGAGGTGCAAATATTTTTCCGCCTCACGAAATTTACTAATGGCCTCGGCGTGGTCGATCACAATGGGCGGGAATGTATCGTAATGCACGCCCAGGATATGGTCGCACCGGATGAAATCGGCGGCCTTAATGGCATCCTCGACACCCATGGTAAAGTTGTCGCCGATGCACAAGGCGGCAAAATTGAGCTTGGTTGCTTCGCCAATCAAGTTCATGTCCAAGGTCAAAGCGGTATCACCTGAGTAGTAAAAGTTTCCCGCCTTCGTTTCCACCACGAACCCGCCCGGAGCGCCGCCATAACTGCCATCGGGCATGCTGCTGGAATGCAGGGCGTTGACAAATTTTACCCGGCCAAAATCGAATGCGAATGCGCCGCCGGTGTTCAGCGGATGCAGCTTGGCCAGACCCTTTTTGGCAAACCAGGAGACGACTTCAAAATTTCCGATGATCATTGCGCCCGTCCGCCGGGCAATCATCTCCGCGTCCGCGACATGGTCCTCATGCCCGTGCGACAGCAAAATATAATCCGCCGCAATGGTGGTGATATCGATGGCATTGGCGAGCGCGTTCGGGCTGATGAACGGATCGAATAACAAAGTTTTGCCCGCGACCTGCACTGAGAAGCAGGCGTGTCCGTAATAGGTGACTTTCATGGTTTTCTTCCCAACGTAAAATGAATTCGCGTTGAATATCCGCGTGAAAGGCCCGCCCGTCAACCGTTACTAAAAAACCTTCGCCAGGACTTTTACCACTCTGCCTTCATTCGTAAGCACTGGCTGCGCATTTGTCTTGCGCCGCATTGAAGTCGGCTTCACTTATGTTTTTCAAGACAAGGAATTCACCACACAACCGGTGCATGATGGTTACGGTTCCGTCTTCCTGAAGGCGATGTTCTGATATTTACCGGACGGTCCCGCGCCTTACGCTCCGGCACGGGTTTACTGACCCACTTGTCCGGGGTAAAATACCCCAGCGCACCATTCCGGTTGGCCGGGTATATTGACTATAACTGACTGCGTTGGATTATCACCGATCCAACTTTTTATAAGGAGAAATTCTATGCTAAGATGGGCAGCCATATTCCTCGTAATCGCGATCATCGCCGCCATATTCGGGTTCGGTGGCGTCGCCGGCACCGCCGTTGGCATCGCGAAAGTCCTGTTCTTCATCTTTATCGCGATTTGCGTGATCCTGTTCCTGGTCGGCCTTTTTGCCGGTCGGGGCCTTTAGCGGATTAGTCTGTGAGCAGTGCCGGCTTGACCCCGCCGGCCGGGAAAGTCTGGAATAATTCCAGCACTTCCTCACGGGTGAGTGTTTCCCGCACCAGCAACGCGTGGGCCAGATCAGCGGCTTTTTCCTTCTGCGACTGGATGATCGCCAGTGCTTCTCCATCCGCATTTTCCAGCAGGCGGTTGATCTCCTGTTCGGCTTCCCGTTGTTCCGGTTCGTAATATAACTTTTCACCCATGCCCCATTCATGGACCATTTTCCGCGCAAGTTTGCGGGCCATGTCCAGATCACCGCTCGCGCCGTTCGTAGTCACGCCGTAAAATGCCTTCTCGGCCGCCCGCCCCCCCATCAGCAGCACCAACTCCTGCAACAACACGTCCCGACTGTGAATGTTCTGGTCTTCATTGGGCAGCAGGGTGGTGACGCCCAGCGCATTGCCGCGGGGGATGATGCTCACCTTGTACAACGCCGGCAGGAGCGACATTTGCAGGTTAATGAGCGTGTGCCCGGCCTCATGATAGGCAATCAATTCCCGCTCACTGTGCGTGAGCACCATCGACTTGCGTTCCTGACCGTAACGCACCTTGTCGCGCGCGGCCTCCAACTCCGTGAGGGTAATCCTGGAACCGTTTTGTTGGGCGGTTAAAATGGCGGCTTCATTCAGCAAATTCGCCAGGTCGGCGCCGGACATGCCCGGCGTTGTCTGTGCAATCACATCCAGCGCGCCTTCGTCCTCCAGCGGTTTGTCCAGGCTGTGACTCTGTAAAATGGCGCGACGTCCCCGCACGTCCGGATAGGGAACCTGCACCTTGCGATCAAACCGTCCGGGGCGCAGCAATGCCTCATCCAGGTCTTCCGGACGATTGGTCGCCGCCAGCACCACCACGCCTTCATTGCCCTCAAAACCATCCATGGCGGCGAGCAGCGCATTGATGGTTTGCTGATGTTCACCGTGCGAATCGAGCTTGCGATGTTTGCCAACGCAATCAATTTCATCGATGAAAATAATCGCCGGTTTGTGCCGCACCGCCTGCCGAAAAAGCTGCCGGACACGCTTGGCGCCGACGCCGACAAACACTTCGGTGAAATCGCTGCCGTGCGCGCTGAAAAAATTGGCGTCGGCTTCGCCGGCAATGGCCTTGGCGAGCATGGTCTTGCCGGTGCCGGGCGGGCCAATCAGCAATATTCCCTTGGGCAGGTTGCCGCCGAGCCGCCGGTATTTGGCCGGGTCTTTCAAAAAGTCCACCACTTCCCGCACTTCCGCCTTGGCCTCTTCCACGCCGGCCACGTCGCTGAAGCGCACCTTGGGCCGCTGCCGCAGCCGGCTGGTTTTGCCCCGGCCAATATTCATTTGATACGCCACCAATCCCGCCGCCAACCCGATCAGCAGCACGGTGGAGATGATATTCACCATCTGACCTTTCAGGCCCATGCCCGGCACTTCAATTTTCATCCCGGGTTGCGCGAACAGGCTCTTCATCTCGTCGGGCTCCAAATGCGTGGTGATGTGGAATCCTTTTGGCAGGGCGGCAGATTTTGCCCGGCCTTCCAATTCATAGATGCCCGGATACGGCGTCGGCGTGACGGTTCCACTCACGATCCGGTTTTCGCGAATTAACTGCTGGAACTGGACGCGGGTAATTTCAGCCGCGCCCGGCTGCCGCCAGTAATGGACGGTCACGCCTAAAAAGGCCGTTAAAAGTACAATGCCAATGATAATCAACCCGAGATGCTTGGACCTCTTCATTTAATAAATTTCGGAAAAATGTTTCAATCTTGAGACGAGCCCGATTCCACCAGGGGATGCGATGCCATGCTTGCGGTTGGCTGCACTTCATGGGAAACCACCCCGGCCATGCCGGCAGCAGGGTCAGCCGGCACCAGGCCTGTGCGCCGTAAATAGGCCGCAATCCGATCGGCCGCCACTAACAGGAAAATGCTCAAAACCATGCTTACAGCTTTTGTCATGATTCCACCTTCGCCCTTCAAACTCGCGGCATAAATCGGCAAGGTGCTGATTATTGCGTCGGTGTTTGACTGACAAGGCGGACGGGCTGAATGGCGGTTGGGACGAGGCCCGAATATTCCCTTATTTCAAGGGTTGCAAAAACCTGTGGAAAACCGCTAAAACAGGCTTGGATGACAACAGTTGCAGAACAATTACACCTGGCCCGCGAGGCAAAAAGTCTCACCATTTACCAGGTGGCTGAGGTCACGAAGATCCGGACGGATCATATTCGCGCCTTGGAAGACGGCAATTTCGACGTCTTTTCCGCGCCGGTTTACATCCGGGGCTTCGTTCGCACATACGCGACTTTGCTCAAGCTTGACGTGGCGCAGGTCATGGCCACGCTGGATGCGGAATTGGGTAAGACCGATAAGTTTTCCGAGCCGCCGCCCCTCACCGACGAGCCGCGCGGCGCCCTGGATTTTGTCATGCTCCAACTTTCCAAGCTGAACTGGCGCATGGCGCGGGTGGTGTTGATCGCCGCCGCAGCGCTGCTGGTCATCGTGGTCATCGTCAGCATGGTGCGGCATCATCAACACGCCGATCCCCTCTCCAATCTCGGCACCGGTGTTTACCAACCCGCCCAGCCCGCCTCGGGCGAAACGTTGCCGGTGCCCGCCCGCCGCCCTTAACGCAGGGGTCAGTGCCTGTGGGTCAGCAGCCAGTTGCCGCCGTAAATCAAAAGCACAACTGCGTTCACATAAACCGCCGCCAGCACGTCGTCGATGGTCACGCCCCAACCGCCCGGCAATGATTGACTCTGATGCACCGGCCACGGTTTGGTAACGTCGAACAGGCGAAACAAGGCAAACACCCCCGCGCTCAACACCCAGGTCTTGTGTGAAAAGAAATATTCCGGCGACGGCATTGCGCCATGCTTGAAATACAAAATAGCAACCCAGCCCAGAAAACAGACCGGCAGGGCGATGATCTCGTCCAGCACCACTGAACCGGGATCCCTGCGTTTAAGCACCTGTTCCCCCACCCCACAGAGCCAGACCGATAATAAAATTCCAATGATTGTTCCAAGCAGGTAAAACCAGAATTTCCCCGGGGTCAGCAATACTGCAAACCAGAGCAACCCAACCACGGAACCGAACGTGCCCGGCGCCACCGGAATCCGCCCCACCCCAAAGCCTTGGGCAACCCAAAGCCCAAGGCTGAACCCGCGTCCGCTGGATTTGTATTGTTGCGAGTCGTTTGGATTGATCATGTGCCTCCGTAGCGTTGGTTTACAGAGCCAGGCTTACAAATCCTGAAGATAAAGCTGCCGGTTGCGCCAAAGGTAGAGCACCCCGGAGAAAATTGTCAGTGTCACGGCCACCCAGATTGCCAGCGGCTCAAACCATGTGATCCATGGCCCCCAAATCAAATTAAATCCAAAAATCGCAGTTCCAAAGCTGCCCCACTCTTTATAACTGTGATAAACCAAAATGGAAATGATGGCCACGATTTGCGAGATGGTCTTGTGTTTGCCAAACCCTTCCGCCGCCAGCACCATGTTCTTGGAGGCCGCCAGCAGGCGCAGCCCGGTTATCGCGAGTTCCCGCGCCACAATTACCACCACCATCCAGGCCGGAATCCATTTGAGACCCACGAAGGCGATGAACGCCGAGCAGACCAATATCTTGTCCGCCAGCGGGTCCATCAGGATGCCGAAGTTGGTGATGAGCTTGTGCTGCCGGGCAATCTTGCCGTCGAAATAATCGGTCAGGCTTGCCAGGCTGAAAAGAACCAGCGCAATGGTTTCGTGAAAGCGAACTTCGGAAAACATGACCGCCAGAAAGGCAACGGTGAGCGCAAACCGTGAGACGGTCAGTTTATTGGGCAAATTCATGCTGATGTTAAATCACGAAATCGAGATGGTCGAATTAAAGCCGCAAATGGCGGGGGTGGTCAACCCTCGGGGAAATAAATCGCAACACCATCATTACACTGGCTCGGCTATTAAATCGTAGTCAGTGTGGCCCACAATCCTGACCTGGGCAAATTCGCCCAGCGGCAGGTGTCCGCGAATATAAACCCGCCCGTCAATATCCGGCGCATCGGCTTCGCCGCGCGCCACCAGATAACGGCCCTTAAGCTGGCTGGTGTGTTTATCCGAGCCGCGTATGAGCCCATGCTCCCAGGAACTGATGTTCGCATTCTGCAATTCCTTGGCGCTGGCTTCACTTTCGACCAGCACTTTGAATTCGCGTCCTACAAATGATTCCGCCACGTGCCGGGCCACTTTGAGTTGGGCGGCCATGGCCTGTTCCCGGCGCTGCCGCTTGATCTTGTCCGAAATTTGCCCCTCCATTCGCCCCGCACGCGTTCCCTCCTCCTGCGAATATGTGAAAACGCCCATGCGCTCAAATTTCGTGTCGCGAATGAAATCCAGCAGGCTCTTGAAATAAGCCTCTGTCTCGCCCGGAAAACCGACAATAAATGTGGTCCGCAACGCGATGCCTGGAATGCCCGCGCGGATGTTGGCCACGAGGTCCACGATGTATTGCTGTGAAGTTTCGCGCCGCATCCGTTCCAGCATGCTTTCATGGATATGCTGCAAGGGCATGTCCACGTACCGCGCCACCTTGGGGCACTCAGCAATCGTCCGAATCAATTCCTCCGTCCAATGCGCCGGATGAGTGTAGAGCAAGCGAATCCAAAAATCGCCCGGGATCGCGTTTAATTCGCGCAACAAGGTGCAGAGCGTGGTGGCATCCGCCGGCAACGCCTTCGCGGCGGCATTAAATTTTTCGGGTGACGCAATGTTCCGGCTATGGCTGGGGCGCAGGTCGAGTCCGTAGTAGGTTGAGTCCTGGGAAATCAGATTCAGTTCCTTCACTCCATCGGCGATCAACTGCCGCGCCTCCTGCACGATGTCGCCTTGCACACGGCTGCGGTGCGTCCCGCGCATGCGCGGAATGATGCAAAAACTGCACGGATGATTGCAGCCCTCCGCAATTTTAACGTATGCAAAATGCCGGGGCGTGAGCCGAAACCGGGGCGTCGCAAAATCCGGAATATAAACCGGGCGCGCGTTGACGTTCATCACCGGTTGAGCGCCGGCGGCGGCCTGAGTCGCCACCACGGTTTTGGTTTTGCCAAATTTTTCCGTGCCGCGCAGATTCTCTTCTTCTTCGTGGCTGGTGACGCCCCGTGCCTTGTCCACCTCGGCAAAGCGGCCAACAATGGATGACTTCGCGCTCTGCGCTTTGGCCTTTGGGTTTTTCAGCCGCTCCTCGCGGTGCACCAGAGCCTGTTGCACGATTTCCGTCACCTGCGCCACTTGATCGATGCCCATGAAGGCATCCACTTCCGGCAGCAACTTGGGCAGTTCCTCGCGAAAGCGCTGGGGCAGGCAGCCGGAAACAATGAGCCCCTGGCCACGATTCCGGGCTTCGCGCAATTCCACCGACTGGAGAATGGCATCCACGCTCTCCTCCTGCGCTGAATCGATAAACGAGCAGGTGTTAACAATCACGACATCCGCCTGTTCGGCATCATTCGTGATCTCAACCCCGCCTTTCATGAGCGAGCCAAGCATGATCTCCGCATCAACCAGGTTTTTGGCACAACCAAGGGAGATCAAACCGACGCGCACCGGGCGCTCAATGGAACGACTGCTTTTTTTCATCAAGAATGTATAGAGTAAGTGATGCCCCTGTATGCGCGCAACCCCCGAAAAGACGATTTTGGGACCGCACACACCGGACAATGCCCCAGCGGGAACGATTTACTGCTTGGCGGGTTCGATGGCGGGCGCGTTGGTCGTAGCCGTCGGCATGGGCATGCCACGGGCCGTGCGCAGTTGCGCGGCCAGCTCAGGAGAAAGCTCATCGTCCAACAGGCGTTGCAACACATCCTGCCGGATGGTTGGGAGCGGAGGTATGGGTCGCCGAACCAAATCTTCCGGGCTGGTCATCTTGGACATGTATCGCTCCCAAACCTTGCGCGCCAGGAGGTCGTACCCGATATATCTGTCCTCCTCACCCACGGCCTGGCTGAGCAGAGCGGTCCGTACCAAGCCTTCCAATAAAGCGATGGTCTTGTCCTGGTTCATATCCTCCGTTTCCCCCTGGATGCGGCGCAAGGCGTAATCATCAAGTGTGATGTTCCGGGGCACTGAACTGGCATCGCCATCGATCAACCCCTTGTTCGGATATTTTTCACCCAAATATTTGAACCACTGCGCCGCGTCGGCCAGACGGTTGTGCGTATAAAGCAGATAAACCACGTCCCGGAGCAGATTGCGATGCGCCGTCTCGATGTGGTCGCGGTTTTTGGGGTCTTCGTCCATCGCCCGCTCATAAGCCGCACTGGTCTTTTGGACGATGGCCAGGTTGGGGCCAAACTCGAATTGCTTGTCCGCCTTGTTCGCCACCAACCGTCCGCGTTGCACGCTCAATTGCATTGACTGATAGACGACCCGGCGCAACGTGATCAGATCCTCCGGTTCGGTCTTGCGTTCATTCCTTTTAGCCGCAGCCAGTCCCTGCTCGGCCCAGTAAATGGCATGCGCTTCCGGCAGCCGCCATTCCAATGGACCATTTTTTTCATCCACCATCTTCATGAACTCAGGATCCATCTTGAATTTTTCCTTGAGCAGCGTGGCGCGCGCTATTTCATCCTGCGTCTTGGGATGAATCAACGCCTCCCAATTGGGTGGGTCCATGCCGAAAATCTTGGACATTTCATTGGCCCACATCTGCTTGTAATACAAATTGGCATCGTCGAGATTCGCCCCCATTTTATGCTGGAAGAACCACGCCAACTCGCGGTGAATCAGGACATCGTTGGGGTTGTATTGCAAACCCTGGTCGCGCAGCAATTCGATGCCGCGCTGCACCCAGCGCCAGCGGTCGGGCGCATCCTTGAACTTGACGGAGATGTTGTAGGCCATGTTCCAGCCCTGCACGAGCCAGACCTGGGTAAAATGCGGTTCCAGCTTGGTGATCCAGTCGGCCAATTGCACCATCTCGAAATATTTGCCCTCCTCCTGCAGGTCGTTGGCGCGAATCCAGAGCGCATTGGAGATCAGTCCGCGAAAACCGCCCAGCGCCACGGTCGTCAAGGCCAGCACCGGCGGCGCGCCTTTGAGTTCCGTGTACCGGGTCAGGCCCAACTCCTCGCGCTCATGATTCAGGCTGCGCTCCACCACGGAGACGCCACCCATCAATATCAGGGCAATGACGCCCAACAGCGATTTGTATAGTTTGGCGCTCATCGGTTTAATTCGTCCCCTGCGCCGTGGCCAACTCGCGCCGGCTGAAAATAAAGACCCCGATCAACCCAATGAAGCCGCCCATCAGGAGAACAATTTGCACCGCCGCCTGACCGAGTTGCGTCCAGGTGATGCTGCGTCCGCTGCTCAACGCGTCAATGGGCGAGAATTGCTGCACGACTTGAATAATGTTGAGCAGGCCGCGAAACATCGGCACCGCAACCGGGTCCACCATGGAGTGAACCACCGCACCCGTTTCCTGATCCATGCCCGTAACGGTTCCTTCCGCCACCACGTTGGAAAGCGTGCCGCTGGAAAAAACCATCGTCAAAATGGCGAGCGAAAAGAAGGCCGCCACCGGAAACGAGAGATAGCTTGCCGACGCCAGGCCGAGCGTGGCCAGCAGCGCCAACCAGCAAAGAATGATGCCCAGACCACGAATAAAGTTTAACTCGAAACCGCCCTCGCGATACAACACCTCCATGCCTTCATCGAGCGGGAACAATAGCGCGGTGCCATTCGGATTGTGAAACATGACGGTCAGGTCGCCCTTTTCATCAAACATATTGGCGGGAATGGGAATATCATGGGTGGTGTCCGGCGCCAGGCTCATCACTTCACTGGTCCAGGGCCGGATCGTCGGCGGCGCGCCCACTGCCCACTCGGCATAGAAGGTTCCGGACGAGCTCCCATTGGCCGCGTTAAACTTTATTCGCAGAGAGAGCGGCTGGTTTTTCAAGCTCTCCTTCACCGATGCCAAATGAATAACCCACGGGCGAACCTCGCCCGGCCCCACGACTTGCAACTCCGCCTTGATCTGTTCCCGCAACTGTTTGCGTATGATCTCGGGATTCACGTCCTTCAGGCCATTCTTTTTCAACCGTTCCTGGAAGCGCCGTTCGGTCTCGGCGTCGATCATCGGGTCCAGATTATCCGCTTTGACCGAGGCGCGCGCGACCAGCACCTCTTGTTTCAACCGCACCTGCTGGTCTTCCGGCAGCCGTTTGGCGCGCCATTCCAACAAACAGTAAATGCTCACTCCGGCGACCGTCAGCAGCACGACATTGAGGGAGAGCAGGCCCAGCCATTTGCCCAGCCAGATTTGCCAGCGGGCGATCGGTTTTACGACCACCATTTGCAACTGGCATTCTTCGATGTCGCGCGCGAGCGTGCCGCACGCCAGCCAAAGCGTACACATGCCGAGAATGCCGGTCACCGCGCTGAGGGTGTAAGTCAATAAAATCTGCGTGAATCCCTCAGCGGTCCCATCATCCTTGAGCAGCAACGGCAAACCCACGACCGCGCCCAACAGCAGACACGTCAACACCCAGAACAGCCGATATCGAAATGCCGCCTTCCAGGTCAAACCAACGATGGCAAAAATTTGCTGCATGATCTAGCCAACCCGTTCCGCGCTGGTGCCGAAGATTCCGGAAAACAACGATATTAATTGAAGCATCGGGTAATACATGGCCCTCATTTAGGTTTCCCAAGGAGCGATGAAAGCTTCTCGTTTGCCTTGTCCAAATCAACCTTTGGCGTTTGTACATCGGTCGGCGCGGGCGCAGGTGCGGGCGCGGCAGGCTCCTGCGGACGGGCAAGCGCGGCCAACTTTTTGCTGTCCACAGCCTCGGTGGGTTGGGCTGCGGCTGCCGGTGCGCTGGCCGTGGCCGTAGCCGGCGCAGCCTGTGGCGCGGTGAGGCGTTCCAGGACCTTGTCCGCCGTAGGCTTTGCTTCCGCGTCTCCGCGCAGGTAAGCCGCCACACGATGACCGGACGTGGCGCCGGAGGTTTGCTCCGCCGCCTGACGGGCCTTTTGGACCACATCGAGAAAATAGCTCTCCAGGTTCTGCGTGGGATTATCAATGCGCACCCTGTCCCCGCTGATATCCTTGCGAATTATTTCCAGGACGCGCTCCATCGTCTCACGTGGCAGCACCGGGCTCGTGATGCGCACGGCATCCGGCGTGGCAAGCAGCTCCTTCAAGGTCCCCATCGCCTGAATTTTGCCCCCGTAATAAATCACCACGCGATCGCAAACATCCTCCACGTCGGAAAGCAAATGGCTGCTGAGGATGACCGTCTTGCCGCGGCGCGCCAGGGCCAGAATCAAATCCTTCACTTCACGGCAGCCAATGGGATCCAGGCCGGCGGTCGGTTCATCGAGAATGACCAGGTCGGGATCGTTGATTAACGCCTGGGCCAGACCAATGCGGCGCTGCATGCCCTTGGAAAATTCCCCCACGGCCCGTGTGCGCGTCTGGCTCAAGCCGACCATTTCCAGCAATTGTTCGGAGCGCTTGTCCCGTTCGCCGGCTGGCAATTGAAAGAGATTACCGAAAAAGTCCAGCGTCTCGTGCGAATTGAGATAGCGGTAAAGATAGGATTCTTCCGGCAGATAACCGATGCGCGACTTGGTGGCCACATGGCGCGGTGAATGGCCAAAAACCTCAATGTGCCCCTTGGTCGGATAGAGCAGGCCGAGCAGCATTTTAACGGTGGTTGATTTGCCGGAACCATTCGGCCCGAGGAGACCGAAGACTTCACCACGCCGGACTTCGAAATCGACATTATCCACCGCGCGGGCCTTGGCGCGGCCCCAAAAGTCCTTGAACACCTTGGTCAACCCGCGCACCGCGATGACTACTTCCTGCGATGGCGCATTGCGGGCTTCGGATTGCGGATTTTCAAGAGCGGGCATAATCAATGTTTGGATGATTCCATCTGTCGCCCCATCGGGCTCATGTCAATTCTGGCACTGTTGCAAATAATCTACCGCACCAAGGCGGCCGCCAAGTGCTTAGCTTAATGCCATTTGTGGCGCCAATTGCGCCTTGGCTTCAGGTTTCTGACTGTGTCCCGGCGTTCCCGGTTCAATGGCTGCGGGTTGATAATGCTCCAATTCCTCTCCCTTGCGCACCAGGCGGGCGCTGTTAAATATGACAATCAACGAACCGGCATTATGCATGATGGCGGCAATAATCGGGTTGATATAGCCAAACGCCGCGAGCGTGAGCCCGCCGATGATAAAGACGACGCCAAACAGAAAATTCTGGTTGATGACCAGGCGCGTGCTGCGCGAAAGTTTTACCAGGAACGGCAACCGGCGCAGATCATTGTTCATCAGCGCAATGGTCGCGCTGTGAATGGCCACTTCGCTGCCGGCCGCGCCCATCGCGATGCCGATGTCCCCTGCGGCCAGCGCGGGAGCGTCATTGACGCCGTCCCCCACCACGGCCACGCGATAGCCCTTGAGCTTGATCGCGCGGACAAATTCGACCTTGTTCTGCGGCAGGCAATCGCCCACCACTTCTTCGCAACCAATTTCACGCGCCACGCGGGTCGCCACAGGCTGGCGGTCACCGGAAATCATGGCGATGCGCCGCACGCCGCATTCCTTGAGTTCGGCCAGCGCTTCCTTCGCCTCCGTCCGGGTTTGGTCCTGCAAGCCAACCCATCCGATGCATTTGCCATCGCGCGCGACGAACAGCAGGCTGAATCCTTCCGTTTCGTTCAAATCCACTGCCTTGAGAAAATCCTCAGTGATACTGTTGTCTTTGAGCCATTGAGCGCGTCCCACGAGAATAGTCTTGCCGTCCACGTCCGCCTTGATGCCGCGACCGGCGGTTTCGGTGAAATTCTTTGGTTCAGCCAGCGGCACACCGGCTTCCCCGGCGAGCTGTGCCAACGCCTTGGCGGTTGGATGATTGCTGTATTTCTCCGCGGAGGCGGCGATGCGCAACAATTCCGCCGGCGCCGTTTCGCCCAGCGGAGCCAGGCGGCTGACCGCCAGCTTGCCGGTGGTGAGCGTGCCGGTCTTGTCGAAAACAAACGCGTTAATCTTGGCCGCCAGTTCAATGTCACCGACGTTCTTGATTAAAATACCGAGACGTGCCGCCGCGGAGAGCGCCGCCACCATCGCCGTGGGCGTGGCCAAAATAAAAGCGCACGGGCAGGAAACCACCAGCACCGAGATGACGCGCCTTAAATCATGGGTGAACACCCAAACCAGCGCACCGAGGACCAGCACGAATGGCGTGTAAAAGCCCATGTACTGATCAATGATGCGCATGATCGGCAGCTTGGTTTTTTCCGCCGCCAAAATCAGTTCGCGCACCTTGCCCAGCGTGGTGTCCTGGCCGGCGCGACTCACGCGTATTTCCAGCGCCCCGGTCAAATTCTGCGTGCCAGCGAACACTTCATCGCCCGGCTTCTTATCCACCGGCAGCGATTCACCGGTAATGGTTGCCTGATTGAACGAACCTTGCCCGGTCAGGATAATACCGTCCGCGGCCACGTTATCTCCTGGCCGAATGCGAATGACATCACCCACCGCCAAATCCTTGGCGGCAACTTCTTCCTCGCCCTTGGCCGTGATGCGGCGGGCCTTGGTGGGAGTCAGTTTAATCAGTGATTCAATGGATTGCCGCGCTCCCTCGGCGGTGCGGGTCTCAATGATTTCACCCATCAACATGAAGAAAGCCACGACACCGGCGGTCTTGTAATCGCCCGAGGCAAACGCCGCGAGCACGGCAATGCCCACCAGCTCGTTAATCGTAAGCACACCGCGGCGAAGGTCTTTGACGGAGGTCCAGACGATCGGATAACCCAAAATGATGGCACCAATCATGGCGCTGGCGCTGGCGACTGTCTGGCCCTGTGTGAAAATCCAATCCACCACGAAGGCGTTGACCACAAAGATGACGCCGACCAGTGTTTGTTTCAGCCGCACCGGCGTGTGTTCGTGATCATGGCCGCAGGAGGCGCAATCTTTGTCATCATGATCATGGTCATGATGGTCGTGGTCATGTTGCTGCTGGCTTAAGAGCGAGGTGACTTGCATACAGCTATACCTTATGGGTTGGGCGGCTTCAGGCCCGCCGGTTTGAGCAATCGCGGTTCACGGCTCAACTGTAACCGCAATTCGCGCGTTTTGCCATCCGCGCGCTCGGGCAGGTAAATCTTGTCCTCCACATTGGTCAGCACCTGGCCAATCTTCTCACTGAGAAGGAGATTTGCGAAGAGGGCCGGATCGGCCTCATATTTGGGCAACAACGCGGTGAACCGTTCGGCTTCTGCTTGAACCGCGCCCACCAGGCGAACGCGTTCGGCTTCCGCTGTGTTCGTGCGACTGGCGGCTTCCGCAGCCGCCCGGCTCAAGGCCTGGTTTTCATAGCTCAAGGCATCGTTGTGAAGTTTGTCACGGGTGGATAACGCCGTGAGCACATTTTCAAAAGCTTGTTGCAGTTGCCGGGGCGCGCGGGTGTCCACCTGGCATTGTTCCACCACAATTCCCAGCTTATCCCGGCGGGCCAAATCCGTGACGCGCTTCTGCACCAGTTCGCGGAAACCGGTTTTGTCCCGCGTGAGGGCATCGTCCACCGTGTAACGGCTGGAAGCATAGAGCAAGGCGTTATCGAGTGCGTTGAGCACCGCATTGGAGGCGTTGACGAAGTCGAACTCAAAACGGATCGGATCCTCAATCCGGTAGGAAAGCGTCGCGCGGGTATGAATAATGTTGCCGTCCGCCGTGATGGTATAGCCGTCCAGCGCCGGATTGAGTGAAGGTCCCGGTGGATCCTCCTGGTTGGCCGCTTCCTTTTCCGGCGTGGTGAAATACCAACCCACTGTGGATTTGACCTGCTGGATTTCGGTGATGGGAATCTTCACCACTTCATCAATCGGGTATGGCAGGGACCAATGCAACCCGGCGCCGAGCAGGGCGTTGTTGCCTTCGCCCCTCGCTTTGCCAAAATGCAGGATAATGGCCTTCTCCTGTGGTCCAACGGTAAAGAAACCTTTGCCGAAGAACACGACCACCAAAATGATCATCACGATTTTGACAATGGCGAAGCTGCTGCGCAGGGCCTCGGACAGCGCCTGGGTGCCGGCGTCCTCCGGCATGACAGGGGGAGGAGTCCCAGCAGGAGCACCCTCATGGGAATGATGCTCGTGACCGTGATCATGATCATGGTCGTGATGCGAATGGTTGTGATCGTGGTCGCTCATGCCGCTATTTCTGGTTGGTCAGGTTGGTTGAGTAACCCTGGAATAAATTAAACGGCTGCGTGTGGTTGTCGAAAATCAGCGTGGCGCGGTCCTTCAACGACAACTCCATGGCATTGAGATTCAGCAGGAAATTCGCCAGCTCCGGATTTTTCTGGAAGACGGCAAAAGACTTCGCCGCTTCCGCCTGTCCCAGGCCGATGATGCGGGTGGCCTCGGAATTCGCATTGGCCAGCATCTCGGCGCTTTTGCTGTCGGCCAGGGCGCGGATCTTGGTGGCGTCCGCCTCGCCTTCGTTCTGCGTCTTGCTGCTCAGGATCTGCCGTTCCGACGTCATCCGCTTGAAAACTTCCTGAGTCACGCTGTCCGGGAATCCCATTTTCTTGATGCCGAGATACTCCATCTCAATGCCGTAATTCTGCGTGTTCAACTGGGCTTGAATCACTTTCAAAATCTCGTCTTCGATCTCAACAAACTTGAGTTGCTTTTCATTCGTGGAAACGAAGTCGGAGAGCGGATGCCGGCCAACCACCGCGCTCTTGGCGCTGCGCACCAGGCCTTCCAGGGTCCGCTCCGCATCCTGAATGGAACTGTCCGGGTTGGGGAATTTGGGAAAGAAGGCTTTGGGGTCGTTAATTTTCCATCCCACATAAACCATCGTCAGGAGGTTGTAATTATCCGCCGTCAGGGACTCGTCATACTTGTCCTCAAAGTTTTGGATGCGTTGATCGAACTTATGGACCAATTGCACCGGCCAGGGCCATTTAAAATAACCGCCGGCATTGGTCTGCGTGTCGGTCACCTTGCCAAAGGTGGTGACCACGGCCACTTCCGTCCGGCGCACCTGATAGACGAACAGCAGCAGGACAAACAGGACGACCAACAACAGGCCGATGATGATGGTTAAAGGATTCTTTTTCATAACAAATAATTAAAAACTCATTTCGTCTTGGGCGGTGGCACGGTTACCGCATCATATGCCTCCGGCCGCAGTTTGTCTTCGAGGTTGAGGATGATGACATCCTGCGTATTCGTGCTGAGCAAAATATATTTGCGCGCATTGGCGACGGAGCGGGAAAACGTTTGCAGATAGGCGCGCTGGGCATAGACCGAGGGCGAAGCCAGAAACGCCGGCAGTTGGTTGGTGAACAATGCCGCCCGGGCCAGGGCATCCACTTCCAGCCGTTGCTTCTCAGATTGCGCCTCGCAAACGGTCTTGAACGCCTGGGCCTCCGCCAAAACGTTGGTCTTAATGGCATCGGCCCGCGCGGAAAGAATCGCGGCTTCCTTGGTATGGATGGCGGCCACGACCTTTTCATAATCGGGCGCGACCTTTACCGGAGGATGAATATCCTGCAGGCCGACAAACACAATGTTGGCGCCCATTTGATGGCGGTCCGTCTCCGCCTGGATACGGTCGCGCAAGGTGGTCGCCGCGCCCCAGCGTCCATGCGACATGATGTCCTGCAAATCCACACTCACAAAAAAGCGCACGACCTCGCGGGTCGCGATGTGCTGGAGCAACGTGGAAGGATCCTCGTTGTTATAGGCCCAAGCCACGAGATTGGTGATTTGAAACTGCACCGGAATGCTGACCGTCAGCAAACTGACCGGCGGTGGCCGTTTGGCGGCGGCATTATCGCTGTTCGTCGCGGTGTTGAGCGATGGCAATTCATGATTGGCCACCAGGAAATTCTCTTCCTTCGTGTGGCTGACAGTCCAAAGAATGGTTTTGTCCGCCGCCCGCGCGGGGTCAGGCGCAAAGCCGATGTTAAACGATTGCAGTTGCTCGGTGGGGTAGCGATAAACCTGATCGATGGGCCAGGGATATTTGAAATGCGCGCCGGGCCCCAACACGGGCCGGCCAGCCACCGGTCGGCCAAAACGTTCCAGCAACGCCTGCTCGCCGGTGTCGATAAACACCACGCTGGTGGAAATCAGCAGCACGCCCAATTGCAACAAGAGCAACCAGGCCAGGGCTTTTTCGAAGAAGCGATAGAACCATGTCTCCGACACATTGAACCCGAACTGGTAGTCCAGCGTTTGCGCCGCCGTGGTGATGAGGCCTTCCGGCTGGCCGAGCAGACTGACGAGACGGCTCTCGTAGATCGGGCGTCCCAACTTCCCCTTCATCCGCGGACGATATATTTCCAGGATCAGGTTGATGAAGGTCTCAACTGCGGTCAACAGCAGCAAAGCGGTCAGCGCACGGGCCACGTAGAGGTCCACGGCGGTGAAACCAGCCAGCACCGCCACGATACCGGCCAAAACGAAAAAGCAGAGATACGCGCTCAGCAGCAAATAACTGGCGCCGGGACGGAGCAACCGCAGGCCTTCCAGTCGGGCCATCGTGGTGGAAAACTTGCCAAGCAAAAAGAGCACGAGGGCAAACATGCCGAATAACGCCGTGGAAACCGTGGCTTGCAGTAACGGCGTGGGGGTGGCTTTTTGGAGCCAGCGCCAGAGGAGGAAACCGCCAATCATCTGCATCAGGAGCACGATGACCGTAAACCCGGGCACAAAGAATCGTTCAAACTGTTCGCGCGAACGTTGCGCCGGAAAAACCTCGGTTTCCGAGGCATTAAACAGCGCGGAACTCGTGGCGGATTTGGTGAGTTCGTCAAACTCCAGCTTTTCCAGCCGTTCCCGTTCCTCCAAGCGCATCTGAAACCAGCTTACGGCGGCGACCAGGACGCCGATGCCCATGAAAAGAGTGCTCACCCGGCCAGCCAGGGAATCCCCGTAGCGAGCCGTGGCAGTGACGGCAACCCCCACCAGCAGCAGTACCGCCAGGTTAATCAGCCCGTTTTTCTGTGTTTTTCGTTCCATGCTCAGGCCTAACTTAATTCGCGATCTTCAAATAACATCACCGCCATCGCCAGCACCGCTCCGACGTAACAAACAACGTAACCAAACGCCTTGGCTACGTAGTCCCAGTGGAACGTCGATTTGCCCGCATCCAGTGCGTCGGCGAGCCAGAAAAGTTGCCAATTTGGAGTGACTGTGTAAAGCACAGATGCCCACCAGGAACCGGCGGCGGCCCGTTGTCCAAACATGTATTGGGACATCAAACCGAGCAAAAACAAGCCCGAACATATGGCGAGCGTGGGAATCATCTCAAGCCGCGTGGAACAGGCCAGTGCCAATCCCGCCAATATCCATAGGGCGAACAGCACCAAAATGGAGGCGGGCACCATCTGCCAGTCCACCCCTGTTGCAAAAGGCTGGGATGCCCCTTTTTTGTCGAAGAGATTGATGATGACAAAAGCCACGGTGAGCATGAAAACCGTTCCAAAAACAGCGTCGGAAACGAACGGCCGACGGAGGAAGAAATTGCTGAAACCGCCCAAAAGATAGGCCACGACCAAGCCGGCAGCGAAAATTCCCAAGGCCAGCAGGTCGGTGGAACCATAGGCGTCAAATGCCATCCGGCTGGTCAGGAGCGCGGCCAGCATGTTCACATAGGTCAGGAGCGACAAGGCCAGCACCAATCCCACATACTTGGCCAGCAGAAACTGGGCGCGCCCCACTGGCTTGGATAATACCGCCAAGGCCGTCCCTGTCCGAATTTCCCGCGCCAAAGAAGCCGAGGCGCTGAGCACAGACCCAAACAAGCCTGCGAGCAGCATGACCGCCAAAACGCTGTTTTTGACCAGCTTAGGTTCGTCGCCAAAAGCAAAATAGTAGGGTGTGGCCAGAAATATTTCAAAAACCGCGGAACTGGTCATCAACAGCAGGAAAACCGGTTGCCGAACCAGCTCCATAAATGCATTGACCGCGATAGTGGTGAATTGGCGCATTCTACTATAATAAAAGCTGATAGATTACGGAATAGATGCCTGATTGCAAATGCTTATTCCAGTTATCATGGTTGTCTGTTCGGGAGCATAACTGATGGGGCAAAGCTGGAAACTGTGCGTTTGTGCGCACAGTCAGCTTGCCGGGATGGTATCGGACTGCGTCTGGGGTTCGGCGGCTGTCAATAGACGCATGATGCTGTCACCGTGCTTCAGCATTTTCAGCTCCTGCCACGCCGGAGGGATCTCCAGCGTATCGCGTTTGGTGTGGCCCAACACAAATAATCCCCCCGGGCTCAGCACTTTGGGCAGGTTCGCATCATCCAAAAGGCGTTGCGCCAGTGAACGGGAGCGCTGGTTCACATTTTTTTCGCCGTAAGGCGGGTCCGCCAGAATCAAATCGAAATGGCGCGCGGAGGCCACCAGTTGTACGAGGGCCACGAAGACGTCCTGCACCCGGACTTCCAGGGCATTGGGCGCGGCCTGGACCGAGGCCAGGTTTTGCCGGATGGCGCGGGCATGCCGTTCCGCTTTCTCCACGCAAACCGCGCGGGCGGCACCGCGACTCAGGCATTCCAGGCTCAAAGCGCCCGTGCCCGCAAACAATTCAAGCACCTGCGCGCCGACGACGCGCCCGCCCAAACTATTGAAGATCGCCTGCTTGACGAGGTCCGGCGTGGGCCGTACGTCGAGACCTTTCGGAACTTTCAAAATGCGGCCGGATGCCTTGCCGCCTGTAATACGCATAAGGCATTAAACCATCCTTTGGCCCGGTTGATAAGCAGGAATTCCACAGTCCAGCGTTTCGCAAAATGTAATCAGTCGGGAAACACCCCATGGCAGCCGGGCCGTCACAGACCTAAATTCACTCGCAGTAAGGAAAACAATACTCATCATATATGGAAATCAAATTCAAACAGTTGATAGTCGCCGCCTGCCTGGTTACGGCCGTGGCGGTTACCGGCCTGACCGGCTGTCATACCTCAGGTCGCACGACCGGGACCTACATCGATGACCGCATGGTCGCTTCGCGCGTCAAGGGCGCCCTCAATGATGCGCCGATTTACAAATTCCCGAACGTGGATGTCAACAGCTTCAACGGCTCCGTCCAGTTGAATGGTTTCGTGGCCAGTCCGGAGCAGAAGCAACAAGCGGCCCAGATCGCCTCGCGCGTGGAAGGGGTACGGCAGCTGATTAATAACATCACCGTCCAGCCAATGAGCCCCACGGGCCGGACCAACAGCGCTCCCATCTACAATAGCGACAATAATCCTCCGATGCAGCCTCCGCCGGCCTCGCAAACGACGCCGATGCAGCCGCAGCAATAAAAGTTTCGCAGGACATTGCGCCTGCGGACTGGGAAGAGAATTATCGTTGGATAAAGCCGTCTGGCATAAATTGCGGACGGCTTTGTCTGATTTAATGGAGAAAAGCGGCGAGCGCCCCCCTAGCGTTTCCGCAGCAGGTGCCAGGATTCAATATGCCGCATTACGTTCCGCACCAATTCCTGCTGGTGGTCACTTCGTGAAGGCTCCGCCGGTTGTCCGTCATGGGATGAGCCATCTGTGGCGCAAACATTGACCCAGCGCGCATGTTTGGCTGGTTCCACGCGTTTGCCAACCCGGCAGGCATAAACCTGGGTAAACTCAGCGCCAAAAAACAAAATCTGCGCGGAGTAATAGACCCAGACCAAAATAATAATCACCGAACCTGCCGCGCCATAAGCCGACGCAATCGTGCTTCGTCCCAGGTATAATCCGAGCAGAAACTTTCCCGCCGTGAAGAGCACTGCCGTGATTACCGCCCCCACCCAGACATCGCTCCAGGCAATCTTCACATCGGGAAGCACTTTGAAAATCATGGCAAACAACAACGCGATGACACCCAGTGACACCAGCGCATTCACCACACTCCAGAAGGTGCTGCCACCCGGAACCATGCCGCTAAAATATTTGTTCAAGGCTGCCAGAGCCGCGCTGACGACTAGGGAAACCAGCAACAGAAACCCGGTACCTACCACCACCGCAAAGGAGAGCAATCGATCCCGAATAAATCCGCGCAAGGCATGGCCCGGCACCGGCTCAACGCCCCAGATGGTGTTCAAGTCACTCTGCAGTTCCAGGAACAAACCGGTGGTGGTGAGCAGGAGTGTGACAATGGCAATGATGCTCGCCGTGATGCCGTTGGGTTGATGTTGCGGGCTGGCCAGTACCGTCTGGAGCGCCTTGCCGCCCGGCTCGCCGATCAATTGATTGATCTGATCAAAGATTTGCGAACGCGTTGCCGTCGCATCGAACAGCAATCCGGCCATGAAGAAAAGAATGACGAACAGCGGCGGCAACGCCAAAACAGTGTAAAAAGAGAGCGCCGCCCCCAAACGCTGGACATTGTGCCGATACCAGGCTTGAACTGTGGCCACCAACAATTCCCAGAGTTGTCGAAGCCCTGAAATCACACTTAAAATTTAACATCGAATTCGCGAATGACAGGGTGGACTTTTGCCCCAGGCGACGGTTTTCCGCCGCTCAGTTCTCCTCCAGATTCTTGTGCGCCATGATCCCGATCCAGAGCGAGGCGATCTGGGTCAGCATGACCGAGGCAAAAAAGAGAAAAAAGCCGTCCTGCACCTTGATCGAAGCGACGCTTCCGGATTTGAGCAGCAAGACCAGGTTGGCCACGACGAAGACATCCAACATCGACCATTTGCCAAGATAGGAAACGAAGGTGTAGAGCTGGACGATACGTTTGCGATCCAGACCGCCCTTCAACCAAAGCGTGATCAGGGAAAGGATTTTTACGAAGGGGAAAATGACCGTGAACACCAGCAGAATGGCAAAGAGGAAATATTCCCCGTTCTTCATGAAAATAAGCAAGCCATCGTAAACCGAGACCTGGTTCTCGAAGACCCAAAGTTTGGTCACCTCCGTGAACGGACGAAATATCCCCGCCACGAATAAGGTCAGGGAACAGAAGAGCATCAGCACAATGGGAATGCTGCGCTTGCCGTACGTTTCAACCAGCGACTTGTTTTTAGCCATGCTCTGCTGGAACTGACTTAAGACGATTTATCCGGCAGATCAATGAAATATTTCCGCAAAGAACTGCTGCATCGCTGCCCAGGAACGTTTGTCCGCCTTCTCGTTGTAGGCCGCGCCTTTGGAGTTGTCCGTGCCGGCGGTCCAGTCGGTAAAGGCATGCACTGCGCCGCCATATTTCACCAGTTGCCAATCCACTTTGGCCTGGCGCATTTCATCTTCAAAGGCCGCCACATCCTTGGCGGGAACGTGGGGATCATCCGCCCCATGCAAAGCCAGCACCCGGCACTTGATATTTTTGCCGTCCTCCGGCTTCGGTGAATCCAGCGCACCGTGAAAACTCACCACTCCGGAAACATCCGCGCCGCTGCGCGCCAGCTCGATCACGCCCAAGCCGCCAAAACAATAGCCAATAGCGGCGACCCGCTTGGGATCGGTCAGCTTGTGCGCTGTTAATACCGCCAGGCCTGCGTTCGCGCGCTGGCGCAGCAATTGACGATTTGATTTGTATATGCCTGCCTGTTCTCCGGCTTCCTTGGCATCCTGCGGCCGCACGCCCTTACCGTAAATATCCAGCGCGAACACATTGTAGTCGAGCTTGGCCAGCATCTCCGCGCGCTTTTTCTCGTAATCGGTCAGACCTTTCCATTGATGGATGATCAACACCGCCGGGCGTTTGCCCTGAATCGATTCATCATACGCGGAATAACCTTCCAGGACGGTATCGCCGTCCTTGTATTCGATGGTTTCCGTATGCACTTGCGCGCGAACCGTCAGAACGCAACCCAAAGTCAGCAGCGTGGCGAGTAGAGTTTTCATAGGCGGGGCAATCATAGCGCGAGACCGGCAAAAAAGCGAGCGGCGGTTCGAACATGGGCGTGGCAGGCGTTTCCATACAGAACATCAGAATCTTAAGCGTCCCACATTGGCTGACAGCACACCGGATTGACAGCCCCGTTATCATCTCGCCCATGCAACCGCTTGAACAGTCTGATTTGTTTTTACTTTCCGCCGCGCAAGGCTGGTTGGAATTGGGCAACCTCGTCGAGGCGCGCGCTGAATTGGATCAAGTTTCAGCGGCGGCGCAAAATCATCCTGTCATCCTGGAAGCACGTTGGGTCCTGTGCGCCGCAGAACAGAACTGGGTGGCGGCATTGGAAATCGCCCGCACTTCGCTCCGGCTGGAGCCGAAAAATCCGGGCGCCTGGCTTAATCAGGCGTACGCCTTGCGGCGCACGCCGGACGGCGGATTGCAAGCGGCCTGGACGGCACTCCGACCGGCCTTGGATATGTTTCAGGACGAAGCGACTATTCCTTACAATCTGTCCTGCTATGCCTGCCAGATGAATGATCTTACTGAAGCGCGAACCCTGCTGCATCGCGCCATTGCGGTGGGTGGGCGCGAGCCAATTAAAAAAATGGCCTTGCACGATGCCGACCTCAAACCGCTCTGGGACGAAATCCAGAAGCTCTGAGACGTCCCCTCCTCCATCCCTCGGCAATGAAAAAGCGGCGACTCATTGCTGAATCGCCGCTTGCAAAATCAGGCCGGAATTACAAGCCCTTCGAAATAACGTACTTCAACAGATCGCCCACGCGATTGCTGTAACCCCATTCGTTGTCGTACCAGCTCACCAGCTTGAAGAAACGCTTGTTCAATTCAATGCCGGAGCCCTCGTCATAGATCGACGAGAAGGTGCTGTGGATGAAATCACTGCTGACAACTTCGTCCTTGGTGGTGTCGAGAATGCCCTTCAGATAAGTCTGGCTGGCCTTCTTCATCGCCGCGGAAATTTCCGCGTAGCTGGTGTCCTTGGTGGTCTTGAACGTGAGGTCAACGACGGAAACCGTCGGCACCGGCACGCGGAACGACATGCCCGTGAGCTTGCCTTTGACTTCCGGACAAACGAGCCCCACGGCGCGCGCCGCACCGGTCGTGCTCGGAATAACGTTTTGCGCCGCAGTGCGGCCGCCCTTCCAATCCTTTTTGCTTGGGCCGTCCACCGTCTTTTGGGTGGCGGTATAGGCGTGCACCGTCGTCATCAGACCTTCGTCGATGCCGAAACCTTCCTTGAGCAACACATGCACCAGCGGCGCGAGGCAGTTGGTCGTGCAGGAGGCGTTGGAAATAATGTTGTGCTTGGAGGCATCATACTTTTCATGGTTCACGCCCATGACCACGGTGATGTCCTCGTTCTTGGCGGGAGCGGAAATGATGACCTTCTTGGCGCCGGCAATAATATGGCCTTTGGCTTTTTCCGCGTCAGTGAAAAGCCCGGTGGATTCGATGACGATATCAACGCCGAGTTGCTTCCAGGGCAAACCGGAGGGGTCTTTGGCGCTGACGACATGGATGTCGCTGCCATTGACGACCAGGACGTCGTCTTCCAGTTTGTCGGCCGAGGATTTCTTGGAGGAAACCTCACCGTGAAAGCGTCCCTGGCTGGAATCGTATTTGAGGAGATAAGCCAGGTTGTCAGCGGGAACGATGTCCCCGACCGCGACGACTTGCACGTCTTTACCCAGCATGCCCTGTTCGGCGATGGCGCGAAACACCAGACGCCCAATACGACCGAACCCGTTAATTGCTACTTTAACTGCCATAATTTTTCTTTCAGTTTAACCTAATTCCAATTCAAGCCGCGCATGTTACTCGTGAGGCCCCGACCGTCAACGATGAATTCTCATCCCGCGCTCGCCACGAGAAGCGTATCATAATCAAAAAACTGACTGACGCAAGTTTTGGATAAGGCCGGCAGTTGCGCCAGCGGGGGCAAGCAAGGCACAAAACCGCTCGACACAACCCGCCAGTCCCGCCAAGGATGAGGGCTGGATTCCCTGTTCAACGGCAAGGATTTAAGCGGCTGGTACTGCATCAGCGGCAACAGCGCCACCTTCAGCGTCAACGGCCCCGTGAACAATAAACTCACCAACCTCGAACCGTTGGTGGATGGCAAATGGGTCCCCCTCTCCATAGGAAAAATTCTTTTCCAACAAGAAGGTTCCGAAGTTTTCTATCGCAACATCGAGGTCCAACCGCTGGCGGGCCAGTAACAAAACTGGCGCTGCCTCGGGGGGATTGCATTCGGGCGCATCCATTTACAAGGTGGAGTGAGGCTTAAACCCATCGCTTTTTCAAAAGCCAGGTTTTCACCAGTTGGGTGAGCGCCACGTAGCAAACCAGTGTTAGCAGCAGGAACGGCCAGAACTGCCACGGCAACGGCACGAATCCCAGCCACGACGCCAGTGGTGAATAAGGCAACACCGCGCCAATGCCCATGATCAAGAGGGTGGTCATGGTGAGCTGCCAACTGGCGCGCGATTGGATGAACGGCAGAAGATTCGTGCGGATGACGTGGATAATGAGCGTCTGGGTCATCAGCGATTCCACAAACCAGCCGGTGTGGAACAGTGCGGCGGCATAAGTCTTATCCGGGTTGGTGATACCCACAAAGCGTGCGGCCAGTTCTCCGGCCGGCAACAAAGCCGCGTTGCTGCATTTGAAGTAAAACCACATCAGGCAATAAGTGGTGTAATCAAAAATGGAACTGATGGGGCCGATGAAGACGATGAACTTGGCAATTTCGCCAATGTTCCAGGGTCGCGGCTTGGTGATTTGTTGCAGGCCGACGTTGTCGGTCGGAATCGGCACCTGCGAAAAATCATAGAGCAGATTGTTGGTAAGGACTTGAATCGGCAGCATCGGCACGAACGGAAACCACGCGCTGGCGCCGATGACGCTGAACATATTGCCGAAATTGGAACTCGCGCCCATGCGGATGTATTTCAAAATGTTCACGAATACCTTGCGGCCTTCGAGCACGCCTGCTTCGAGCACCATTAGATTCTTCTCCAGCAAAATCATATCGGCGGACTCCTTGGCAATGTCCACGGCATTGTCCACGGAGATGCCCACGTCGGCGGCGTGGAGCGCCGGCGCATCGTTGATGCCGTCCCCCATGAAGCCGACGACATGGCCATTTTTCTGGAGTGCCTGCACGATCCGCTTTTTGTGAGCGGGTGAAAGTCGCGCGAAGACATCCATCGCTTCCACGGCTTCGGCCAATTGGGGGTCAGTCAATGCTTCGACCTGGCTGCCGAGTAAAATTTTCTCCGCGTGAATGCCCACTTCGCTGCACACTTTCCGGGTAACGAGGTCATTGTCACCGGTCAGGACTTTAACCGTGACACCATGCTGACGCAGAGCTTCAATGGCTTTGATGGCGGTTTCCTTGGGCGGATCAAGAAACGCGAGATAACCGGCCAAAACCAGATCGCATTCATCCGTTTTGGAGAAGGTGTTTTGCGCGCCCAGTTTTTTTGTGGCTATCGCGAGCACGCGGAAACCGTCCTCGCTTAAGTCGTTCACCTGCTCCACGAGGTCACCGGCGAGGATCGGCTCCATCGGGAAGATTTCGCCGTCGCTCTCGAAGTGCGTGCAGCGGGCGAACACGGCCTCGGGCGCGCCTTTGGTCAGGAGCTGACGCTCGCCATCCGGTCCTTCCACAGCCACGGACATCATGCGGCGCGAAAAGTCGAAGGGGATTTCGTCCACCATTTTGTATTTATCAATGCAAAGTTCCTGGTGCAGTTCCTTGTATTTCAGCACGGCGCGATCCAGCACGTTTTTCAGGCCGGTTTGAAAATGGCTGATGAGGTAGGCCTCGCGCAGCACGGGTTCACTCTCGTTTTTGAAGACGTCGCAATGCAATTCGAGAATGACATGGTCCAGCGTGAGGGTGCCGGTCTTGTCGGTGCACAGCACGTCCATCGCGCCGAAGTTCTGGATGGAATTGAGCCGCTTGACGATGACCTTTTTCTTCGCCATGGCCAGGGCGCCCTTGGACAGGCAGACGGAAACAATCATGGGCAGCATTTCCGGCGTGAGGCCGACCGCCACGGCGAGCGCGAAGAAAAACGCCTCTTTCCAGTCATGTTTGGTGAGGCCGTTGATAAAGAAAACCAGCGGCACCATGATCAGCATGAAACGAAGCATCAACCAGGTGAATTTGCCCACGCCCCGCTCGAAGGCCGTGTCCGCGTGCTGGCCGGTGAGACTGGTGGCGACTTTCCCAAAATAGGTCTGCGCGCCGGTGGCAACGATGACGCCGGTAGCGGCGCCGCTCTCCACGCTGGTGCCAAGAAAACAGAGGTTGGTATGCTCAATGGGCGAAACATTCGGACGCGAATCCCGCGTGTCGGTCTTTTCCACGGGCATGGATTCGCCGGTGAGCGTGGCTTGGATGATAAACAAATCCTTGGATGCCATCAGCCGCAAGTCCCCGGGAATCATGTCGCCGGCGGAAAGTTTCACCACATCGCCCGGCACGAGATCCTTAAGCGGGACTTCCCGGGGTTGCCCGTTACGCAAGACGGTGGCGGTGACGCTGATCATCGCCTTGAGTTTGGCCGCGGCATTGTCAGCGCGCGTTTCCTGAACGAACCGGAGCATCACTCCCAGCACCACCATCAACACCATCACGCTGCCGCCCGCAAAATCGTCGGTGGCGTAAGACAGGATCGCCAGCACGGTGAGCAAAATGACGAGCGGATTGCGGGTCGCGGTCCAAAGTCGCCGCAGCCAGGTGTGTTTTGCTTCCTGCGCGACTTCGTTTGGTCCGAATACTTCCAAACGCTCCAGCGCTTCTTCATCGCCCAAACCCGCGGGCGACGTGCCGAGGCGTTGCAACAGTTCGGCGATGTCCTTCGTCGCCGCGTCGCGCATCAAATCGGACACGCTTTGGCCATCGGGATATTTTACGGCAGCCATAAAAAGTTACACGGCGTATCACTACAATACCGTGAGCAAAGAGCACAAGTCGTGGCGACCCGCGGATTGGCTCGCGGCGCCCTCGATGCATTGATACAAATGGGACTCGATCATTTCTTCACTGAATGATTTCAGCGCCCGGCGCGCTGAAACAACCTGCATCAGAACATCCGAACAGTCGATATCAACCCCCACCATTTTTCAATGCCCTCAAGCTGGCCTTTAATTCGCCGCAGGCGGACGAGCAACGCCCCCTTCTCCAATCCGGGACGAGCATGCTTCGCTTTCATGGCCCAACTTTTAACTCTTTTCGCCGCGCGTGCCACTGAAAAAAGTATATTGCGATGATATAGGGCATGGGGGTATGTGCCATGAGTAAGCGGGGACGGAATTTAGGTGTTTCGCTCCTTCTGCGATCAATAGCCACGTAAACAACAAACTCAACACCTCGAACGACTCGTGGATGGCAAATGGGTGCCACTCTCCATAGGAAAAATTCTTTTCCAACAAGAAGGTTCCGAAGTTTTCTATCGCAACATCGAGCTCCAACCGCTGACAGACAAGTGACCAAGTTCGAAACCTGGTTGCTCATTCTCGCCAGGTGCTTTCGTGGGTTGACAGTCTGGGTGAGCCTTCGTCGAGTGCATCCAAGTCCAGCGTCACGAACAGCAGCGTTGCAGATACTGGCTCGTTGCTTATGTGACCACATTAGGGAACATAAATTGCCTGCCCGCTTACAGTAGTGCTGCCCCCTTGCGAAGCTGAAAAAAGTATACCGCCCAATGCGCCACCGGCGGCATAGCCCGCTGAGGCTGTATGGGCAGTCTGGGAAGTTTGGCCCACCAAAACTCCATTGGCGCCAATGGCGCCAGCCTGCTTTTTCAGTTCAAGAACTACCGCATCCATCGCGGATTGTCCGTTGCCATCGTAGTTTGCATTTACAAACCCAATTACCTCAAATTTTTCCGGCGCTTTATCGTACAATTTCACCTGTTGGGCAACAACCGGAGGGCGAACTGTGCCCGTGATGACGTGGGAACCCGTGGCGCACCCCGTGACCAGTGCCACGGCCAAAAGCAAAATAAGACTTACCTTCATGTTCCAGACGCTATCAACGGGCAAGAGCAGGGTCAAACCCGATTTGGATGCGTTCCTCTTGGGCCCGAATCAGCGCTTATTTCTTCTCCGGCGAATAAATTATTTTCGGCGTGTTCGGATCATTCGTCATCACGGTGTACATTTGGTAATTCTTCTCCTCACCAAAACCTTGGGCGCGCTCAAGGTCCGGTTCCGGATGTCGCGTTGCGAAACCATCCGCTGCCGCAATCACCCCCACATCCACCAGCAGAGTCATCGCAACAATTACCCCTATTCCGGTCCTTGCCCGCTTTGTTCTTGTGTCTGCTCTCAACCGCCCGCCTGCCCATGCCAGTCCGAACGCGGTCACTCCCGCGACAACCGCTCCCACCAGCCATAAAATGAAAATGTGTTCGCGCGCCATGAGATTGATAATGCCAGGCGTCTCCACACCTTGATCTGCCTTGACTACTTTCACACTCCCGTCACAAAACAGGATATTCCCGTGCACCGGGCAAATTGCCAACACCGCCGCCGGGTTGGTTTCATCCCTGTCTGGACCGGACTGCAGTTGATAACTCACGTTTCCCGGCCCCAAACTGCCAAAATCAACCGCCGCCTGCTTTGAAGTATCCAGGGGACACACCAAAAGTTTGGGCGTAAACAGCTCATTGGACAGGATCCGGAAATGTTCCGCGGAGTTTCTGTCAAAACCATCGCCCCCTGCGTCTCGAGATTCCCGCGTTCCACCCTCAAGCACGCCGAGATTAAACGGATAGCGGTCATTGTGATCCCCCGACCAAATGCGAAAGGAAAGTCCGATTTGCTTCATATTGTTGACGCAGTTGACCCTCACGGTTCTCGGATAATCCGTCGGCAAATGATTCGCGAAAGTGCGCGCAAGAAAAAGCGCCGTAAGCAGCAGCGCCACCCCGGCCAGTTGGCAAATGATTCCCCAGCGAGCCTGATTCATAATCTCAAAGAATGATTCCTTGCTTGATGTTTCCCGCCACTACCAACTTCCCAGCACAGCCGATGCCAACCGGTGTTTTACAGCAAAACCGCCCCTTTTTGAATTCCCGATCCCTCCCCATTCGTGAACCTCACGCATTGCGCGTGAATCCGAGATCATCCGCCTCCGCGCACGTCCCAGGCGTCGCGCAAGCCGTCGCCGACGAAGTTGAGGGCTAGCAATGTGGCCACGAGAAAGGCGGCGGGGAATGCGAGCAGCCACCAGTAAATGTGAATCGGGTTCATCTGGTTCGCCCCTTCGGCAATCAACGAACCCCAACTGGCCATCGGCGGTTGGATGCCAAGCCCCAGGTAACTGAGAAATGATTCGTAAAGAATAATCGCGGGCACGGTCAGCGTGAGGTAAACGATCACCACGCCCAAAACGTTGGGCAGAATGTGCCAGCGTAAAATGCGCAAGGTGCCCGCCCCCATGGTACGGCTGGCTTCCACGAACTGGCGGTTGCGCAATGAGAGGACCTGTCCGCGAACGATCCGCGCGGTGGTGAGCCACGACAGCGAACACAATCCGACGAGCAACAGGAAAATCCGCACCAGCCAGGTCCAATTCTCGTGGTGCAGCGAAACCAGCGTTCCCATAAGACGGGCCTCCAGGGTGGTGACCAGGACAATCACAAAAATAACCGGCGGCATGGAGTAAAGGATATCGACGGAGCGCATCATGAAACTATCCCAACGTCCGCCCACATAACCGGCCACTGCGCCCCAGAGCACGCCAATGAGGAGACTGACGCCCGCGCCGATGGCGCCGACCAGCAGGGAAATGCGCGCGCCGGCAAAAATGCGCGCCAGCAAATCACGCCCGTGGACGTCGGTGCCGAACCAATGTTGGGCGGAAGGGGGCTGGAATTGGGCGTCGGTCAGGGTGTTGGGGTTGTAGGGAATGATCCAGGGCGAGAGCACGACCAACAGCGCCAGCGCCAACAGAAACCAGGTACCGATCACCGCTGGACGGTTGCGTTTGAAACGCAACCAGGCTTTCTGGTTTGGGCTCAAGTGCTGTTGCGAGCTGGCCGCGGGCTGCGCCACGAGTTCATTCATACTTCACCCTCCGGTCGAGAATGCTGTAAGTCAGATCCACCAGCACATTCAAAACGAGCAGCAGCGCGGCGTACAGAATCACCAACCCGACGACCAGCGGATAATCCCGGTTGGACATGCCATTCACGAGTGAAGTTCCGATGCCGGGGATTTGGAAAATGTTTTCGACCACGAACGAGCCGGTCAACAAATCCGCCAGCAACGGGCCGGAATAGGAAAGCACCGGCAGGATGGCCAGCCGCACGGCGTGGCGTGAGAGCACTTGAAATTCGCTCAGGCCCTTGGCGCGGGCGGTGGTGACAAATTCCGACTGCATGATGCCCAGCATTCCCTCGCGCATCAGCCGGGCGATGCGGCCCGAAAAATAAAGCCCCAACGCAATGGTCGGCAGGATGGCGTGCCAGGGCGATTCCCACAACGCGACGGGGAATATTCGCCAGTGGATGGCCAGGGTTACGACCAGTATCGGGCCAATGACCAGGCCGGGAATGCAAATGACGAGGATGGCAAAGAAGCTGCCCAGATAATCCGGCCAGCGGCCACGCTCCACCGCCGTGTAGAAACCCAACGGCAAACCAATCCCCAGCGCAAAGCAAAATGCCAGCCAGCCTAAAGTCATCGAGACCGGCAGTCCTTGCGCGATAATGTCCGTGACGGTGTGGTCCCGGTATTTCAGCGATGGGCCGAAGTCGCCATGCGCCAAACCGCCGAGATAGCGCGCATATTGTTTGAGGAATGGTTCATCCAGATGATATTTGCGGGCGAGGTTACGTTCGACATCGGGCGAAGCCGGCTTGCGCTCCCGGTCGAACGGATTGCCCGGCGCCAGATGCATCAAGCCAAACGCCAGGAAGCTGACAACCAGCAACAGCGGTGGGATAAAAGCCAGGCGTCGGAGGAAGTACATGGTTAATGGCCGGTGGCCGGCGACGGCTTTTCCTTCCAAATGTAATTTACCGGGTGCATGTCCAGAATATTGTTGTAGATGCCTTTGATTTTGGCGTCGTTGTAATAATTCAAACCGACGTAAAAGAAAATCGGCAGGATGGGACCTTCCCGGATCAACAAGGCTTCGGCTTCCTGAAAAGTTTTTTCGCGCTGGGCGGGATCCGTTGTCATGTCGGCCTGGCGGATCAGCTCGTCATAGCGGTCGCTCTTCCAGCCGGTGCGATTGTTGCCGTTGTTGCTCGTGAACATGTTGAGGAAGGTGTCGGCGTCGTTGTAATCACCGATCCAACTTGCGCGGCACATGTCATAGTCCAGCTTGGATTGCGCGGCAAGGTAAACGCTCCACTCCACCTGGTGCAATTCCATCTCAATACCCAGCGTGTCATGCCACATCTGTTGCAACTCGACGGCGACCTTGGCATGGGTATTGGCCGCGCCGCCCGCAGAGGCGTTGAACATGTATTGAAAGTGAGGAAAGCCCCTGCCGCCGGGATAACCCGCCGCTGCCAAAAGTTGGCGGGCTTTTTCGGGATTGTATGCGGCACCTTTCGGCGAATGATATTTGGCGATGCCGGAAGGAACAAAATGGTCCGCCGGCGGCTCGCCGGCCTTGGTGATCTTGCGCGTGAGTCGCGCCTTGTCCACCGCCAAATTCAATGCCTCGCGCACGCGCGGATCATCGAACGGTTTCCTGGTGACATTCATGCGGACAAAATAAGTGCCCAGCACGGGGAAGGAATGAAAATCCGGCCGCTTGAGCAACACATCGAGCAAATCGACCGGCACCAGTTCCTTGTCCCAGGCGATGTCCGCACCGCCGGTTTCGTAGAGGTTCAAGGCGGTCGTGGCAGAGCCGATAGGCAGAAAATCAATCACCGTACTTTTGGTGTTCGCCGCGTCCCAATAACGCGGATTCTTACGCACCCGAATTTTGTCGCTGAGCCGCCAGTCCACGAGTTCATACGCGCCGCTGACGGGCAATGGCCGGGCCTTGATCCATTGATCGCCGTATTGCTCGATCGTTTTACGCGGAACGACTGCCAGCGTGGGAAAGGCGCAGAGGTCGAGAAAGAACGCAGTGGGGTTGTTTAATTCCACGCGCACGGTGCGGGCATCGAGTGCATGCACGCCGACCAGCGCAGGGTCCTTGAGTTTGCCCGAGTTGTAGTCCTCGGCGTTTTTTAAATAGAAGAGTTGTCCGGCGTAATCGCTGGCGGTGTCAGGATTGAGCGCGCGAATCCAGGAATAAACCACATCATCGGCGGTGATCGGCTCGCCGGTGGACCAGACGAGGTTGGAGCGGAGATGGAAGGTATAGATCCGGCCGTCGGACGAAACTTCCCAGCGCTCGGCCATGGCGGGAATGGGTTCCGCTTTTTTGGGATCCAAACGCATCAGTCCCTCAAAGAGGGAGATGACCACCCGCATGTCGGCCTGGCCAGTGATGATGGCCGGGTCCAATGATTCCGGTTCGACGCCATTGAGAATCACCAAATCGGCGGGCGGTTCATGCCGGACGCAGCCTGCGCCCAGGAGGCAGGCGCTGAACAGCAGCAAGAAAAAACCGCGCCGGGCGCGGTTCACGAGACGAACCCCCCGCCACCGTAGCAAGGGGAGGCTCGTCGAGAAATTCATCGGCGATTATTTGGCCGGCGCGTTCGTGGAGAGCGTCGGCACAGAAGTGTTGGTGCCAATCGTCAACGGAACAGCGGGCGCAGGGCGCTCCGCAGTGGGGCTGGGCGTGGTGGTCGGCGCGGCCGGCATTGAGGACGTTGCAGCCGGCTTGGCCATTTGTTCCTTGAGCTCGGAGCCGGGCTCGCGGTGCGCATGGGTATTCAGAACGGAGACGAACAGCGCCAGGCCGAAAAAGAGGCCCGCGGAATATTTGGTGATTTTGGTCAGCACATTGCCGGAGCCCGCGCCGAAGAGGGCATCAGTGGCGCCGCCGCCGAAGGCCAGACCCGCGCCCGCCTCTTTCTTGGGCAGTTGCACGAGCACCAATAAAATCAGGAGCAGACAATTCAGTATCAGCGCCACAGTAAACAAACCAATCAGGAAACTTAGCATAAGCTTTATATATTATATCGAATTCTTAATTATGTCAGCAAAACTCCGGGATTCAAGGGAAGCCCCGCCCACCAGGGCGCCGTCCACGTCCGGCTGGCCCATCAACTCGTTGGCGTTGGAGGGTTTGACGCTGCCGCCGTATTGAATACGCACCCGGCGGGCGACCGTTTCATCAAAGATTGACACCAGCAATTTGCGGATGAATGCGTGCGCTTCCTGCGCCTGGGCGGAGGTGGCGGTCTTGCCGGTGCCGATGGCCCAGACCGGTTCATAAGCCACGATGGTTTCCTCCATCTGCGCCTTGGTCAGTCCGGCCAGGCTGCCGCGTACCTGCGTGTCCAGCACCTTTTCCATCTGTCCGGCTTCACGTTCCGCCAGCGTTTCGCCCACGCAAACAATCGGCTTGATGGAAGCTGCATGCGCCGCCAGCGCCTTCTTGGAAATCAACGCATCCGATTCCTTCTGATATTGACGCCGTTCGGAATGGCCGAGAATCACATAGCGCACCGAAAATTCCTTCAACATCCCCGCCGCGATCTCCCCGGTATAAGCGCCGGAAATGTGCTCGCTCATGTTTTGCGCGCCGAGCCGGAGATTTGAATTCAGGATGGCCTTCGAGACCTCGCACAGGGCGGTGAATGGCGGGCAGACCACGATGTCCACCTCTTTGATGTTCGCCAGGTCCATCTTGAGGTCCTTGACCAGGTCGAGCGCCTCGGCCACGGTTTTGTTCATCTTCCAGTTGCCGGCGATGATCAGCTTGCGTTCCTTTTTCATCTTATTTCAAATGGTAATCGTCCAATTTCGCTGCGACTCAGGCATTGTCCCCCAGCGCCGCCACACCGGGCAGCACGCGGCCTTCCAAAAATTCCAGACTCGCCCCGCCGCCAGTGCTCATAAACGTGACCTGGTCACCCAACCCGGCCTTGTTGATTGCTTTCACGCTGTCACCGCCGCCAATGATGCTCTTGGCGCCGTTCTGCTTGGTCGCTTCCGCCACCATGCGCGCGATGCCAAAGGTACCCTCGGCAAAACGCGGGTCTTCAAAAATTCCCATCGGGCCGTTCCACAAGATCGTCTTCGCTCCGCGAACGATGTCGCCGAAACTCTTGATGGTGGCCGGGCCAATGTCCACGCCTTCTTCCGTATCCGGAATGTTCGGTTCGGTGAGCGGACGCGGGTTGGTTAATTCGATGACCGGCTTGCCCTTTTTGTTCAATTTGTCGGTCTTCACCGGAGTGGCGACGATATTGTCCGTGGGCAACAGCAATTGCACCCCGCGCGCCTTGGCCTTGTCCAACGCGGATTTGGCCACGTCGGTTTTGTCGGCTTCCACGAGGGATTTGCCGACCTTGAAGCCGAGGGCCAGCTTGAACGTATAAGCCATGGCGCCGCCGATTAAAATGGTGTCCGCCTTTTCCAACAAGCGGTCGATGACCTTGATTTTGTCCGAGACCTTGGCGCCGCCGAGAATGACCACGAACGGCCGCGCGGGATTTTCTAATTCGTCACCCAAAAACTTTAACTCGCGCTCCATCAGCAGACCGGCAGCGCAAAGGCCGCCGCCTTTGGCGATGAACCGGGCCACGCCCTCCGTGGAGGCATGCGCGCGATGCGCCGCGCCGAAAGCGTCATTCACATAAACATCCGCCAGGCGGGCGAGTTTTTCGGCAAAGACGGGGTCGTTGGCTTCTTCTTCGTTGTAATAACGAACGTTCTCCAGCAACAAAACATCGCCGGGTTGCAGCACGCCCACCGTTTTTTCGACTTTTTCGCCGATGCAATCATCGACGAAGGCGACGGGACGGCCCAGCAGGTCGGCCAATTTCGCCGCCACCGGACGCAGGGAAAGCGAGGGATCGCGCTGGCCTTTGGGACGGCCAAGATGCGCCATGAGGATGATTTTGGCACCTTGCTTGATGAGGAGATGCAGGGTCGGCAGGGTCTCTTCGATGCGCGTGGCATCGTTGATAACCATGTGGCCGTCCTTTTCTTCCATCGGGACGTTGTAATCGACGCGCATCAAAACGCGTTTTCCACGGACATTTAAATCTTTAACGGTCAGTTTTGCCATAAATCAAAATAGGGGCGAGAGGATAACCTAGCTATTGGGCGAGTCAAAGCCAATTCGCGGCTGTTTTTGAGGCCAAATCCAGCTTCAGGGCCAGTAACTTACGTCAGGTATTCGCCGCTCATGAAAACACTTTAGCCCGGTAATCCAGTTTCTCCGAGCACAGCGGCCACCAACACTTGCGTTACGCGGCGCAAAAATGCGTAGTCGAGCGTTTCGGGCGTGTCGGTGGCGCGATGGTAATGGGAATTGCGGAATTCGGAGGTGTCGGTCCACATGACGGAGGGAATGCCTTGATTCCAAAAGGGAACGTGATCGCTGCGGGCGAGGACCGGCAGGACCAATTCCGCGCCGAGCGGCACTTCCAATCCAATCACGTTGAACTCCGGCAGATAAGCCCGCGCCGCGCCGAGGATGGTTGCCATGGATTGACCGGGATTGGCGTTGGCGAGCAGGCCCAAAAAGTCGCCCCGGTCCGGAATGCGGATGGGCAAACCGGTCGGCACCCGCTGGCTACCCGGTTCGGCACTGGCAAAACCAACCATCTCGAGAATATGCGCCACACGAATCCGGCAACCTGTGCGCACGGCGTGGGCCGCAAAGTCCGCGCTCCCGAGCATATCATCTTCCTCGCAATTAAACGCGGCAAAACAAACCGGCGCTTGGGGAGCCACCCGCGCGATGACTTCCGCGCAGCCCAGCATGGCGGCGACGGCGCTGCCGTTGTCGTCCGCGCCGGGCGTGCCGGGAACGCTGTCGTAGTGCGCTCCGACGAGGATTATGTCGGAAGGCTTGTTGCGCGGCCAGGCGACGACGTTGCGAAATTCTCCCTGTAATTCAACTGAGTAGCCCCATGCTTGCAACTGTTCGGCCAGCCAGCGGGCGGTGGCTTGGTTGTTTTCCGGCTGCGCGCGGAAATGGCGTGGGATGGAAATCTTCTCGACCCATTCACGGAGGTGCGATTCGGAAACTGTGGCCAAGGCAGACTGAATGGCCGGCGAAATCATCGCCGGTGGCGAACTGGATGAATGCAGCAAACGCATAGGTAGCCGGCCTGGCTCAATTTGCGTTAATGTAAACCACCCGGGGCTGGCGCGCGAATGTTTTGGTGTGAATTTTTTGCGCACTGCTTTGTTTGTCAATGACTAATTGGCGCACATGGTGTAACTATTTAAATAACCTCGCGTCTAATATAACAGGAACATCCGAGGGATTAACCCGGGTGAGAAAACAAAAAACAGGAATCGATATGAAAAACAACAAGTTGGTTATTTTAGCATTGATCGCGCTGGGCGGTTTGGTGGCGTTTGCCCCCATCACCCGCGCACAGGACGCGCCCCCCGCAAATCCCGCACCCGGCGAAGCCAAACCCGGCGGACCTGGCGGGCGTCCCGGCATGGGCGACCCCATGCAAATGATGAAGGAACAACTCAACCTGACGGACGACCAGACTGAGAAGCTCAAGCCGATCATGCAGGAGCGCCGCGATAAAATGCAGGCCCTCCGCAAGGACACCGCCCTCACACAGGAGGACAAAATGGCGAAGCGCAAGGAAATCATGGACGATAGCAATGCCAAGATCAAACCGATCCTAACGGCCGAACAGCAGGACAAGTTCACGCAGATGCAGGAGAAGATGATGCAAAATCGTCGGCAACATCCGCCGCAGGCTCCCGCTCCACAACAATAACTAATTCACGATTCCACACCCTGCGCCACGCAGGATTCGGGGACGGCTTCATCGCCGTCCCCTTTTTATTTTCCAAAACTCAAAGTGCCGGCAGCTTCGTTAGTATTCGGAAATATAAACATGTGTTCCGCTTCGGGCAGAACGACTGACACAAGCGTCAAGAAGACGAGCACCGCCAGTACGGCCAAAACCTGGACCACCACCCGTCCGACTTTTATGTCGGCCTTGCGGAAATTGGACGAGGCAAACGATAAAATCAGGCCCAACGATCCAATCAATCCAACGATCCAGAACAGGGGCAAAAAGATATCCGGTTCTGCATCCAACTTAATGGAATGAAGCAAAAAGCTCAGCAACGCGGCCAAGGTCATAAACGAGCCGTTAATCCATCCTTCCGAATTGGGGCCAAAGGCAACTACGGCAGCATACTTGATCATCACCAGACACGATCCAAAAACCACCAGCAATCCGATTCCAAAAAGAATGGCGCGCAGGGTATTGCTGGAAATGGATGAGGCATAAATGGTCATTGCCACAATCAAGAGATAAACCAGTGCCATGACCAGCAGTAGGCCCATTGGCTCTGTCCCGGCCTTCAACATGTCAAAATGAAAAACCGGTTCGCTCACGGCTCCGATAACCGCCGGCAACAACAGTCCCAGGACCAATCCCATCAGCAGGGCAACCGACGCTTTTACCAGCCATTGCTTTCGCGCGGAAGCCGGCAACGTGAGGTGCCACCCGGCCACGCCCCAGTTTCGCTCCTCCGCAATTGAAACCGCGCCGATGGAAAGAGGCAGAACCGCCATGTAAAAAAAGAACGTGACCCCCGGCAGCATGGAATTGCTGGTGTTCCGGTTGACAGTCACAAGCCACACGGCCTCCAGGAGCAGCGCCGCGCAAAAAATGCCCGCGAACAAAAAATTGGTCCGCTGCAGCCGCAATTCCTTGCTCACCAAACTGGCGATGGGCCCGGTGTAACCCGGAACCAATTTGCGAAACGGACGCGCCAGCGAATTCTCCAGCTTTTGCGGGATGGCGATTTCTGGCGATTGCGATTCGATGACCTGCCAGCGCAAGAATTTAACCTGACCCAGCCCATAAAGCGCTGTGAAATAGATCGCCAGAATCAGGCTGATTATCCAATTCTGATTTGCATCGTTCAGCCAATGGAGCCGGTCGAGAATTCCCAATACAAACGTGATTGCGAACGCAGGCAGACAAAAGGAAAACACGACGGCGGCAAAGGTGTGGCGCGTCACCAAAGTAAGATAGGGGGTGGTGCAGAGCGCGCCAAGCGGAACCATGAAGATCAGCAAGATGTCTTCCCCATTGGCATCCTTGGGGCTAATGCGGTGGAAAAGGAGGTATTGAACCAACGCACAGGTCAGCACCGCCGTCCCCAACACCAGCATTTTTTCAAACCATTGGGTCCGGCGCGCCACGGGTTGTGATAGGAGCAATAGCATGGTGCGATGTTGAAACTCCTGGCCAAAAACCATCGCTCCCATCATCGCGCAGCCCAAGGCAAACAGGACCATTGAAAACCCGCCCGCAACGAGATCGTCCCAGGCTTTAAAAAAAGAAAGCACGAAGGAGAAGCCCATCAGCAGCAGCGTCATTGCGAACGCCGGGAACAGCGCGCGGGCTTCTTTCATCAATCTCGGTTTCATCATAGGCGCTCCTTTCTCAATTCAATGCCGCCACAAAAATTTCCTCCAGCGTCAACGCCTCGGTCGTGATCGCTTCGGGAGCCAGTGATTGAAGCCGTTCCAGGAGTTTGGCGGATTCGCCGTTAACGATGAATTCCAGTTCGCGGCCCTCGCGCCGGAGATGTTTGGCTTCGGGAAATTCGAATACGGGAGCAGCCGTGGCAAAGCGGGCACGGATTTTTTTAAACTTTGAACGCGCCTCATCCGCACCCAGGGTCATGGCTTCGCGGCCATTGTCCACGATGGTAAATTCGTCGATCAACCCTTCGAACTCGCTGATTAGATGGGTGGAAACGAACACGGTGCGGCGGCCGGGATCGGCTTCCTGATATGCGCCGATGACGGTTTGGATAAAGTCGCGGCGGACGATGGGGTCGAGCCCGGAGGTGGGTTCATCGAGGATGAGCAATTCGGGTTCGGCGCAAATCGCGCCGATCAGTGCGAGTTGGGTTTTCTGGCCTTTGGAGAGGGCGTTGACTTTTTTGGTGGCATCCAGGCGGAATTGGCCGAGCAACTCTCTCTCGGTGGTGCGATTCCAGCGCTGCCGAAAGGAGGCGAGATAATCCAGCGTGTCGCGCACGGTCATCCAGGGATAAAACGCGACGTAATCCGGCACGTAGGCCAGCCGTG
>JAQGPA010000145.1 GCA_028293325.1 Pedosphaera sp. | reverse complement strand
TTCCGCCGCGCTACAGCATTTATGGAACTGCTCTAAGAAACTGAAGCTTCCCATGCTTGCCCGATGTCGCCTGGGTGGCCCCGCCCGACCCGGTGGTTAATAGTTCAATATAACATTTGCCGCCGCTGGGCAGGTAAACCTGGTTGCCCGAACCTTGAAATCCACACTGGTTGACGTAGTAATTTCTCGGCAAACTTAAAGTCCCATGCCAGCACCCAACGACGTAAAGAGCAGCTCGGAAACTGGACGGATTGGCCGTAGCGGTCTAGGGTAAATACCCATGAAATCCCTCACCGAACATCTCTGGTTCGAAGTGCCTGAAAGGCGCGGCTATCTCAACATCACCGACACCGTCGCCAATCTCGTTCGCCAAAGCCGCATTCAGGAAGGCTTGTGCCTCGTCAATGCCATGCACATCACCGCCAGCGTTTACATCAACGATGCCGAGGACGGCCTTCTCCATGATTACGATGTCTGGCTCGAAAAACTCGCGCCCCACGCCCCCACTTCCCAATACCACCACAACCGCACTGGCGAGGACAACGCCGACGCCCACCTGAAACGTCAACTCATGGGTCGCGAAGTCGTCGTGGCCATTACTAAGGGGAAACTCGACCTCGGCCCTTGGGAACAAATCTTCTACGGCGAATTCGACGGCCGCCGCCGCAAGCGCGTCCTCGTCAAAATCATCGGCGAGTAGTATTTCGCGTAAGATTTCGTTGTCGGGACGGACGCGAATTCGTAGCCTCAGGGAGTATGCGTCGCTGGCTGCAGCAACATCTGAAGCAATGGTTTATCACTCCGAGTTCCGGAGTCCATTTTGATGTCGCCGACGGCCTCCGCGGCATGGCCATCCTCATGGTCGTGGCCTGCCACGGGCTCTACATAAATACCGCGGGTTCGAAACTCTCCATTCAACTCCACTCTGTCATCGCCCAGGGCTGGCTCGGCGTGCACATCTTTTTTGTCCTGTCCGCTTTTTTGCTCTCGCTCCCTTTCTTTCGCGGCCGCGAGCGCGACCCTGATTTTTGGTACCACCCGGGCTACACCATCCGCCGCGCCTTGAAAATTCTTCCGCCCTTGTATCTGTCGATAATCGTGCTGGTCCTGTTCCGCTTCTGGTACGACCACGGCACCCAGGCCCTCGAACTCGGCATTGTCTGGGCGACGGGCATCGCCCATTTTGTTTATTACCCGCAGATTTTCAACTCGGTGCTCTGGAGTCTCTGGGTGGAAATCGGTTTTTATGTCGCCTTGCCCCTTCTCTTCCTCGCCTTGCGTCGGAGAAACGTCCGCGTCACCGGCTGGGTCTTGTTCGCCATTCTGCTCCTTGTTCCCACCATTACGCGTCGCCTCACCTGGCCAAACCCGATCAAACCCGAGGAATGGTTCTTCATCGCCAGCCGTTTTCCCAGTTCGCTGGACACCTTTGCCTGGGGCGTTTTGTTCAGTTCCTTCTATGTCTCCATGTCCCGGGAACCGGAACGCTGGCGGCACCTTGCCCGCCTGGGCTACGCCGGCTTGGGGCTCGTCTGCCTGGCGGGTGTCGCCGCCCATTTCACCATGTCCAATGACCGCCTGCCCCGTCCCGGCGATCTTGATTTAATCCACCTGCTCTCGGGCAGCGGCGGTTGCCTGCTGCTCTTTTTTATCTTCGATCCCGCGTGTCTGGGCTCGCGCATCTTCGCTTCCCCGGCCTTGAGATTTTTGGGCATCGTCAGCTTCGAATGGTTTCTGATCCATCAATTGGCCCAAGGCTACTTCCGCACCTGGATGGTCAGCTCCCATGGCAGTTTTTTCCGCTACTGCTTCACCGTTGCCACCCCCACGTTGCTCAGCCTCGCGGTCGCCACCGGGGTTTACTATAAATTTTCCCTGCCCATCATGCGTTGGGGACGCAACCGGTTTAAACAACCCGAAACCCCGGCCCGCCAAAGCGTGCCCCCCAAAGAAGTCGTCCGTTAGTCATACAACGTGGCCCTGGAGCATTGACAGAAATGATGTAGCGTGGCGGAGCGAGGATTTTTGACTTTGTGCGAGGCTTTGGCGAGGGAGCATGCCCAAGGTGGCCTGTGACCGAGCCGAAACGAAGCCAATAGTCAAAAAGACCGCTTCCCTCACTAACTTTTCCGCCGCGCTACAGCATTTATGGAACTGCTCTAAGCCGGCTCAGAATCTGCTCCCTTGATGAACGGCCCATGCGCCGTCCTACTTCGGATCAACCTCGCAGCCCAGCTCCCGCAATCGCTGCAGCTTGTATAGCAAAGCCCGACGGCTGATTCCCAACGCCTTCGCTGTCTCCGTGCGATTGAAACTATGTTTGCGCAACGCCTGCATGATGGCCTGTTGCTCCACCTCCTCCAACCGCTCCAGGTCGGGCGCTTCCCCCGCCGGCAACTCTTGAGCCATGGTTCGCACGCGGGTGGGCAGATGCTCCGGCAGAATCAACTCACCCCGCGACAGCAACGCCGCCCGTTCCATCGCATTGCGCAATTCCCGCACGTTGCCCGGCCATTTGTAGCCTCTCAAACAATCCGCCACGCCCGAAGAAAACCGCGCCTTGCCCTGCGCAAATTCGGAAACAAATTTCATCGCCAGCGGCAAAATGTCCTCCTGTCGTTCGCACAACGACGGAATGTTCATCTCCACCACATTCAATCGGTAGAATAAATCACTGCGAAATCGCCCCTTCTGCACTTCCTCTTCCAGGTTGCAATTCGTCGCCGCCAGAATGCGCGTGTCGGTCTGCAGCGCGCGATTCGACCCCACGCGTTGAAACCGTCCATCCTGCGTCACCCGCAAAAGTTTCGCCTGCAATTGCGGCGACATCTCGCTGACTTCGTCCAAAAATATCGTGCCCCCATTGGCCTCCTCAAAACGTCCAATCCGCTGTTGAATGGCACCGGTAAACGCCCCCTTCTCATGCCCGAACAACTCCGTCTCCAACAATGTTTCCGGAATCGCCGCGCAATTGACCTTCACCAGCGGACCCGCCGCGCGCGGACTCCAATTATGAATCACGTCCGCCAAAACTTCCTTCCCCACGCCACTTTCCCCGGTTATCAAAACGCGGCTCTCCGATGCGGCAATCAGGGAGGCATCGCGGAACACCGCCTGCATCAACGGGCTTTCCGCCACCACAAATGCCGGCAGCTGCTTGTCCTCATTAAATTTTAGTGGTGCCGCCCGCTTCACCCCCGTCGCTTGTTGCACCGTGGCCAGCAACTCGTCGAGATCAATCGGCTTGCTCAAATAATTCACCGCGCCGTCGCGCATCGCCCCCACCGCCTCGCGAATATCCGCATAGGCCGTCACCAGCAGCACCGGCAACGTGCTGTGCTCCTTGCGCGCCCGCCGTAACGCCTCCAAACCCGATATCCCCGGCATGCGCACGTCCGAGATCATCATGCTGATCTGCTCCGTGCGCAGCACCGCCAAAGCCTGTTCGCCCGATGCCACCGGAATCGTCGTAAAACCCTGGGTGCTTAAAAAGGAATGCAGCAGGCTCCGCTGACCGTCGTCGTCATCGACGATCAGAATACGCGGCCCCGGGCTGCTTTTGCTGGGGGCTTCGGCTGGCATGATTTCTCTCAAATGGTTGACGCGAGCTTCAAATGGGTGAGACGGAAAATCGCACCCCGCGGCTCGTTTGGAACATATCCGATCTCCCAGCCATGCGCCAAGACGATTTGTCTCACCAGCGCCAAACCCAGCCCCGTCCCCTTTTTATGCGTCGTGAAATACGGCTTGAAAATCTCCGCCCGATGCTCCGGCGCCACCCCCGGGCCGGTATCGCGAATCTCCAGCGTCGCCTCGCCGGCCCCGCTTTTGCTCGCCACCAGCTCAATCTCCCCATTCATCTCCGCTGCCTGGATCGCATTCAACACCAGGTTGAACAACACTTGCCGCACCAGTTGCTCATCCGCCTTCACCACCACTTGTTCTTCCAATCCGCGCAGCCGGATTTTCTTCTCCTCAACGTCATACGTCAGCGCCCGCACCACCTCATCCCCCACCGACTTCAACGAAACCGCCGCATAACGAATCTCCCGCGGCCTGGAATAATTGATAAACTCATTCAATTGCGCCGTCACCCGGTCCGTTTCATTGAGAATGTCCCGTGATTGCTTGCGGATCTCCGTCGAGGCTTCCTCCTGCTTTGAAATCATCTGCGCCAATCCCCGGATAATGTTCAGCGGGTTGCGCGTCTCATGCGCCAGTCCCGCCGCCGCCAGGTTCATTTGCTTCAAATGCGAATTCAATTCACTCGCCCGCACCAGCCGGATTTGCAGGTCCGACGTCTTCGTCAGGTTATGCCACGCCATTGCGCAACCCACCACCGAAACCGTCCCCAGTATCCCAATGACCGCCCGCAACCACAAATCCTGTTTGGCCGCAACCGTCAGCGGCTGCGTGGACATCACAATCACAAAACTATGCACTCCCTTCTTTTGAATGATGGATTTGTATTCCTCCTCCTTCATCCAATCTGGCTTCTCAAATGTATTCAGGTCGTTCGTCGCCCCCCGTCGGCGCCAGTTAAAACGGCGTCTCGGCGGATTGTTTGAGGAGGCTCCCCCAAGCGCATTCGTCGAACTAAAAATCGGCGGCCCATTGGAATCAAACACGTGCGGCGGCGGCCGGTTGGTTTCAAAGGAACTCCGCATTTCGCTCACCGGCATGACAATCGTCAAATTAGTCCGCTCCAAATCCTGCGTCACGTTCGTCCCCAAATCCACCAGGTTCACCAGCGTCACGGTCTGGTCGCCCCAAGACTCGCCCCCGCTCAAATCCCCCTTGGATTGCGCATCAATCGGCGGCCCGGCCGATGCCACCACTTCATCCGTGGCATTGAGCAGGGCAATCGAATGCAACTCGGGATTAACCAGTTCGCTCAGGGCCGTTTCCAACCGTTCCTTGGAAATAACGCCGAAAAAACGCTGCGATCGCATCAGCACGCCCAGCGTATTGGAAATATCCTTGGATCGATTGATCACTGCCACCTGCGCCGACCGCTTCACACGGCTATGCTCCGCCACTTGCCAGCCAATCAGGATTACCCAGATGGCCAGGAGCGTCCCATAAACCAACCAACTGCGCCGTGTCATTTTTTTGTGACTCGCGTTGCGAGCTTACTGCGGACTGTGCGCTGAACCGCCGCTGCCAGCCTGATGCTTGCCTGATGCGCCGGTTTGTTTCAAGGGTAACCTGTCGAAAAATTTGTCCATTTCCTGTTCGGTAAATGCCTTCGGCGCCAGCTCCGACCTCCCGGATTCAATGGCCGAAGCCCGCGCCAACTGCGAGGGCATGTTCACCACGTGCGGCGTCAGAAAGATCATCAGTTCCTTTTTGACAACGCTGGTCTGCTTGTGTCGGAAGAGCGCCCCCAGCAGCGGAATATCGCCCAGCAGCGGAATCTTGCTCTCAATTTGCGCCTTGTCGTTCTCCATCAACCCGCCAATCACCACCGTCTCCCCATCCGGCGTCACCACCACCGTGTCCGCGGAGCGCAAGTCAATCACCGGCGAGAACACGTTGGAGGAAAGCTGTTGACTGCTGGTTGCCACACTGGATATCTGCGGCGATACAATCATCTCCACCAACCCATCCTGCGTGATGAACGGCGTGACCTGCAAAATAACGCCCACATTCTGGTAGGCCACTGTATTGACCTGACCGCCAACCGTGTCAAACCGGGTGTTGGTGATGAGCGGAATCGATTGCCCAACCGTGATCGTCGCCGGTTGGTTGTTGCGCACCAGAATCGAAGGCCGTGACAACACCTCCGTCTTGCCGGCCGAAGCGATGGCCCGCAACGTTGCCTGGAAATCACTGCCCAATACCGAGTAAAGACCCGCCCCTGTCGGCATGACCGTTTGCCCGATTTGTTGTCCCGCAGTACCCAAGCCCTTCAGCCCAAAATCCTGCCCAAAGCTGTTGGTCAGAAAACGGGAGGGACTGATGTTGTGAGTGTATTGCCCTTCCAACCCGATATCCAGGGCGTCATCGTGCTGCACCTCAAGAAAAACCACCTTGATTAACACCTGCGGCTTCGGCCGGTCCAGATTGGAAATCACCTGGCTCACATACGCGCCCGTTTCATCATCAGTGATCACGATCACCTTCCGCGTCTCCGGATCCACCGTCACCATGGCATCCCCGATCGCTGTGTTGTTATTATAGTCGCGCGTCGAACTGGAACTGCTCGAACTCGAACTGCTCCGGTTGCCGTTGTTGCCGCCATTGTTGCCACCAAATCCGCCACCGCCCCCAAACCCGCCACCCTGTTGTCGTTGTTGCTGCGCATCAGCGGCGCTGCCGCTCAACAGGCATAAGCCAAGTAAAATACCCAGGCCGCGCTGGCTGAAAATTTTTGTAATCATGGTCATCACTTTCTATAGGTTCAATCTATCGCTCGCCTGCCGGTTTACGGAATCGAACTCCGCCCGCCGCTGCCACCGCTGTTCCCAAGGCCACTGCCAAACGAACTCGAACTGCTCGAGCTCGATTGGGCCTTGGTTTGGCGCGCGGTCAGCGGATTGTTCTGGGTCGAACTGTTGGCCGAACTGTTCCGCGAGTTATTGCTCGATTGGAAAAGGTTTTGCAGGATTTGCTGCGCATCCTGCGGATCCGCATTCTCCAGCGAATAAACGAACACCTTCTGCTTCCTTGCCGGATTGGCGTCCAACTGATCCACCATCGCTGAAATCTGCGGCATCAAAGCCTTCGCCGCGCTCACCACAATCGATGCCGTGCGCCGGTCGGGCACGCATATGACTTTGCCTATTCGCTTCATCCGGTCACTCTCTGTCTGCCCGCTGTTCCCCTGACGGTTGTTACCACCGCCACCGCCACCGCCACCGCCACCACCGCCACCGCCACCAAATCCGCGGAATCCAAAAAATTGCGCGGGCGAGCGGCTCGCATCCGACGAATTGCTCTCATCCGGAAACAGACTGGCCAACAAATCGGACATTTCACCCGGATCCGCATTGAGCAAATGAAACACCCGGACTTCTGTGTCGTCCTCCACGCTGGTATCCACATTTTTCACCAGCTGCTCGATGGTCGGAATCAATTCTTCCGGCGCGCTGATAATCAGCGTATTGCTATGATCGTCCGCCACCGCCGAAACCCGCGTCCCCGGCGTATGCCCGGTGCTTGCCGTATCGCCACCACCGCCGTCACCGCCCCCGCCGGGAAATCCCCGGAAACGGCCGAAGCCACCGTTGCCGCCACCCCTGCCGCCGTTCTGTGATGTATCCTGCGTCGGAAAAACTTCCTTGATCACATCCACCAGCGCCTTCGCATCCGCATATTTAAGCGGAAATACTTTAATGGAGTTCACGCTCGCGCTGACTGAATCCAACGCCTTGATGATTTCTGCGATTCTCCGGATATTGATCTGCGTATCGGTCATCACCAGCGAATTGCCCGATTCATTGGCGGTCAGCGTCGTGTCCAACGGCAGCAACGGCGCCAGGTCCTTCGTCAATTGCACCGCGTTCAGCGAACGCACCGGGATAATCTGTGTCACGACGTCACTATTCCTGGGAATATTGGCGGGATTGTTGCCACTCTTCACCGGAATGTCCCGTTTGCGCGCTTCATTTTGACTGACTATCGTCAGCGTCCGCTCATTGCGAATCGCCGTATAACCGTTCTTGTTCAAGACCGTGTTCAGCAATGTCACCGCTTCATCCTTGCTTAGCGGCTGGTTGCTCCACACATCCACCTTCCCCTTCACCTGGGTTTCCAAAACAATGATGAAACCCGCCGCGTCGCTCAAATAATTCAACACCACGTCCAGTGGCGCCCCGCGAAAGTTCATGCGCAAACCTTGATCCGCCGCCAATGCCGTTGCGCCGCTCTTTGCTTGCGGGACAATCATGGTTGGCTTCTCGGTCACCAAAGTTGGCGTGACGGCTGTCTCCTTGTCCGGCACCGGCACGGTCACCGGCGACTCCGGCGGCGCGGCTGAAATCACCACGGCCTCTGGCGCTGGCACCACGGCCGGCGGTTGGGGTGCGGCGGCACGCTGGGCCACGGCCGTTCCTCTTTCAGACGGGGCTGCCGGTTGTTCCGCCTTCGGTGCCGGCTCCGCCACTGCTGCTTCGGTGGCTGGCTCGGGCATGGCCGCTGGCGACTGCGCGCTTTCGTCCGGCGTATTGGTGGCTTCAATGCCGGCCTGGTCGGCGGGTCGTCCGCTGGCCGCTGGATCCATCTCCTGGCCGTTCAGCGCCAGCAGCAGTCCAAACCCACAGCCAGTGGTTAAAATTAATAGTTTAACGGTTTTCATTTTTTAATTCCTGTTCTCTTTTTTTCATCAACTTCGCGAGCACGTCGCTCCCTGCCCCGCTGCTCACTTCTCCGCTGGAACTGTTGCTCCGCCCCGAATCCCCATACGACCCGCCATCCGCAACGACCTGCCACGTGCCATCTTCCATTTTTCGAAATTGCGTCCCCACCAATACTTCCGTCTTCTTCCCGTCCGCTTCCCATTCCACGCGGTCCGCTTTGATTCCCGTGATCTTATAGCCCGCAATTGTTCCCGCCAGTTTGAGTTGCTTCTTATAATCCGAACTCGTTCCGTCGAAAAAGGCAAATTGCCCCTTCTCATAACTCAGCGTGCCCACCAATGAAAACGCCTCCGCCACCTTGGCCGGTTGCGGACGCGCCACCACCCGGCCACCGGACCTCGGATAACGGTTCGGATCAAAAATATTCCGGTCGGCGATGATCTTGAACGCCGCATAATCCCGCGGGTTCACCGCCTTTGTCTCCACTCGCGCCGTGCTATTCGTTTCCGTTTGCGCCACGGCATTGGTTTGCGGCGAAACCGGCGCATTGGTGCTCTGCGCCTGAATGCAAGAACAGCCCAACAGCAGAAACAAGGTCGCCCGGAGCCGCCATAGCCGTCGCCACAAACGCAGGCCTTGGGGTTCGAACATTTCAAAGCTCCCGACGGTCGGCTCAAATAATTTGCGGCCCGTCCGCCGCGACTTCGCGGCCACCGGCTCTCCCTGCCGCTGCTCCCGTTTGCTGCTTTTAAAAGTTAGGTTCATCGTTCCTGAGGATTGAGCAGCAAACCGCTGATTTGTAAGCCCAGCACCAATTGCTGCCCGTCATTATCGCGACCGCTGAGTTCCACCGATTCCACTTTCAACGCCAGCGGCCCTTGTTCCACATCATAAAGAAACCGGCTCATGGCCGATAAATTGCCCGCCGCATCCACGTGACAATCCAGCGTCATAAACTCGTCGGCATTGCGTTTCCATTCCGGCCGGATCGAAGTCAGGCTCACCTGGCTGTCCTGCGACCAATTTTCAAACGCCTTCAACACTTTGTTTTCCGCGGCGGATATCTGGCTGGGCAGCGTGTTCGTTTGCATTCCTTCCCAACGCTCCCGCACGATATGTTCCCGGTTCACCAATAAATTGCCGTCCCGAATCCGGTCTTTCAGATCCTTGATCTCCGCGTTGCGCCCATGCCACACACTGATGAGCGGCGACAATATCAACCGGTCACCGATAAATACCGCCGCGGCGACCATCGTCACGATAATCAGCAGTTGCTGTCGATTGTTAATTTTCATGGCTGCCTCCTTCACCCCAATGGAAACTAAACGTGAATTGCATCGGGGACTTGCCGCTAACCCGGTCAATCTTCACGCTGTCGATTTGATTCACGCTGCGCAAATGGTCCAGCGCCTTCAACAACGCCGGGCGATCCCGTGTCGTGCCGGAACACGTTACAATCGAGGGATCGCGTATCTCGATGGTCTTGGCCGTCACCGAACCGTCCTCCGGAAACGCCTGCGTGAGTTCGCGCATGATATTCAAGCAGCGCAATGACCCGCCAAACCAGGGCCGGTATTTCTGGATCTGCGCCTGCAAATCATTCAGTTCCTTTACCTTTGGCTCCATCTTGTGCCACTGCGAGTTCAGGCTCATGAGCTGTATCTGTTGCACCAAAAAGGCCAGCACCACCACCAGCACGACTGACCCCGCAGTGGCGCCCGCATACACCAGTTTTTTGGACGAGTAACGCCCGCTGAATTGCTTCCAAAGGCTGATCTTCGGCGGCAAAAACTCGAAACCCTGACTCTGCCCGACCATATGCCGCGCCGCCAGGCTGAGCGCCGGCGAAACCACCGTATCCGTTGGCAGCTTGACCTGGAATTCATTGGCCGGGTAACTGCGCACCCATTCCACCTGGATGCCCGCTGGTTCCATGCGTGACCGCATTTCCTCCGCCAGTTGCCGTGATAAATCGTCTCCGCCAAAAATCCTTAACCGGCGCAAAGCCGCCCGTTCATCCGGCGGCAACTGGCCCAGCGTAATCCGAATCTCGCGCGCGACCTGATCGGTCTGTAGCCGCTTGGCGGAGCCTTCCGTTTCAAAGGCCCCCTCCAATGTCCGCAACGCCGCCAAACCGCCGGCACACGAAATTTGCAGGCCCACGCTGTTTTCCCCCAACGCCAGCGCAATCACGCCGCCGCTCGTTTCCGGTTCGTTGCCTTGCAACGCAATTATTCCCAGCGAAAATGTCACCGGCTTGAGGCGCGCCGCTTTCAACGCCTGTTCCAGCCGCGTCAAATGATCCCGGGGTATCGCCAACTGCATGGCATAGGCATCGCCGCCCGGCGAGCGATAGCGCGATGTCGCAATCAGCAACGCGTCTGCGCCGTAATGAAAACCCCGCTCCGCTTCCAGTTGCAACAGGCTGCTCAAATCCGCCTCCGACAATTCCGGCAGCTTGGTCTGCAACGTCAGCGCCCAACTCAACGGCACGCAAACCGCGCACCGCCGCTCGCGAATGCCTTCCGCCTCCAGGTGATTCAGTATTTCGCGCCCCACCAGTTCCGGATCGTGGGTCAGCAAATCGATCGAGAGCGGCGCCGAAAAAGTTTTCTGCACCTCCAGCGAGCCATTGGTCCGGCGCAGCACCACCCCTTCCAGGCGGCCGGCATCGAACGCCAGCCCCAGCAACGAAGACGCAGGTTGTTTTTTAAGCAAGTTCATCATGGTCCTTCTTTCGCCAGCAGGGTCTGGCGGGTCTCTTTTCCAAGCGCCCAACCGAGGTGGCTCAGATCCTGTCGGTAAACAATCGTCGGCGTCCCCTGCGTGGTGTCGAAAACAAATCGCGTCCGCCGATACCCGCGGCCATAGTGCCCGACCGCCGCCACATCAGTGGTGAATTGGTAGCTTTTCCCCGTAATCCACGGCCCGACCTGATTGATGGTTTGCGTATCGGTCAGGGCGGTGGACACCCACGCAATGGAATTTTCCGTGTTCGGATTGGATTGCCGGGCAGCTACCAATTGCGCCGCCTTGCCGCTGTCCAGACCCGGCAAACACGCCAGCACTGCCGCGCTCGCCGTGTTCACATTAACCAGTCCCACAATGTTCGTTCCCCGGATGTCCCCCTCAATCTGCTGAAACTCAGCCGGGGTCATTTTGCTGCGCACGTAAAATTGCAATGGACTGGTGAACGGACCGGCGCCCGCCGCTTGTAAAATTTCCTGGGCCCGCGTTGTATCAAAGTAATTGGTCAACACAGTCAGTATTTGTTGCTGGTTGGTGGTGGCGAGGCTCACCCGCGCGGTACCGTTCGTGCCGGTGCTGGGCTCGTGGCTGTAAACCGTCACATAATTCAAAATTCCCGGGTCCAACCGGCCATCCTGGTTATCGCTCGGCGGCGTCACGTCTCCGTCGTTTTCGTTGGCATCCAGAATCCCATTCAGATTCGCGTCTTCACCATAAAGAATGTCCGTGGTCATCTGGTAAATCAGCCGCAGTTCATCCACCGTCTCAAACGGCGCGTTCTTGCACATATAGGGCGGCTGCAATCGCATATATGTGTCCGACTGTGCCCCACCCGATGACGTGTTCGTGGCCGCGCTCCGCCAAGCCACAATCGATGCCGCCAAATCCGGCGTCATGCGCGGCAACAACGCCAGCATGTCGGCGGTGGCCGCATTAATGTTCAATTTGGACGCCTCATCCACCACTCCAAAATGCGCCGTCGTGGGCGCATCATCATTGTTGGTCCGCCCAATCAACCAGAATTTCGCATCCCCCACCGCCACCTCGGACGCTTGAAAGGTTTGCGGGTCGGGCAACGCCCCCGGCGAGGTCGAGTTCGACAACACCAGGCTCATGTAACAAGCCGCTCCCTGGATGGCCTGTTCCGCTTCAATGCCCGCCACCCGGTTATCCGAGGCCCGCAGTTCAAACGACATCGTGTGGGCAAAATAAAGGGTCACGCTCACCAAGCCGAAGATAATCCACAGCACGATGATGAGCAGCGAGCCGCCTTGCGAGGCGGAAGACCTCGCTGGAAAAATCTTTATGGCGCGGCCCGGTTTCATCTCATCAATTGTTGGCCTGGGCCTGGTTGGTTTGGTTGGTAAGCGCCTGCGCAAAAATGGGCACCAGAAACTGGACCGGCATCCGCATTTGCTGGTCGGGTCTGGCCGCCGCAAATTCAATGTGGACTTTGATCGCTGCCGGCGCGTTCGACGAGTTGCTGGACGCACTCCACGCATCGCTCCAATTCGTCCCATCGTAATACGAGAATTGCAGGCTTTGCACATCTTCCAGCAGCGATTGCTGTTCCGGCGTTTCCGTGGCCGAAGCCAGAAGATTGCGTGTGACGCTGCGAACCAAATCTTTGCCGGACGCCACCGCCGTGTTGGTGGAATCTTGCAGTGAATAATCAATCTTCTGAATGTCTCCCCAGGGAGTACTGTCATTGATGACGCCGGTGGCGCTAAAAATTTCCAAGGCCACCGGCTGGCTAAGCCCCACGACCGTGATATCGCTGCTGACCGCCCCGGCCATTACGCCCGGCTGCACAATGCCTGCCATGTCCCGCTTCATGATGGCGACCGCGCGATCCACCGGCAGTATCGCCTCCGTCGCCTCCGTCGTCCTTGCCCGCAGGCGCATCGCCCCGAAAAACACGGTGTTGATCGCGGCCAGCACGATGGCAAAAATCGCCACGGCAATCAGCACCTCCACCAGCGTGAAGGCAGCCATGTCCGGATTTTGTTTAAGCGCCGGGCTCATTGTTGCAACGTGTTGACCAGCGTGCTTAACCGCACTGAATAATTTTTGTTCTGGGCCGCAAAGGTCACTTCCACCGAAAGTTGATGCAGCGCGCTCAGGTTGATCGCGCTGGGGCTGACCACATTCTGGTTCCACGTGTCATTGTGCATCGTCCAGTTAAATTGATACGGCCCCTGCTGCTCCGTCCCGTTTTGCACCGGTTGGTTCCACTGGCGCGCCACCACCGCTTCCGTGAGCACCCGCTCGCCGACGCGCACGGCCAGCGCTTTTCGTTGCGCCACCACCCCGGCCAGATTTGCCACCTGCAAGCCATGTATCGCCACCGGGATGACAATTGCCATCACGGCCAGCGCCGCCAGCACTTCCGCCAGCGTAAAACCCGCCGCGCGCGTCCGCGTTCTATCGACCGGCAATCGTTTTTTTATTTTGGTCCTGAATTTCATACTTCAAACCATGCCCCGTCGGCACCAGCCACAAGGTCCGTCCATCATTCTCCTGAAAGGACACGCCCATGGCACCGGTCGTGCCAATCGTCCCGTCCGGCAAAAAATGAATCGCCGGCACACCGTGCCCGTCACTCACCGTCGTCGTGCCTTCCGCAATCCCCAGCTTCAAATCTTTGTCCACCCTAAAATCCACCGCTTTCTTGTCTTCCTCCGCATAGCCCGCTTCCTGCTGCAACCCATACGTTTCATTCGCCACATCCACCCACAGTTTCATCGGAATGCCTTCCGACACCGCCCGGCTTTGGCCGTAACGCGTCAGCGACAAAAATCGCCGCGCTTCGGAATCCAGATTCCGGCCCCGGAAAAAATGCGACAACGTCGGCGATGCCACCGCAATAACGATCAGCAACAACGCCATCACCAGGATGAGTTCAATCAGCGTGAACGCCTGTGCACGGCCCGGCTTATTTCTTCTGATTCGCATCTTGCCAGTTGGAAATATCATCATCGTTTCCCAAACGTCCATCCGGTCCTCCCGATGTGATGTCGTAGGAGGTGGGCCGGTGTTTGCCGGGACAATCGTACACATAAGGGTGGCCCCACGGATCCACGGGGACGCTCTCGATATATGGCCCATGCCAATTCTGCGCATCGTTTGGCTTTTGCACCAGGTCGCCCAGGCCATTCTTTCCCTTTGGGTAATAACCGTTGTCCACCTCGAACGCATCCAGCACGGTGCTGAAGGTGTGGATCTGCGTTTGCGCCGCGGTCCGGCGCGCCTGTTCCGTGCGGCCGGAGAATTTCGGCAGCACAATCGCCGCCAGGATGCCCAGGATCATCAGTACCAGGAGCAATTCAACCATCGTGAACCCCCGCTCGTGGCGCTGTGCGCCCTGCTGTTTGTCGTTATGTTTGCATTTCATAGTTTTTTCTCTCTGCTGATTTATTTGATGTAGTCTTGCATGGTGAATATCGGGATCACCATGCCGATGAAAATTGTCCCCACGAATCCCGCGATGAAAAACAACAGGATCGGTTCCGCCAGGCCCACCGCCACTTTTAACTGCCGGTCCAGATCGCTTTCCGTCACGTTGGCGATGCGCACCAGTTCCACGTCCAGTCGTCCGCTCTCCTCCGCCACAGAAATCATTTCCAGCACCGAACCCGCAAACAGCGCCCGGCACTCGCCCAAACTCGGCCCCAGTTGCTTCCCTTCCTTCACGCGTTCGATGGAGTTGGTAACTGCGTCCACCAGAATCTGGTTCCCAATCGAACGCCGCGCCACGTTCAGTCCATTGATCAGCGGCACTCCCGCGCCCAACAATGTTCCCAGCATCCGGCAAAACCGCGACATCGCGAACTGCGCCACCAGTGGTCCGATGATTGGCGCGCGCAGGATTATTCCTTCCCACGTGCGCCGCCCTTTGGCCGAGTTGATCCAACTCCAGATCAAATAACCAATAATCGCGATGCCCAAAACAACGAAGGGCCCGTAGAACCGCAGAATATTACTGGCCGCTATGATCATCCGGGTCAGCAGCGGCAACGAGGCCCCGAAACCGGCGAAAATCGTTTGGAATTTGGGAATGAAAAATACCAGCAGGAATATGAGCACGCTCACCGCCAGCACGAACAGCACGGTGGGATAAAGGAACGCCGTCATGACCTTGCTCCGCATCTCCTTTTCGCGGGCTTGAAAATCCGCAATTTGCCCAAGCACGACATCCAGGAAGCCGCCGGTCTCTCCGGCTTCCACCATCGCCACGTAAACGCGGGGAAAAGTCTCCGGTGACTTCGCCATTGCATCGGCCAGCGTCATTCCATCAATCACCAATCCATGCACCTGTTTCCACTTCGCCGCCGCCGCCGGCGTGGAAGCTTCCTTGCACAGCACCACTAGCGCCCGGCTCAACGGCACCCCGGCCGCCAGCAGGCTCGAGAGCAATCGGGTAAAGTTTTCCAGCGCGCGGGCCGTAACTTTCTCAGACCCGCCAAAAGAAAATTTCAACGCCCCGGCCGCGCCATTGTCGCCGTTCGTGTCGCTGGCCTTGGGGTGCTTTGCCCCGCTTTTGGCGGCGGCTTGCTCGGCCAGGTTAATCGGACGCAGCCCGCGACCCGCCATTTGCGAAAATGCCTCCTGCCGGCCGGAAGCCTCGATTTGGCCTTCCACCACACCGCCATCGGCTTGCAATGCTTTGTATTGAAACAGCGGCATTTTATTTCTCCACGACCGGTGACTTCGTCTTGGCGACCAGATCGGCCGCGCTGCCGCCCGTGCCTTCACCGATGGATTGATTCTTCGTTACGCGTAAAACTTCTTCCGGCGTCGTTACCCCTTCACGCACCAACCGCCAACCGTCATCCGCCAGACTCCGCAGCCCATTGCGCCGCGCCGCCTCCCGAATCTCGCCGCTGGAACAATTCTTTAGAATCAACTGCCGCACCTCATTGCCAATGTCCATCCACTCAAATATGCCCCGGCGCCCGTGGTAACCGGTCTGCCGGCACTCGCGACAACCCACCGCCTGGTAAATCACAGTGTTCGGCGGGAAGTTAAATTCCGCCTTTAGTGCCTCCGCCGTGGAGGACTTGTCCTCCTGTTTGCAGTGCGGACAAAGCACGCGCACGAGCCGTTGCGCCAATACCGCTTCCAGCGACGACGCCACCAAATACGGCTCCACTCCCATATCCACCAACCGCGTGAGCGCACCCGGCGCGTCATTGGTGTGCAGCGTCGAGAAAACCAAATGGCCGGTCAGCGAAGCCTGCACGGCAATCTGCGCCGTCTCTTGATCGCGAATTTCCCCGATGAGCAGCACATCCGGGTCATGCCGCAACACCGCCCGCAATCCGCGCGCGAACGTCAGCCCCGCCTTTTCAGAAACTTGTATCTGGTTGATCCCTTTAAGCTGATACTCAATCGGGTCTTCAATCGTGATGATCTTGCGCACCGAATCGTTGATCTCGTTCAACGCGGTATAAAGTGTCGAGGTCTTGCCGCTGCCCGTCGGCCCAGTCACCAAAATAATCCCGTGCGGCAGGCCCAGGATGCGCCGGAAGGACTTTAACTCGCGCGCGTCCAATCCCAGTTCGCCCATGCCGCGCAGTGTTGAATTCTGTCGCAACAAACGCATCACCACCGCCTCGCCATGCAGCATCGGAATCACCGAAACACGAATGTCGATCTCGCTGTCGTCCAGCCGGATTTTGATGCGCCCGTCCTGCGGCAGCCGCTTCTCCGCAATGTTCAAATGACTCAGAATCTTGACGCGCGAAACAATCGCCGGTTGAAACCGCTTGATTTGCGCCGGCACCGGCACTTCCTGCAATACCCCGTCAATCCGGTAACGAATCCGCAACTCATCCTCGAACGGCTCCAGATGTATGTCCGACGCCCGTAAATCAATCGCGTCGCGCAACACCTGGTTCACGAACCGGATGATCGACGCATCTTCCGCGGCATTGTCGAGGTTCGTGTCCTCGTCCTTGTTTTCATCGACCACCTGCAGCGGCGCTTCCTCGCCCAACGTGTCAATCGTATCCGCGCCCACCCCCAGCCGCTTCTTCATCTCCCGCTGGATCGCCTCGTTCGGGGCCAGCACCGGCTTGAGCTTCAAGCCCGTCATCGTCTTGAGCATGTCCAACCCCTGCGTCGCAAACAGGCGACTCGTGGCCACCTCCACCGCTCCATCCACCCGCCGCAACGGCAGCAATCCTTCCTTCAGCAGAATCCGGGCGGGAAACAGGGAGAGCAGTTCCCGATCCGGCTCCACCTCTTCCAAGGAGTTGTACGCCAGTCCATATTCCTTGGCCAGCCAGCGCAGCACCTCGTCCTCGGATGTCGGCGCGACGCGCTCCTCTGCCAATGCCCTAGCATCGACAGAGGATAATTGCTTCGCTGCAACCATCCGCTCCAGCAATTCTTTTACTGCTGGATCACTATTTTGCACGCTGTTCATGGGGTGATTGCATCGGATTCAATCGCGTCATCGTCCGCCATTGTTTACTGTAACACCCCGTTCAACACCGCAATTGCCTCTTGGTTTTGCGTCAACACCTTGCGCAATTCCTCCTGCGCTGCTTCCAGTTTGGCTTGCTTGGCCTTGTGTGCTTCGCGAAAGGCCGCGAGCCGCGTCTTGATTTCATCGGGTGAAGCCTTGGCATCGAGCGCTTTTTGCAGCGCGTCCGCTTCTGGATTCGCATTCGTATCGCCGCCGGGACGGTTATTACCCCGGAACCCGCCAAAGCCGCCCATCATTTCACGACGCACGTCCATCACCTTGGTGATGCGTTCTTCGATCAACTTCCATTCCTCATCATCTTTGACGACCAGTTTCTCGCGCAGACGATCCATCATCTGTTGCCGCATTTGTGTCGGATCATAATTGCGATTCCGCCCCGGGCGACCACCCTGTTGCCCTTGATTATTGCCGTTCTGATTCTGCTGGTCTTGAGCAGCAGTATTTGTCTGGGCGTTGAGATTCGAAACCCCAGCCAACACCATCGTCGCGAACAACAGCGACGCCGACCACTTCACCACCATGTTTGTTTTCATAATTTTACTTTCTGAAACAGCGTTTGTTTGCATGTTTACGTCAGTTGACGCCAACGACTTAACTTAAGTAATTGGACTAAATCGCCTTAAGCAACTGATGTGCCATGGCGGGAAACTGGGGTTTTTCAACTTTCTCCTTGCGCCAACCTGCGCAACTCTTGCGCATTCAGCGCACAAACTGCGCAGCCTTGCTGAAAATTCAGGTTGGATTTTACTGCGCTTACTCCCGGCTCTTCGAATCAATAATGATCGTCACCGGCCCCTCGTTCGTGAGGCTAACCTTCATATCCGCGCCAAACTCCCCCGTCTGGATTGGCTTGCCCAAGTCCGCTGTGAGTCGCTGGATAAACTGTTCATATAATGGAACTGCCAGCTCCGGTCGCGCCGAACGGCTGTAGGAAGGCCGGTTTCCTTTTCGTGTGCTCGCAAACAAAGTGAACTGGCTGATCAGGAGCACTTCGCCCCCAACCTCCTGCACCGAACGATTCATCACCCCGTTCTCATCATCAAAAATCCGCAACCGCACCAGCTTGCCGCTCAGCCACTCAATATCCTCACCCGCATCCGCCTCCTCCACCGCCAGCAAAACCAGCAATCCCTTGCCAATCACCCCTTTCACAACTCCGCCAATAACCACCTTGGCTTCCAAAACTCGTTGAATCACCGCTCGCATGGCGGCAAGTTTGCCTCATCCATTGTCTATCGTCTATCGCCTATTGCTTCTCCCCGCAGTAGCCATATGCAATTACCCGCTCGCCATAGCGCTGAAGAAGGCTGCGCTTGGCTTCAGCAAGCATCGGTCTGTTTAACACTTCTCCCCTTCTGCCGAAATGTTTCCCAAGCGGTCCCAACCAAATACTGCAATATCCAACCGAGCAGAAGTGGCAGCGCCAAATTCCAGAACAAGGGGGCAAAGATATAACGCCAAAGCCCGTGTGAAGAATAATAAACCAAATCACCCCAGTCCGAATGTACGGCTCCCGCTTTATCTTCGTACTGTTTTAGCCAGAGGTAAATCATTGCGGGCACGCTAAACAAAAACCAAAGCCACCAATTAATTTTAAGTTTGCGTTTAAAATTCATGTTTTGCCTGATTTTATTGCTTGCATGGAACTGGATGCGCATCTTTGAAATCAACATTCGCTTGCACCCAAGCCTGCCTTATCCCGTGCGCCTTGAAAAGCCTGCTGATACCGTCCCTGATCACACCGGCTCGGCAATATGCTGCTCGATCAGTTCGCGCGCGGTTTTCGGACCACACCGGCGCAGTGGTTTGAACTTTTTCCCCTCCATCTGGTTGTAAGAAATAAAGAAGTGCTCTATCTGGTCTAATATTTCCGAATCCATCTCCTCCAGTGAATGGTATTTTGCGACGGTCTGTTCGTTTTCAGGAACTCCAATCAACCGGTCATTCCGCATGGTTTTACCCTTTTCCGTTTGTTCGGCTTCAATGACCCCCACCAACCGGCTCGTGACCAGGCACCCGCAAAATGTCGGCTCCTCCATTAATACCATAACATCGAGCGGGTCCCCATCATCATCCTGGGTGGATGGAATAAAACCAAAGTCAAACGGGAAGGCCGCGCCCAGCGGCAGCATCTTGCTGAATTTGAACAGCCCGGAGTCGGGATCGTACTTGTATTTGTTGCGCACCCCTTTGGGTGTTTCAATGATGGCGTTCAGGCGGCCGGTTTCGGCCTCGTAAACCGGCATTTCCGAAAATGGCAATTTCATAAGCAGCCTCCTTGTTCTTACTTCCACTCTAGCCCGAAACTGACGCGAGCGAAAGCCAATCCTGGCCCTTTTGAACAGCTTGCTTACTTCTCGCGCCACTGGGACTCGCCCGGGACAATCTCCAGGGCGAGTTTCTCCGTATGCCGGATTACCCCAACCGGCGTTTTGGTTCCAATCCGCGAATCGGTCAGCAGCTTGTGCAATGCATCCAGTGTTGCCACCGGTTGCGTGGCGAATTCATAAATCACATCGCCCGTCTGCAAGCCCGCCTGTTCCGCCGGACTCTTCGGTTCCACGGAAACCACCAACAGCCCGCTCTCCACCGGCAGATTATGAAACCGCACTATGCGCCGGTGAATCTTCACGTTCTGCCCGCCCACACCGATATAGCTCCGCCGTATCTTCCCATCTTTCACCAGCCAGCCCGCCACATACTTGGCCGTGTCGATGGCGATCGCAAAACAAATGCCCTGCGCTGGCAAAATCACCGCGCTGTTCACACCAATCACTTCCCCGCGCGAATTGAGCAGCGGCCCGCCCGAGTTGCCCGGATTCAACGCCGCGTCGGTCTGGATGATATCATCCATCAACCGCCCCGAACTCGCCCGCAACGAACGCCCCAGCGCGCTCACCACCCCCGCCGTGACGGTATATTGAAAGCCGTAGGGATTCCCAATTGCAATCGCCAACTGCCCCACGCGCAAATCCCGCGACTCTCCCAGCTTCGCCGCCGTCAAATTCGGCGCATAAATGCGCAGCACCGCCAGGTCTGTCTCCGGATCTTCGCCCACCAAATGCGCGTCCGGCCGGCGGCCATCATCCAGCGTGACCTCAATTTTTTCCGCCCCATGGACCACATGGCTGTTGGTCAGCACCAATCCATCGGGACTGATCACAAACCCCGAACCGCTCCCTGCCTTTACCACGCCACGGCCCGTGACCCGTTTGTGAACTTCAATGTTCACCACCGCGTGACTGGCTTGGTCCGCCGCATTCGTCACCGCCTGGGAATACGCATCCAGCAATTCACCATCATTCAACGGCGCCACCGGCGCGGTGGACGAAACCACCGGACTGTCTCCGCCGTCAAAAATGGGTTGCACATCCGCCTGCTCCTCCGCCAGATTTTTGTAAACATTTGCGTCCGCCATCTTCGGCCTTTCCGCCTGGAACTGGTTTTCTAAGAAAATTCCAGGACTCTCGTTTTGCAAGGTAATGCCATTTTCCTGTCCGTCAAATTACCCCCTAACCGCTTTACTGAAAGGCCATTGCCATGCCAGGCCGGCATCGGCATTCTTTGATTATGAAAGACCTCTCGGATCATCGCCTGATCAAACTCAAAGGAATTCTGTTCCTCCTCATCGGCCTTCTTTCCGCGCTCCTCCTGATTCTCGAACACCCAACGCTCAAGGTCGCCGCGCTCCTCGCCCTCTGCGTCTGGTGCTTCTGCCGCTTCTACTATTTCGCCTTCTACGTCATCCACACTACGTGGATCCCAGCTACCGTTTCTCCAGCCTCTGGTCCTTCTTCCGCTACTTGCTCCAGGGAAAAACAAAACCACCCGTTTGAGCCCGCGTTCCTGATTGCCCTTATCCTGGCTCCACCATAATCGGCACACTCTCCGCATCCTTTGTTTGCGGGGCCTTCAAAAACCGTGCCAGGTAAATGCAGCTATATGCACAGACTATGGAAATCAAACCATTCACGCGAAAATGCGTAATCTCACCTTTCGCGTTTTCACCAAGGATTAATCCGCACAGCAACGACGCAATCCCCATCGAGAATTGTTGCACCGCCGAATTGATGCTCATGAAACCACCCCGATACCGCGCTTCCACCGCCCCGGTCATCATGGCCATTGCCGGCACCACGCGGCTCGACATGCAGACCATCAGCAGCGTGGAAGTCCCCACTGCCGCCGCCAGCGGCACGTGGGGCAGGTTCGTCAGCAGCAGAATCGGAATGGCCGTGGAGAGCGAGATGATCGTGAACACCCGCAGTTTCCCCGAGCGATCCGACCACCGCCCCACCCAATTCATGCTGAACAGCGTGGCCACCCCACCCACCAGGTAAATCCACTTCAGTTGCCCTCGCGTCACCCCCACATTCCCCACCATGTAATTGCTGATGTACGGAAAAATGCAAAATCCCGCGCAAGTCAACAGGGACATAAAGACAAATGCCTTTTGATGATCCGGGTGCACCATCACCGCCCAGGTCCGCGCCACCGGATGCTCATCACGCCGATGCTCCATGTGGCCGCGCAACGAAGGCGTGATATACGCCGCCACCGCAACAATCACCGCGCTCACCACCGCAATGGCGAAGAACGGCACGTGCCAATTATAACGGTTAGCCAGTTCCAATCCCAACGGCACGCCCACAATCGAGGACACCGAAAAGGCGGACATCACCAGGCCCATCGCTGCCCCGCGCCGCTCCGCCGGCACCACATCACCCACGATCGCCAAAATCACCGCGCCCACCACACCGCCAAACGCTCCCGCAAAAAATCGTGCCGCCAGCAATTGGTGGTACGTCAACGCCAGCGCGCAAAACAATGTTCCGACCGTAAACCCGGAATAGAGCCACAAGAGCGCTTTTTTGCGATCAAAGTGATCCAGAAAAAATCCCGCGGCCACGCCTGTAATGCCCGCGGCTATTCCGTAAGCCGACACAATGTAACCAAAATGCCTCGGATCAATCTTGAAAACCTCCCGATACTGCGGTCCCAACGGCATGATGATCAGAAAATCCAGCACGGTCGTGCATTGGATCGCCGCCAGCGTCAGCAAGAGCCATCGCTCCCGCTTTAGCGTCCAATTCTTTCCGCCCGGTTGATTGTCTTTGTTCATTTTTTTCTACAACACCATCAGGAACCGAAAAGTTTAGAAGGGCGGCGGGCTAGCGCAAGTTTCTTCGCTGCTGCGTGGATGGCACGAAAGTATAATCAATAGGGTTGGGCATCGGCTGCCGTTGTTATCGCTCACGGCACCAGCACGATTTTCCCCAATGCCCCGGATTCCATTACCAATTGTTGGCCGCGCGCCGCTTCGGCCAGCGGCAATTCCTTGCGGATGATCGGCCGCAGGCTCCCGTTCTCCAACCCGGCCAGCAGTGCCGCATGAATGCCCGCCAAATCTTTTTCCGAGGCGTTGCCCACCATCACTCCCAAAATGGCCGCGTCCCGGCTCATCGCATCGCGCGGATTAATCTCCACTGGCCCGCGACTCCCAATCACCGCCACCCGTCCGTCCCGTGCCAATACGGTGAGGCTCTTGCCCAAATTGACATGCGCCGCCATCTCCAAAATAACATCCACGCCGCGCCCGCCGGTCAGCTCCATGATTTGCTTCAAATATTCCGGCGCACGATGGTCCACCACATGATGCGCGCCCTGCTCGATCACCAATTTCCGCCCCTGCTCCGTCCCGCCCGTGCCAATGATGGTGAGCCCAGCCGCCCGCGCGAGTTGCACCGACGCAATCCCCACTCCGCCGGTCGCACCATGCACGAGCACCGTCTCCGCCGCCACGGCTTTGGCGCGCTGAAACAATCCCCGATACGCCGTCGCATACGGCACGTTGATCCCCGCGCCTTGCGCAAAAGTAATTTTGTCCGGCAGTGGATGAACCTGGTCGGCTCGGCACAGCGCATATTCCGCATACGTGCCCGTGAGGCTCCCACCCACATAAACCCGGTCGCCCGGTTTCACCGGTCGCACCCCCTCGCCCACCGCTTCCACCACTCCGGCTGCATCCACGCCCGGCGTATATGGCAGCGCTGGCTTGCTGGCGTATGTTCCCGCACGAACATAAGTATCCATGGGATTAATGCCCGCTGCATAAACCCGCAGCAGCACCTGCCCCGGTCCCGCCTGCGGCTTGGGCACTTCTTCCAATTGTAAAACTTCCGGACCACCAAATTGATGAACTCGAATTGCCTTCATGAATTAATACTTCTGACTGCGTTTAATTTTCCGCCTTAACGGCGCAACGATTCCATCATCTGTTCCGGATAGCGCAACCCGGCCGCCACCCCTTTGGGCGCAACTTCATCAATGCGCGCCAAATCTTCCGCCGTGAGCACCACGTTGAGCGCGCCCACATTTTCCTCAAGATACTTTCGCTGCTTGGTCCCCGGAATCGGAACGATGTCCTCGCCTTGCGCCAACACCCACGCCAGCGCCAGTTGCGCCGGTGTGCAATGTTTCTCCGCCGCCATTTCCTCAATGCGCCGCACCAGATCCAAATTACGCTGAAAATTCTCGCCCTGAAAACGCGGCGAATTGCGCCGATAATCATCCGCCGGCAAATCCTCAAACTTCCGGAACCGCCCAGTCAGAAACCCGCGCCCCAGCGGACTATACGCCACGAACCCAATCCCCAATTCCCGGCAGGTGTCCAGCAATTCACCCTCCGGATCGCGCGTCCAGAGGGAGTATTCCGTCTGCAATGCAGTGATGGGATACACCGCATGCGCGCGACGAATGGTTTGCGGTCCCGCCTCGGACAATCCCAGGTAACGCACCTTCCCTTCCTTCACCAACTCCGCCATCGCGCCCACCGTCTCTTCAATCGGCGTCCGCGGATCCACCCGATGCTGGTAATACAAATCAATCACGTTCGTTTTCAATCGACGCAAGCTCGCCTCGCACGCCGCCTTCACGTAAGCCGGCTCGCCGTTCACCCCGCGCCGCGTCGGATCGTTCGCGCTGCGAATCACGCCAAATTTCGTCGCCACAACCACCTTGTCGCGCCGACCCTGAATCGCCCGCCCCACCAATTCCTCATTCGTGAACGGCCCGTACATATCCGCCGTATCGAGAAAATTAATCCCCAACTCCAAAGCCCGGTTAATCGTGGCCATGGACTCCGCATCATCGCGTCCGCTATAAAAGTCGGACATCCCCATGCAGCCCAGGCCAAGCGCCGACACAAAAAGTCCCTGACTGCCAAGTTTTCGTTGTTTCATAACATCTCCTTGATTGGACGAATTAGACGATCGAGCGCACCACGCCGCCATCCACACGCAACGCCGCGCCGTTGGTGGCGGACGAAAGCGGGCTGCAAACAAAAGCCACCAACGCCGCCACTTCTTCGGGCGTGGCAAAGCGCTTCAAAAGCGAACTCGGCCGCACCGCGCGAAAAAACTCTGCCTCCACGCTGGCCACACTCGTCTGGTTCGCCTTCGCCATTTGTTCCACAAATTGCTCCACCCCTTCGGATCGCGTCGGCCCCGGCAGCACCGCGTTCACCGTCACCCCGGTGCCCGCCGTCGTTTCCGCCAGCCCGCGCGAAATCGCCAGTTGCGCGGTCTTGGTCATCCCGTAATGAATCATCTCCGTCGGAATATTGATTGCGGACTCGCTCGAAATGAAAACTATCCGCCCCCAGTTGCGCTCCTTCATTCCCGGCAGATAGGCGCGGCTGAGCCGGATGCCGCTGAGCACATTGACCTCGAAAATCTCCACCCACTCCTCATCGCTGATCTGCTCAAACGGTTTCGGCTGGTACATGCCGAGATTGTTGACGAGAATATCAATTTTTG
>JAQGPA010000135.1 GCA_028293325.1 Pedosphaera sp. | reverse complement strand
GAATTTGGCAGCCATGGCTTCGGCGGCGGGACGGTCCATGCGTTGCACGGCGGCGAACTTTGTTACGGTGCCGTCGGCGTTCCGCACAAAACCCTGGCCGGGGAAATCGCCGTAAGGGGCGAGTTGCGCCCAGCCATCGGATTGGATGGAGAGTTCGTTGGCGAAAACAATAAGTTCAGAGTTCGGAGTTCCGGGTTCAGAGTTGAAAAATTCTGATGTCGCTGAAGACAATGTTTGAGTCTCCTGACGTCGTCTCCTACCCATTATTGAGAGGGAGGCGGTGGTGGGAAATATGATGCGTTTGGTTTTCATATATTTTTCGTGGTGGGAGTAATGGGTGCTTTCAACAGGGACTCGGCGGCGTCGGGTTGGGGGCGGTTGTAGCGTTCGAGCGTGTCTTTGATGGCGAGGGGTGCGCCGGAGTTGAGGAGGAATTGGTCGACCTTGATCTCTTGATCGGTGTTCTGCTTCTCGGCGGTGCGGATTTTGAGATAGGCGAGTTGTGGGGCGTCGCCGAAATAATATTGGAGCACGAAGCGGCTGACCTGGGCGGTGAGGGTTTCACCGATGAGTTGGGCGTCGTCCTGTTCCAGGATGTCGCCCTCGTTCTCCTGCAGGGTGGCGCCGATGGCGTTGGCCTTGCTGGAAGTGCCGAGATCGCCGCCGCGCCAAAGCCGGGTCATCTCCTCATTCATCATATCGACGAGCGGCTGGAACGGGGTGGCGCCGGTGTTTTTGAGTTCGACGAATTGGATTTCGGAACTGCGGCCCATGACGGCGGCCCAATCGTTGGAGAAATTTCCGAGCGCTTCCACCATGGCTTCCCATTCCGGGGAATCCTTGGCGGCATCGGTCTTGCCGAGCAAACCGGGGAACCCGAATTTTTCCGAGTAGCCGAGCCAATCTTTTAACGGCAGATGCTTGAAGACATAGGCGACGGAGCAGGCTTCCATGATGCCGTCGCCCACGGTGACGAGCCAGCCCCATGGTTCCATCGGCTGACCGAAGAGGGACATTTCGTTGAGCAGGAAACGGAGCCGGCCCTGGGTGCCCTCGAACCACCACAACGGGCAGAAAATAAATTTGGCGGTGAGACCTTGCGGGCCGGGCTGCCAGACGATTTCGTGGACGGCGTAACGCTTGCCAACGGCATCCATCATCTGGCGCATGAGGAGCGAGAGACCGCCGGATTCATTCGGCTCAAGCGCGGTGGTGGCGGTCAAATTGTTGTAGAAATATTCGAGCGCTTGTTTTTGCTGTTCGGCCGCCGGTGAATTCTCCGTGGTTAAAATGTCCCAGCCGTGGCGGGCGACGGATTTTTTGCGCTTGGGCGCGACAGTGGCGAGCCGCGAGTCGCGGCGTTCCATGGCGTCCCAGGTCAGGGCGATGTTGCGGAAGAAGCCGAGGCGAAAGGATTCCAACTGTTGGGTGAGTTGATCCGGCGTGAGGTTGCGGATGGGATTGAACCGCAGGCGGAGGGACATTTGGATGCGCTCGGGTGAGGTGTCCGCGGCGGCGGCGGGGAGTGGGGTTTTTGATTGGGTGGTCATGCGAGTGAGTCTTTCTGGCCGCGCGATGCGGCGCGGTTGCGGTTGGCGCGTTTCAAAGATTGATAAGCGAAGACTGCACCGCCCGTGGCCGTGGCGCGAATGGCCAGGGCGAGGGCGGTGCAGCGGTCCGCATGGCCGTTCGCGGAGTGGGCTGCTCGGTAGGAGACGCCGCCCCCGGCCAGGGCGACGCGGTGGATGGAGTGAAGATCTTCGCGAATGACGCGACTGACGGGGATGCCCACGAGCTTGCGCTCAAACTCCATCCGGGTCTTGGGGAAGATGTCGGTCTTGAGCGGGTTTGTGAAATGGCAGAGCTCGACCTTCCCAAAGAGATGCCGGTCGGGATCGTATTCGCCGAATTCCTTGACGAGATAATCACCGAGGCCGGCGCCGTTGCCGGTGTAATCCAGGCAGGCGCGGCGCATGCGACGGACGCGGGTGCTCAGAATCACGAGTTGTTCGGGCGTGGGCATGTTCGACAACGTGAGGACTTCCCGCGTCATGCGAAATGCGCCGCCGACGAGTTCCAGAGTCCAGCAAACGGTGAGGTCGTGTTTGCGGGCGAAGTCGATGCCGCCGAAGAGAACCGAGGTGGACGACGAGGACGTGGGGAACCAGAAATCTGGCGGGGCTGTTTCCGTGGCCAGAGGATTCTCGCAGGGGATGATGATCTCGTACGGGAGCAGGACAGTGGCGTGGTCGAGAAAGTTCAGTTCGTATTCCTGCGCCCAGCCTTCCGGATCTTCAATACCGGCATGCAACTCCTCGACGTTGATGGGCAAGCCATCACGGACGGCGTCGTGAATGTTCACGAAATGGCAGCTCCATTTGGAATCGGGTTGGTTGAAATTCTTTTTCCAGAGTTCGTGAGTCTTGTTGCCGACGCCGTTGGGGGTGGTGATGAGTCGGATTTTCTTGGGGCCGCCGCGCAACGGGTTGGTGATGCTCGGGAGGATGGCACGCCAGGTTTTGTCCGGGTTGTCAAAGAAGGCAAATTCCGTGAGGAGGACATTGGCGGAGTAACCGCGGACGGTATCGGGCCGGCCGGGCACGGCCATGATGCGGCTGCCGCCCGGAAAAATAATGGAGTTGGATTTGAGCAGGGATTGGCTGTTGCGCGCGTCCGAGCGCTCCTCCTCGATGTCGGCGATGGAGAACTTCAGGATTTTGGTCCATTCCTTCCATTTTTCCAGCGCTTCAAGCGACTGGCGTTCGGAGGGCGCGGCAATGATCCAGGTGGTTTTGCCACCGGCCTTTTCGACGGCATAGCAATCGCGCACACCCTCGGCGCCGGAACTGAAATCCTTCCCGACCTGACGCGCCATCAAGCCGAATTTGAAAGGGGCGGGGTCATTGGCCCAGGCGCGCTGATATTGGAACAAGGTGTCCCGGGGCAGGATGGGAACATGGATGTTCGGCAAGGCGCGTTTGACCTTCTGACGCGACGGGCACTTTGGATGGATTGATTTGAGTTTCACGAGATGCAATGGCGGCGGTTCAGAGACGCGGGGTTGCGTGAGTTAGGGGGACTTCCTTTCGATGAGGCGGTCGAGTTTGGCTTCGATTTGGGCGAGGCGCTGGTTCTGGAGATTGTTGGCAACACTCATCTCACCGCAGGAAACGGCGATTTCGCGAATCTCGTCACCTTGCTTCTGCATGTCACCCTTGATTTCCAGGCGGGTTTTGTCGATCTGGGAGAAGATGGTGCGGGAACGCTGAGAGGCGTGGATTTCGTTGTCGCGACGGTCTTTTTCAAGTTCCTGGCGGAGGGCGGAGACGTGGAGGTCGAGGCCATCGACGCGGCGGGTGAGGAGGTTGTGGGAGATTTCCAATTGCTCGTTGGGCGGGTAGGCGGATTTGCGTTTGAAGGCTTTGCGGCCTTCGTTGAAAATCCAGAGGACGGCGCCGGCGGAAACGAGCCAGGCGGCGAGACCCTTGGTCATGTCGGGGGCGAGTTGTGAGAGGATCATTTGAGTTTGGGGTTGAGGGTGAGCGACGACGAGGACGAGGAGGACGACGAGGACGATTCGCTAAGCGCGGTGATGTAGCGGTCGATGTGGTGATCGGCGAGGAGGGCGATGCGTTTGCTTTTGTTCCATTCCTCCCAGAGGCCGAAGGCGTCAGAAACGGCCATGAGCCAGAGCGCGGCGTTTTGTTCGAGGCGACCAAGGGCGTCGAGGAAAATTTGTTCGCCGGAATGGCGGTAACCGATGAGCGCGCCGGGGAGGCGTGGAACGATGTCGTTGGCATTCACGATGCGGAAATGGCGGCCGGATAAAAGAGCGCGACTGCGGTTGGCGAAATCGGCATTGCCGACACGGGGTTGGCCGAAGGTGTAAACGGAATGCACGCGACCGGCCAGGACATTGGCGCAAAGCACCGCGAGCGCACCGCCCAGGGAATGACCGGTGATGAAGAGCGGTTTTGGCGGCAGTGTGACGAGTTGGGCGGCAATTCCGTCCATGACACTTTTCCATGCGGCGAGGAAGCCACAGTGGATTTGGCAGTCGGCAAGGTTCTCGCGCCACGCCTGGGCATCGGTGACGAAGTCGCGCAGGTTCGTCGTGCCGCGAAAGGCAATGACGATGGCGTTATCGAGTTCGGTGATGAGGACCTGGGTGTCGGTGCCGCGGCCGGTGACGGTGGGCAGCTCCGTGTAGGCGAGGCGCGAGGCGAGCGCGAGGGCGCGGGCGTTGGCGAGGCTGAAGCCTAATTTCGTTGTGTCCAATGAATACATGTGCAGGGTTTGGTGTTTGGGGTTCAGGGTTTTGGGATTTACCGCGGAGGCGCGGAGGCGCGGAGTTAGTGAGAGAGTCCGGGGATGATGGCGATGGAGGTGGTGTTGCTGCCTGCGCCGGTTTGGATGTTGCCCGAGGCAATGGTTTCATCCACGTCAAACGAGAACGGGACCGCGCTCTGCCCGATCTTGAAGGTGTTGGCGTAATTGGGGGCGAACACGGGGCCGTTGGTGCTGGTGGGAGTGAACTGCACGGTGGTGGCGATGAGACCGAGCGTGACTTCGGGACTGCCGTTGGCAGGAGCCTGGCCAACCTTGATGCCGAACGTGCGTTGGGTGATGGAGATGATGTCACCGGCCTTGATGGCTTCCGAGGCGCAACCGGTGAGGAGAAGCGAGGCCGACAGGGCGAGAGCAGCGGGTATCATTTTTTTCATAAGCTGATTTTTATTTTTCTGATTTCTGCGGAGCGGCTGAGTTGTCGCACCGAGGAAACCGCTAGATGAGCGTTTCATCGGGTGACAGTTGAGCACAACGGGTGGGGGGCTGGATGTCGCTCGTGTCGCTCGTGTCGCTCAGCTTTTTGGGGTCAAAAAACAGAGAAAAGCCCTGCTGTCATTGGTCAAAACGCACATGCCATACGTGCGAAATGAAAAAAGGCTGCTTTTTTTTGCGCGGCGAGAGAGGGAAATTAGCGGAATTCGCTCAAGTGGTCTTGCGCGTTGAAGAAGAGACTGGCGGGAAGATTATTAGCGGGGGCGTTGTCGGCACTGGCTTCAGCGCGGGGTCGAGCGTTTTGATCGAAGGCGGGGAGGTATTATGCGCCGAAGAGAGCTCTCACGATGCATTGCAGAGAGAGATAACAGAATGAAAGTCCGGCGAGCGTTGAGAATAGAGGCCCCAGCCAAAGTAGCCGGCTGAATGTTGGCTGCTGCGATTTCTGCCGCGCCATCACCCAACTGAACAGTGGGAGGCTCAAGCCAAAAGCCGCACTTAATACTGCGGAGAGAATATAGGCACCACGGGAAACGCCGACGAAGTTGCCGTGCATGCCCAAGTAGTATTGTCCCGCCACTACTTTGCCGGTGATGGCCGCACCGCCAGCGAGCATTGAATGCGCGAAGAAGCAGATGGAGGCGGCGATCCAAATTAAACCGGTAATGATTGGCAAATGTTTGCTCATCGCCTCATTTGTCAATCCGCCTTTTCACATCCCAGCCGACAATTCCATTCTGGACGACGCTTTCGCGGTGTCACTTTGGCCACCAATGAAATTCCACATCGGAGGCTTCGATGATCCAGTGCGAGCCTTTGTCATAAGGAAAACCGGCCCACTCGATCTCGTGAATCAAGCGGCCGTTCGTGGAGACGCGGAACTCGTCGTAACGCCAATCGCCCAGGCCGCGGGTACAGGACGGGCTGGCCAGGGAATAGCTGAAAACGTGGGGATAGAAAAGTTCGATGGTGCCATTTTGGTGCGCGCCCAGCAACCGCACGCTAATGGTGGTGCCGCGGTCCTGGTCACGTTCGCCCGCGGCGGGTTCGGAAATGGTGACGCTCTCCAGCCAGGCCTCGTGCAGGCAGCGATGGTCGCGCGGGTCGAAATACCAATCCGAAGCGGCGAGTGAATATGCGCCGCGCGGCAGGGGGCGTTCCGGGGCGGCGAGGTACTCCCGATAGCGCCGAAAGGCTGCGTTAACATCTTGGTCTCTCTGCGCTGAAAGGATGTATGGCATTATGGATTACTGCAGTGCGGCTGAACCCGTCAAAGAGAAGCCTCGCCGGGTTGCGGATGCAAGCACTTTCCGGCGATGTGTTGGCAGACGGACGAAGCTAATTGCTCTCAAAGCATCGGAGCAATTGCATTTTACTTTCTAATCCGCGGGAGGGGTGAAGCGTTCGAGGACTTCGGCGCGGGGGATGAGCCAATGGGCCTGGGGTCCGCGGCCGGGCTTGTAGGCGCCTTTGAAATAACCCATGTCGCACATGCGTTGGATGGTGCGGGCGTGGCGGCGCAGGGCGCGGGCGGCTTCGGGCACGGTCATGTCCGCACCGGGCATAACCTTGCGCAACGGTCTGATGATGATGGTGCCGTCGGCGGCGGTGGTTTGTTCGGCGTAGATGACGTAAACTTTGCCGCGACGCCGTTTAAGGGCGGCGAGTGTCAGCGATGGTTGTTTATCATGGGGAAAATCTTTGCGCGCGGGAAAATTATTCAGGGACGCGGCGGCGGAGCAGGCGGACGGATGGACTTTATACTTGGAAGCGTTGGCGCGGGATTGGTACGACTCACCTTTTGGCCATTCCATCCGGAACCGGGTAGGGGGCGGGCGATTTTTGCGCGGGGGTTTGTTCATGGCGGGAGGCTTATGGGTTAACTAGGTGTAAGATCCGGAGCAGGCGAGGACGACGACGAGGACGAGCACGATATCGAGGGATCGCATTTGCTGCAGAGGTTGGGTTCGATCCAGTAGCAGCCGCCGGGGCAGGCGTGGGACAGGGTGCAACCGCAGGTGCGGCATTTGCGCTGGAGGTAGGCTTGGGCGCAGGTGCGGGCGGCGGCTTTGGTGGTGGCGTGACCGTGTGCGTAGCCGTGACCATCCACCAGCACGTGCCAGCGCCAGTCGCCGCCGAAGGGATAGGTGTGAATCTGGAATGATGAGTTCAGAGTTCCAGGCTCGGGTTTTGGAATTTGTTGAAGCATGGGTGAATGAGTTGGATCCCTCACCCCGTACCCTCTTCCCGCATGCGGGAAGAGGGAGACGGAAGTTTTCAGCGCGGGTTTTCAGGTTCAGAGTTCATGCGGCTTCGGCTTTGGCGATCTGGCGGGGTTCGGTGTGGGTGAGATTGGGTTCGATGAAAAAGGTTTCGTCCTGGACGACGGCGGCACCGGCCTTGAGCAACTCGGTGTCGGCGAGCGTGCGGGAGCCGACATGGGCGATGATTTGTTCCTTGTTGATCTCCTCCTTCGTGCGGATGTAGGCCGCGCCCCAGCTCAGACCGCGCAGGGCGAGCAACATTTTCTCAAAGGTTTGCCGGCCCAGGAGTTTCAACTTGGGCGTGCCGGTGCGGAAACCGATGGCGCCGGCAGTAAACGAAACGGTTTTGCGCCGGGCGAACTCGGCGGGATTGGCTTCGGCCCAGGCTTGAACAGCGGCGGTGCGCGGATTGACGATGTCATTGATGCCCGCGAACTCGGGCGCGTAGATTTCGTCGAGTGTGAGGATGGCGGCATCGCGCGCGGCCTGGAGGCTGCGACGTTTATTTTCCGCCGTGGCGATTTCGAGGACGAATTGTTCGACCTGCTCGCGGGTGGGAATGGCGGGAGTCTTCAGTAATTTGATTCGGTTTTTGTTCATAGGGATTTATTTTTATTGGTTGGTTTAAATTGATGGGATAAGTTATTGGCTCTTACTCCAACCCTCACCCCGGCCCTCTCCCGTCCGACGGTAGAGGGAGTGGATTGCGTCGGGTGGTAAAGCAGGGCTGGCAAGTTTCTGCCCGCCGGCCGTGGTTGAGTTGAAGCGGAATGAATTCCGCGCTCCTCTCTCTCCCCGCTTGTGCGGGGTTCATTGCACGACACTTTTTTCATAACACCTCAAACAGATCCAGCCGCAGTTGAAAAATAAGCTTCTTGTTTTGCTGCACGCAGCGGTCCAGCCAGCGCAAGCCCAGTTGGAACACACTCACCCGCTCCTTGTTGCCGTGAGCCACTTGATGCCAGCGGGACGGCCGCGCTTGCACCCGTGTGCCCAGGCTGATCAGCCAGGCATAGGCCAGGGCCAGAATGAGCCAGAGCCGGTTGGCGTGTTCGGGCTGGCGCACCCGGCTCTTCTGCCAGTTAAAGCCGTTGCTCTTCACGTCCCGAAAAGCTCCCTCCTCCCACATGCGCCGGCCATACTTGGCGGTAGTCGCCGCCGGCCAGTTGGTCAACAGGAGCCAGGGCTCCGGCTGGCCCACCTTCCAGTAACCCAAGGCCCGGCACTGCCGCCAGCCCGCCTTCTTCAAGGCCCGCACCGGTTGGGCGTGGCAGCTGCGGCCCGGCCGGGGCACCCACTCGCCAAAGCTCAACTTGCGGCCATCGGCCAGCACCAGTTGCACGCTGGCCTGAACGCGGAACAGATAATGCCAGTGGCGCCGTTCCACCGCCGCCATCAGGCCGGGCGAAGTGCCAATGCCCCGGTCGGCCTGCACCAGCACCGGCACTCCCGGCGGCAGGGCCGGAGCGATCTGTGCGAGCAACGTGTCGATCAGCTCGACCTGGGCCAGCGGATACTCGTATTGGGAATAACACCACCAGGCCAGCGGAATGGCCCGGCCCCGGTAGGCCAGCGCGACCACCATGACCTTCAAGTGCTCGTGCAGCGCCGTCTCATCGACCAGCAACACCAGGGGCTTGCCCTGCGGTGGCACGGCCCGGGCCAGGACCCAGCACGCCAGGGCCGTCGAGCCGGCGTGCCAGTCCACCTGGGCGTTGCTCAAAAAGCGCTGGCACCGCCGCTCCACGGCCGGCAGGTTGCCCAGCACAAAGAGGCTTTGGGCGATGCGGGTCAGCGTGCAGCTCTTGGCCTGGGCGACCCCCAGACTCAAAGCGGCCAGCAGATACGCCTGGGGTTTGCTCAATTGGGCGAAGGCCTTGCGCACTTCCCGATTCCATTGGAGGATAAGCTTGTGAGGTTTCATAAAACGCGTGTTCCTTTCTTGTTTTGTTTCTAACACAACTTGGAGCACGCGTTGCTCATTGACCACCCCGCCAAAACCATTTCTTCTGAAAAAAGTGTCGTGCAGTGAACTTGTGCGGGGCGAGGGAAAAGACTGGTTTGCAAATAGACTTGTCGGGGCGCATTTGGGTTTTGTTAGTTGTGCTCGGTGTCTTTTTTCAATGAGGCTGGAGGTGCAGCTAAGGATTGTGGCCGTAGTGGAAGCGGGTTTCGCGGGCGCGGAGTTCAGCGATTTCCAGGTCGTCGGCGGTTTGGCGGAACTTTTGGGCGTCCGTGACATCGCCGCAGATATCGGCGAGCCAGCGGTAGAGCGCGATGCGTTCGGCGACGGGTTGGCTGGCGGCGAGGTCCCAGATGAGCATGATCTGGCGCTTGTGCAGCGCGGCGTTGGGCGATGAATTAAGGGGCTTGGCCATGGCGAAATCCTTTATTTTGATAAACATCCTTTACAAATGCGTTCAAGTTGCGTAAAACTATGAAACATTTACGCAACAACGGCGCATCAGTCAACATAAATTACGCAACTATTATGAAAGATTTTAAAGCGCGCATTTCGGGTTGCCGGGCGCGAAAGGGTCTGAGCCAGCAGGAATTGGCTGATTTAATTGATGTTTCATTGCGTTCCGTGCAGAACTGGGAGTCCGGCGAAAGCGAGCCGCATGGGAAACATTTACGCAAGTTAAGCGAAGCGCTGGAAACCCCCATTCCCTATCTGCTCGGGGAAACCGCGCCGCAAACCCAGGCGCGGAACGAGCCATACGGCCTGCACGAAAGCGCGTCCGCCGCCGAAAGTGAAGTGGAACATTGGAAACGGCGGGCCAAAGAGGCGGAGAATAAATTAAACGAATTGCGCAACGGGCTGCGCTCGCTGTTGGAATTGAGTTCGGGCAATGCGGGAGCGGAAGTTGCGCCGGGGGCTAGTTCAAAGCCGCCTTCTTTGGCGGCACGCGCCGCAAAGAAGCTGGTCGGCGGGAAGCCGCGCGGTCCTGCTCAATCATAATAAAAGCGCTGACCCGCAACTGACGCGCCCAGCGGGCGAATTTCCGGGCCACGATCAGCCGCATCTGCGGACGCCAAAACAGGGCGAGCTCCTCCAGCTCCGGTTCCAGTGTCACGCGCTTTCTTTCTTTTTTCATACGGCCTCCGTGGTTTATCAAGTTCTGACCGTCAGCATGGCACAAAGGATAAGACAAAGGATGTCCACAGGAAGAATGTGAACAAGTTCCGGAGAGTACGGAAGGGGGCAGTAAAATGTTCAGAGTTCTGAGTTTTGAGTTCAGAGTTGGGGACGGAGGCCATAGATCGTGATAAAACATTTCTCGTTTTTGACGATTGAGGAAGCATACTGACGGCATGAGGAAAAGGTTTCGCATCCTGATTGCCATTCTGCTCGTTGCCGTCGTGGGCGGGATTGCGTTGGAATTGTTGCAGCCACGTGAGCCGAGTTATCAGAGGAAGCGGTGGAGTGACTGGCTCAAAGATTACCACATTGAGGATGGCCTATATGGGCCGCAGCCAAAAGCGGACGAGGCGATGCGACACATGGGAACTAACGTCATCCCATTTCTACTGCAGCGGCTTCGGGCAAATGACTCGAAAGCCAAAACATGGCTCATGGGGCTGGAGGCTCGACAGTCAGTCATTCGACTCCATCTCAGTCATGCTGAAGATGATTACTGGAAGGTTGAACAGGCTTTTAAGGCGCTGGGTCCTCTGGGCAAACCGGCCGTTCCTGAGTTGATCGAACTCGCTCATGGCCCGCATGGGATTGGTTTTGAGTTGGTTGGAGACTATGCGGGCGGGGCGTTGACCGGGATCGGGGCGGAGAGCATTTCGGCTATAAAAGGACTACTTGCGGACAAGAGTTCTATTGCAAGAGCACGTGCCGCCATCTCGCTGGGGCAAATGGGTGGTGTTGCCGAGCCCGCTTTAACCAACCTGATGGAGGGCCTCAAAGACATTGATGCCTATGTTCGTCTGCAAGCAGCGCGAGCGCTGGGTGCAATTGGCAAACAGCCGATGCTCGTGGTCCCGGCCCTGGTCGAGAGCCTCAAAGACCCAAGCAGTGGAGTGCGCTCTGCGGCGGTAATATCGTTGGGTGCATTTGGCGATGAGGCAGCAACGACGGCTCTTTTGACGGCATTGGCTGACCCGGATGACAAGGTAAGGGCCGCTGCCTTAAGCACATTGAAATCAATTGCTCCGGAACTCGCCGCAAAACAAACGGTGCGAACAAGGATTCGTGATCTCAAAGACCCATCGCCCTATGTTCGTTTTATGGCGGCTTATTATTTGGGGGTACTCCATCAGGAACCTGACATAGCGGTCCCGGCGCTCATCGACGCGCTCAACGATGTCAACGTGGATGTCCGCAGGCATGCCGCTCACGCTCTGGGCAAGTTTGGACCGGTGGCCAAAGCCGCCGTGCCGAAGCTGCTGTCCATGGCACAGGATCAGGAAATGGGAATGCGCAATGATGTCATCCATTCTTTGAAGGACATCGACCCCGAAGCCACCGACCAAGCGGGGGTTAAGTGAAGAAAAGCAAGCTTGGTTGCAATTCAGCCAGACGCTCTCGGATCCGGCATAGGTGGAGGAGGAGATGCGGACATTGTTCAGCGCGTTTGCGGATTGAGTGCTTCCGCACAGGCATCAAGGGAGTGGAATGCGCTGGATGGTAATGCAGGGTTTGCAAGTTTCTGATCGGCGGTCGTGATCAAGGTGAAGCGGAATAAATTCCGCGCTCCTGTTCGCCCCGCTTGGGCGGGGCGAGGGAGATGGAAGGCGTGTTCACGGGTTGGGGTACAGGGTGGTTTTTGCACTTCTGAATATTTCGGCTCGGATCGGGGGGCAAAATGCCCCCCTCTACGTCAGGCGAGACGCCTGACGCCACACTTCCCGCTTGCCGCCCGGGCGTGGTGTAGCGGTTTGTAGGAGAGACATGGACAAAAGAATCAGCGGCTTTCCTGCTTTCGGAGGCGTTCCGGGAAAGGAATCTTGTCGCATGACGAGAGCAGAAAAATCGCGGCCGGCGGAACGTCTCAGGCTTTTGATTGCGGATGCTTCCGCAGCCAGCCGGGTGGACTTTGCCTTTTTAATTTCGGAGCGGACCAATATTGAAGTGGCGGGGTTTGCGTGGTCGGGTGTGGATACGCTCAAATTGATTCGCAAAATGAAGCCGGATGTGGTGACGCTGGACCTGGGCCTGCCGGAGTTAAATGGGTTTGAAGTGCTGGCCGCGTTACAGAAGGAAAAGTTAAACACCACGGTGATCGTGCTCACCGGCCGGAGCGAGGCGGGAACCCGCCAAAGGTGCCTGGCTTTGGGAGTGAAGCATTTCTTCCACAAGACGACGGATTTTACACTGGTGATCGCGGTGTTAAAGGAATACGCCGGCCGACAGAGCGGCAAACGGAAAGAACGGACCCTTACGCAGGGCCGCAGAGCCGCAACCGGCGCGAAGTAAACAGGGGAGTTCAGTCTTTCGGGCAAAAACGGCCCCAGCCAAGGCGGGGCGGAGATTAAACTTCACTTTGGGCGAAACCCTGGACGGGTGAGTTGCGTCCATAGTCATAATCAGCTATCGTCCCAAAAGCCAATCCAAGAGAATTATGACTGCCCTATTCCAAAGTTTGAAGGTTTTGACCCGTCCTGTTGCCAGCGTTGCACTTTTGTTCGTGGTGGGAACCGTGATGGCGTCCGCCGACCAAAACTGGCCGGGGTGGCGTGGGCCGTTGAACTCGGGCGCGGCGCCGGGGGCGAACCCACCAACGACCTGGAGCGAAACGAGTAACATCAAATGGAAGGTGAAAATTCCGGGTGGCGGCTCGGCCTCGCCGATTGTTTGGGACAACCTGGTTTTTGTGGAGACGGCAATTCCGATGGGCGAGAAGGTGGCGGTGGCGGCGGAGAAAAAGGATGCGCCCGCAGTGGTTGCGTCGGTGGGCACGAATGCTCCGGGTGGAGATCGTCCGCGGCGGCGTCCGGGTGGCGGCATGGGTAAGCCGACGGAGGTTTATCAGTTCGTGTTGCTGTGCCTGGACCGGCAGACCGGAAAAACGTTGTGGCAGAAAGTCGCGCGCGAAGAAGTGCCGCATGAGGGGTATCACGAAGATGGGGGGAGTTTTGCCTCGGCTTCGCCCGTCACGGATGGGAAATATGTCTATGCTCATTTTGGGTCGCGCGGACTGCATTGCTATGATTTGAAGGGGAACCTGAAATGGGAAAAGGATTTTGGCAAGCTGACGATAAAGAGGACGTTTGGCGAAGGGAGTTCGCCGGCGCTGTTTGGCAATACGATTGTCGTCACGTGCGATCAGGAGGCGGGTTCGTTCATCGTGGCGATGGACAAGGAGACAGGGAAGGAATTGTGGCGGCAAACGCGCGAGGAGGGGACTTCTTGGGCGACACCGCTCATCGTGCAACATGGCGGCAAGGCGCAGGTGGTGACGGATGCGTCGGGAAAAATCCGCAGTTACGATCTGGCGACCGGGAATTTGATTTGGGAATGCAAGGGGTTGACGTCGAATGTGATTCCCAGCCCGGTGGCGGGTGATGATCTGGTTTATTCGATGAGCGGGTTTCAAGGCAACGCGTTGTTCGCCATCCGCCTCGGCCGCACGGGGGACATCACCGGCACGGATGCCATTGCGTGGTCACACAACAAGAGCACGCCTTATGTGCCGTCGCCGTTGCTGTACGGGAACCGGCTTTATTTTCTCGCTAACAACAACGGGATGATTTCGTGTTACAACGCGAAGTCGGGGGAGGCGCTGATTGATGCGGAACGGCTGGAGGCGTTGCAGAATGTCTATGCGTCGCCGGTGGGCGCGAGCGGGCGGGTTTACGTGGTGTCGCGCAACGGGGCGACGGTGGTGATGAAGGACGCGGACAAATTGGAGACGCTGGCGACGAACCGGCTGGAGGAGCGGTTTGATGCGTCGCCGGCGATTGCGGGGAGGGATTTGTTTTTACGCGGGCAGGAGAGTCTTTATTGCATCTCGGAGAAATAACAGGGGCGCATTACCGCGGAGACGCGGAGGCGCGGAGGTGAGGAAAATGGAATCGAGGACGAGGACGATGGGCAGGGGTCGGTGGCGTGGCGCACCCCGATTTCACAGAATGATCTTAAGACGGTGGTTTCGGATGGTTTCATTCTGACTTCAACTCACCTAATTGCCCGTGCGCTGCAGCTGATTTGGGGGTGACTTTCTTGTGCTTTCAACTTTCTCGCAAGCCAACTAATATTTATCGAAACCATTGTCCAATGAAACACGAGTCACAAAGGAAATTCCTGATTGGAGCCATCACTGTCGTCCTTGTGGGCCTCGCGTTATTTTTCGTACTGCGACCGCACAACTCTGGAAAGGGGTATCGAACATTCACAAGTCCGGACGGGCGCTACAGAATAGTAGTGTATGCGTTCTCAGCGAGTTTGGTTATGCCGGGACAGTCCGGCGATGTGCCCGGCGTCGTGCGCTTATACGAAACGGAAACTGGAAAAGTGCTGGAGGAACAAAAAGTCGAGATGGTTCAATTAATTGAACCACCAACGTGGTCACCTACCAATGTCGATATTAAGCTATTCGCCGATTGGAAGCTGCCTAGACCATTGCAAGTTTTTGTACAGTCAAAACGAAATCTATAGAGGAAGCCTCACACTGTATTCGAGAGTTGGTGTTGAAAGGTTTTTCCTGCGTGGTGGTCTCATTCGTATTGCTGCGGCTAGGGCGTTGCCCATAGCCGCGCTCCGGGTGAGGCTGCGGGTGCTTTCGGCTGTACGGGGTTGCGAAACAGTTTATGTCGTTATGTCGCGCCTCCAGTGGTAGCAGGTCAATAGACCATAGACGATGGCAGTGGGGACAATCCCGCGTGCGGGATTGAACTCCGAACTTGGAGGGGCTTGCGGTAGTTATGATGTCTTGAGAATGGCTTCGATTATTTCGACGGGGTGGGCTTTGCGCAGGGCGCGGACTTTTTCGGCCTGGATCCGGTCGCGCAAATCGACCGAATAATCGCCGGCCAATCTTTTCTTTATCGCTGCGTAGGTTGGGATCGTTTTCACGCCATTGGTCGCGGGAACGGCATACTGTTCCGCATTCTGCTGATACCAGGATTGAATCCGCTGATCGAGACCGGGAGCTTTCAACTCCTGGTTGGCCTGGGCTTCAATGAGGCCGCGCATATGAATGCGAAGGAGCGCATTCCGATTTTCAATGAGTTTGTTTTGAAAGGCGGGCTGGCTTTCAATGCCCAGCCGCCTGGCTTCCGCCGCCATCAGTTCCGGCACGATGAGCGGCTTTAAGAGATTGATGAGATCGTCGTTGCTTTCCAGCGGCGGTCGCGGAGCGTGGAGCGGGGCGTAAATCGCCAGTACCTGCTTCACCGTTATGGCGGTGCCGTTGTAGCGCGCCAGCACGGAATCGGACATGTTTTCCAGCAGCGTGCGGATTTTTGGCGAGGACGAAGGCGATGCGCCCGTTGCGTTGATCTCTCTCGCCGCGATCTTTAGTTTATCATAGTCGCCAATCGATACGTCGATGGTCGCGGCGTCAAAAAGCCGGTTTTTCAGATTCTCTAGCAGCTGGTTATATTCGTCGGCGGTCTTGACCTTCGCCTCCACTTCTTGCGCGACGAGAAAGTCGGATAACATGATCGTGCGGGTATAATCCATCCGGCTGGTGAAGCCCGGGTGCTGGTCGGCGCCGGTCCGGCAGGCTTCATCCACGAGGAGATATTGATCGATTAAGCCGTTTAAGAGCTCCTTTTTTTGGTTTAGGTCCAGCGTGTTGGTGATGGTGCTTAAATGTTCCGCCTTGCGGTAGGCGAGGTATTCACTGACGGGTATTTCCAGCGAACCGCCGATTCGGGCCACGATGGGATTGTTGGTGGAAACGGGAGTGAAATCAAAAAGGCGGCGGGCACAATTGGTTTCCTGGGCGGCTCCGGACCCGTTGACCGAAAAAAGAATGGCAAAAAATAAAATAAAATTTACGCGCATAAGTATACTTCGTTTGGATAAGGAAGGCGGCGTTCCGGTCATAATTAAAAAGCGAGCGACGATGTTAATTATCGCCGCCCGCGTCAGATGAAAAACAGCGGTGCTTACCAGGCGGCGGGATTGGCGTCGGCAAAGGTCGAGCCCCACCCGATTTCGTCAAAATAAGCGTAACGGGTGCCTTGGGTTCCGGTCATGTGCCCATCGTCATGCCAACTGTTGGCATAGATGCCGGTGTCCATCCGGAAATAGCGGTTGTTGGGGTCGGCCACGGTGGTTTGGCAGTTATATTCCTCCACCACCTTGGTGCCATCAAACCAAAGTTTGTAATAGCCGGTGTTGTCGCTTTGCCAATTGGCCTGGATTTCAATGGTATGCCAGACCCCAGCGGAGACCGTGGCAACATTGTTGTATTGCGTGATATGCTGAGAGCTGACGGGGCACGCGGCGCCATATTTTCTGCGCGTATTGAGCGTGTTGCCATAGACCCAGACCATGCTGGAGGGCATGAACGTTTCACTGCAGCCGAGATTGGAAAAATCAGCGATGAACTGAAACAACTGGTATTGCTGATTCTGAAACTGCCACGCGCTCATTAGATAGAAGGCGAAGCCGTAAAAACCGGTGTCACCCGGATGATAAACATTATCAAGGGAGACCATGGCGTGATACCGGCCGGTGTAACCGGTGCCTTGATATACGACTTGGGACTTGATGGAGGTTGTCCCCTTATAGACCTGGCTCGTGGATTGGGAGATGCTGTCCGGTGAGTCGAGGTTGTAACCGTCCCAATTGCCAGAACCGCCGATGGCGGTGGTTCCGAAGTTGTGGAAGAACACGGTTGCGTGGCTTGCCAAGGAGGCCAAGCACATTGATGTAGTCAATACAATGAGCTTTAGTTTCATGATTTTTATGCCGTTGGTACGGAGCGTATATATAGCTGCTTGCGCAGCGGGTTGATGTGGTTACGGGGACGACATTACGGCGATTTAAAGCTGAGCGCCTCCCTCTTTGGAGGGGACTCTTTAGAGGGGGGTGGGGTGCTTGCGCACGGGTCCTAGCGGACAGCCATATGGGGAGAGGAATCGACGATAGCTGATAGGTAATGGGAGGGGATTGGGCGGTTCAAGGGTGGGTGCGAAAGAGGAAAGGGATTTTTAACCGCCGCGGAGGGGATTGCGCATGGGCACCGGAGGGCGGGAGCGGAATGAATTCCGCGATCCGTTGGGCATGTGGTTACACGACTTTGCTCCTTTGGGCTTTTCCGGGGCAGATGAGAGGGAGCTTGGTGCCCGGCCCAGACTGCAATGGGATTACTTTTTCTCTCCTCCGCGAACGCCGATCATTCGCATTCTGCCTGTGCTTTGTCGTAATCCAAAATCCGGATGATCACATGACGGCACTTGCCGGCGAACACCTGCTCGTTAATCGAAAGCAGCGAGATTTCAACGCTGTACGGTTTCTTGGTTTGGTAATCAATGAATAGAACTTTACCACCGGGCGATTGCGGCCATGGGACGTTTAATATGGTTGCGCTTATCCCTGGCTGAAGTATTCCCGCTCTTAAATCATGGCCCGCGCATTCGAGTTTTACCCCATTTAATTCATGGGTTGAAGAGTTGGCAATGGTGGCTGTGACCATCCGGCTATTTGGACTGGTTCCGATGCAACCGCTGCCGCTTCCGGCGACCAGCAGCAGCATGAGTAGAATGATTGGTTGGTTCATAATTTTGGAATCTTGGCTCTTACTGCGCGTCGGGAAATCAAGGCGGATAGCCACAAGGCGGACAGGCCACCGGCGGCAAGTGGCAGGAGGAGTGAAAAGTGTCCATGCTTCCCCGGAACCTGCAACTGCCATGAAGTGTACCAGCACATGTAATAGAGAGCGAGTCCGAGAATCAGGAGCGCCACACCCGCCCAGCCACGACTGCGGCGAGGCAGACAGAGGCTGCCCAACAGAATCCCGGCCAAAGCTGCGATATAAGTAATGACGGTGCTGGCACCTCCGTCATGTGGGAAGGCGCCACTCAGGAAGTGGATGACGCTCATATCAAGGACCCTCACTCCAAGGAGCAGGACAAAAATGGAGACTGACAATGTCACGAGAATGGCGCAGAGGTAGCGACAGAATAACACGATGAACTCAGCGGCCATTGGGGCGCGGGGGCGGTTGGTGGGTTGGGGGTTGGTGGGCGGCTCTGCTGTCATGGTGTTTGCTTCTCTGTGGCCCAGGCCAAAAATACTCTTAGAATTTCTTCGAGCATGCAAGGACCACCGGAACCCTCAAACTTGGATTCGCGAATGCGGCAGCGAAGCCACTCGGTCTCGTGCTCCACTTGTGTAATCTCGTTAAACGGACGGGCTACAAGCTCAGTGTCGGCAAGTTCAATGGTGACCTTCCATCCAGGATTGTCGAGAGTATCGATCTTGATACCGTGGGCATGCTCCCACTCGCCGTTGCATTGGGAGTGATACCATTTTTGTAATTATTGGAGCGTTTCCATTTCGCGTGATGCTGCGGTTGAGCAGGCTAATTAAAATTGAGGAAAATTTTCGTGAGCGCGATTTTTCATTTTGATGAAGTTGGGGTTGGGGTGGTGGTTTGTCAACGATGGAAAGATGAGTGTTACATGGCCACGAAAAAGGAGGAGGGAAGAGGGAGCGGAATGAATTCCGCGATCCGTTGGCCGTTTGGTTCCACGACTTTGCTCCTTTGGGTTTTCCTTGGATCGGCGGGATGATCTATGGCCAAAGAAGAGAGGCCGCATTGTTATGCGGTGGCGGGTGATTGAGTGATTTTGGGTTGTTTGCGCCGCTCTTTGATTAACAGGAAGCCATCGTGCAAAGTGATGATGAACGCGAGGAGGGTTCAGGCTCCGGCTGCGGCGTTGGCGAACCAACCTTCGCCCCAATCCTCACCATCGCAGGCTCCGGCAAAAAACGAGGGGAGCGCCAAGGCCAAAATTATGACGCCGGGGTTTATGGCAATGTTTGGAAGTAGAACGCCGAGGGCGGCAAAGATAATACGACGGCGCAGGTCCTTTCTGAGCGACCAATACAAAATTCCCATGCCCAGGGCGAACGGGATAAACCAAAGTTGCGGGGCAGTGAATTGGTCGTTGAACAAAACGCGCGGGGCGGTGGCCAAGGCTTTCTTGAAGGCGTCGGCCATGCGAACGTGAGCCGTGAGATAGCTCATTTCATGCGATGCGGCCAAGCCGACCCAATACAGGCCGACGAAGATAATTGTGGCGATGAGGAATGTGGCGGGCAGCCAGCGACGGATGGGGTGGTTTGTGCTCATGGCTTTTGGGAAATCATGGCCATGTCGGACGGGCTCATTTTCTCTTTTTCTGATTCAACCGGTTTATTAGACCGGCGAGGATGGCGACGTCGAATATGATAGCGAAGGTGGCAAAGAAGGGGCGGACGTTGGTTCCGGTTTTTGTGGAGAACGGTGTGGTCACGGTGCCGCGGAGCTCGCCCGCGCCGAACGCCAACCAATGGAAGATGGCCAGAAATATTACAATCCAGGCGAACATCAGTATTTTTGACCAGAGCTTGTTCTCCAAGCGGCGCGCGAAAATGAAGAGTCCAATGATGCCGAAGAAAATTGCGGCGGCATGCACGACCCAAACCGGAACGCCGCTGGCGGGTTCCATAAAGAAAATGGCGGCACCGGCCAGTATAAATATCAGGCCCATGAACAGGGGCGGCTCGTTTTGAGTGTTCGCTTGAACGACGGCTTTTGTTTCGTTCCACGGCCAGTAAATCAGGCCGATCCCGAAGATCAGAAACATACCACCGACAACGAGGGGGATCCAGGTGCCGCCGAAAATCCCTGGTTCCAGCACGGAGTTGGCGGGGTCGGTGGGCGAGTAGAAGACGGCAACGGTTTTTCCCGGTGGATAGCGGTCCACGAAGGTCTGGGCGTGCGCGATGGAGGATTCGAACATGCCAAAACGGACGCGTGTGCCGGTGTAATCGATACCGGCAACCTTGTAATCGTAGGAGCTCTCCACGCCGTAAACGGAACCGGAATCGAGGTCGGGGTGCTCAATCGTATGGGCGAAGGAGATTACGCCGTCCGTGCGGGACCAGTTTTTGCTGGCATAGCCGTGCAGGAATTCTCGCGCGCCAAGGAAAAAGGCGAGGAGAGCGGCCAGGATGCAGGCGAGCGAAATGAGTCGGGAAATGCGTGAGGGTGTGGATGGCATGCGGGTTGGTCAGATTTAAAATTCCCAGCTGTCCGGAGCTGGGCCACGTTGGGGAAAGGTTGTTTTTATGTCGCTCTTTCAGCGCTTTGGTTTCCGGGATGTTGGGCCGTCTAATTATGGCTTCTTGTCAGCTTTTTGCGTGATAGAATGAAGCTCTGCTATTACTTGTTGTCCCACTTTCCAGAGCTCTGAATACTTGTCTTTGCCAGTCTTGAGGGAAGCCTCTTCGGCTTCAATCATCCGCACTCCGTCGAAACAGGTGAGGTAAAAACGGACGTGCCCAGGTTGAGGGTAGGGATATTCCTTGGTGGGAACTGCTGCATCAAAATGCCTCTCGGCGGTCGCGACGAATTGAATGGCAGCAGCGCGGACGGATTCGTGGGCCACTCCGCCAATGATCCCGAACGTGGAGGTCGTGTATAGGCTGGCGTTGCCATCGCACAGTGAAACAATGGTCGCGGTACCGTTTTGCAGCGGCCAGTCCATCAATACACCATATACTCTTGGGAAGCTCTTGGTTGGCTGGATGCCCAGATTCTTTGGTGGCGCTGTAAGCATCATCGAGCGAAGCGCACGGCCTATTTCAGCGGGATTTTTTTGCGAGGGAGGATTGGTTTGTGACATGGCAATGGCTCCTCCGAAAATAAGAAAGGCTGTGAGCAAGCACGAGTGGGTAACGGTGCCGACGAGCAAGCGCACGATCTTGCGGGAAGCAATTAAATCCTGCGAAAGCCGGGGTGAGGTGTCGTCCTTCATTTTTTGACTGTCTTTGGTTTGGGCAGGTGTGGCAAGGAGGAAAGAAAGGGAATTTGGAGTGCGGAATTGGGGAAGGAAGTATTTTTTTATGTCGCCCTTACAGGGCTTGGTGGGTTGGTGAGATGAAACCCAAGGCGTTGCCTTGGGCTGTATTAGTGCGCGCTTTCAGCGCTCAAGGAGAGCCGGGATGGGAGCGGAATGAATTCCGCGATCCGTTGGGCGTGTGGTTCCATGGCCTGATTCTGCGGGGCATTTTTATCAGACAGTGCCGTCTTATGCGCGTGATCGTTCAACCGCTAGTAGTCCGGCGGGGTCCTTCCGGACTGGTCATCAAAGATGCCACCCTTTATGCCAAGCGGGACGCCTGACGCTACTCTTTCCGCTCAGCCGTGGCGGCGATGGTCCGGGTTAATCTTCGAAGACTTTTTCGACGTCGCCGACTTTGCGGCGGACTTTGCCTTCCCATTTTTCGGCGCGGCCCTGGGCTTCGAGGTTGGGATTTTTCGTGATCCGGCCGGCGGCTTGCTTCATTTTGCCCTTGGCTTCCTTGGCGGTGCCTTTGGCGCGGTCTTTGATGTTCGCTTTCATAATCAGTTCCTTATGTAGTCCAGCATTATAAAATCGCAGAGGATGCAGGGGTGAGGTATGGGGTGAATTACTTAGCTCCGCAAAAGGGGAAGTTCATGGTTCCGAGTTCAGGGTTGGGGGCAAAAAGCTGAGCGACAGGAGCGACACGAGCGACAGTCGGGGTTTTGGGTTTGTGGTTGAATTGCCAGGATGAGCAATAAAAAAGTTCAGCCGCCTCCGCCAAGGCTATGGCGCGCCAAGAAGTTCATGGATTGGCGTGCCGAGTTTTCGGAGGGGGATTTTTACCGCGGAGAAGAAATATGGTGGCGAGGACGACGACGAGGACGAGGGGAAGGAAAAGTCGTCGACCTCACCCTTGCTCTCCCGTCCGAGTTCCTGCGCACGGGTCATTATGGGAGTGTGGAGTTGGGGGATCGACGACGAGGACGAACGGGGAACCGGCAGGCGGGACGTCTGCCGCTGCTACTAAGCTGGTCAAGGTAATACCAAGATCAACTAAGGTAGTTAAGGTAATACTAAGATGTTTTTTTATGCTACAAGGCTGGACAAGGTTCTGCCACCCGCTCCGGGGTGGTGGGTGTATTGGATTGGTTTCCGGAGGTGTCGCTGCGCTCAACCTCCGGCTACTATCTGGCAATCCTTCGGATTGCGCGTGTCCTGGCGGAGTGCTTGCGCACGGTCAAAAATGAAGACGAAATACAATGTTCTGCCGCCGTCGCCCAGCGCTGGCAGGCCAAGGAGTTTCGAGTTCGGCGTTCAGGGTCGGGGGAGAAGTTCGCGGAGTTCGCCGCGCTGGGCGCGCGAAAATGATGGGTGGGCTGTAGGGCGCAGTTCCTGGGGCATTGCCCCAGTCTGCCTTGTGACGGGCTTTCAGCCCTTGGGAGCCGGGCGGAGTCCTAGCGGACTGCCGCCATGGACCTTAAGCCTGGTCAAGGTAACTTAAGGCTCCAGAGGGTGGCCTTAAGGGTAGTTAAGGTAAATTGAGGTAACTTGAGCCTTAATTTCTTTATGGGGTGTTTGTGTGTTTGACCTGTTTGGGGCCTTTGCCTAGACTTCGCCCCCTGTCTTTATGAATATATTGATTTGCGACCCCATTTCGCCAAAGGGTATTGCCCTCTTTCAACAGCGTCCGGAGTTCAATGTGACGGTGCTCAAACAACGGGTGCCGGAGGCGGAGTTGCTCTCCATGGTGAAGGATGTGGAGGCGATGGTGGTGCGGTCGGAAACGAAGATCACGCGGGCGGTGATCGAGGCGGCGCCGAAGTTGCGGGTGGTGGGTCGCGCGGGCGTGGGGGTGGATAACGTGGACGTGGAGGCGGCGACGCAACGGGGTATCGTGGTAATGAATACGCCGAGCGGGAACACGATCTCGACGGCGGAATTGACTTTTTCGATGTTGATGTCGCTGGCGCGGAAGATTCCACAGGCGCATGCGTCGATGAAGGCGGGGGAATGGAATCGGAAGGCTTTCTCGGGGGTCGAACTTTATAACAAGACGCTGGGCATCTTGGGGATGGGGCGGATTGGGACGGAAGTGGCGCGGCGGGCGATCGCGTTCGGGATGCGGGTGCTGGCGTATGATCCGTATCTGACGTTGTCGCGGGCGAACGCGTTGCAGGTGGAGTTGATGGAGTTGGACGAGGTTTTTGCGAAGTCGGACTTTATCACGGTGCATATGCCGATGTCCGACGAGACGAAGGGGATGATCAACGCGGCGGCGTTTGCGAAGATGAAGCCGGGGGCGCGGGTGTTGAATTGCGCGCGCGGCGGGATTATTAATGAGGCGGACCTGGCGGAAGCGATCAAGAGCGGGAAGATTGCAGGGGCGGCGCTGGATGTGTATGAGACGGAGCCGCCGCCGAAGGATTTTGCGTTGCGGGATTTGCCGCAGGTCATTATGACGCCGCACCTTGGGGCGAGCACGGAGGAGGCGCAGGAGAACGTGGGGATCGAGGTGGCGGAGGCGATAACGGATTATTTATTGAACGGGGCCGTCCGGAACGCGGTCAACCTACCTAATCTTGATGCCAAGACGTATGCCTTGGTGAAGCCTTACCTGGCGTTGGGTGAGAAGTTGGGTCGGTTGGTGGCTCAACTGGCGCCGAAACGCAATGACCGCCTGGTGGTGACTTACGGCGGCAAGGCCGCGGAAGTGCCGGGGGATCCCATCACACGGTTTGTGTTGAAGGGGTTTTTGGAGTCGGCGGGCGGCAAGGATGTGAATCAGGTGAATGTGCGGACGTTGGCGACTTCGCTTGGCCTGCGGGTCGAGGAAATCAAGTCGAACGAAGAAACGGATTTTAACGAGTGGTTGCACCTGGCGGTGTACAGCGGGGACCAGAAGATATCGGCGGGCGGGACTTTGTATGGGTCCAAGCGGCAGCCGCGGATCGTTCGGGTGAACGGTCAACCGGTGGAAATTGTGCCGGAAGGCGTGTTGTTCTTGATGACCAACAAGGACCGTCCGGGAATGGTGGGTTATCTGGGCAGCCTGATGGGCCGTCATAATGTGAACATTGCGAACATGAGCCTGAGCCGGGATATTGCCGGGGGTCATGCGTTGACGGTGCTCAACCTGGATAGTGTGCCGCCGGCCGCCGTATTGGAAGAGGCACAGAAGGACCCGGACATCAGCAATGTGCGGGTGGTAAAATTATAAGAGCTTGTCTGTCATTATAAAAAATCGATCAAACAAAACGAATCAATGAAATCAACAATCAAGACCCTTGGCGTCCTGCTCGCGGCGGGCGCATTTACCGTGGCCACGCTGCCGGCGGCAACCCCGACCCCGACACCCGCACCGGCCGCTGCTGCAAAGCCGGCCGCCACCACGCCACCCCCCGCAATGAAGCTGGATGAATTGCTGCCGGACACGGCGCTCGTCAAAGGCAAGGGATTCGAAATCAAACGGAGCGTCTATGACAAGGTGCTGAACAGCGTGAAGGGAAACGCGGCGGCGCGCGGGCAGGAGATTCCGCCGGCGCAGTTGGCGGTGATTGAGCGGCAATTGCTGGATCATTTGATCCAGATCCAGTTGCTGGAGATGAAGGCGAGCGACGCAGACAAAGCCAAGGGGAAGGAAGAGGCGGCGCACCGGCTGGATCTGATCAAAAAACAGGAGGGATCGGAAGAAGCGCTGAACATGAAGTTGAAGGCAGTGGGGATGACGCTGGAGGAGTTGCAGTCGCGCCTGACGGAAGATGCGACGGCGGAGGCGGTGTTGCGCGCGAAGGTCACGGTGACCGACGAGCAGGTGAAGAAGTTTTATGACGAGAACCCGGCGAAGTTCGAGCAGCCGGAAATGGTGCGGGCGAGCCATATATTAATTGGCACGATGGACCCGGCGACGCATGCGGAATTGCCGGAAGACCAGAAGAAGGCAAAACTGAAGCAGGCGCAGGCGCTGCTCAAGCGGGCGCGGGACGGCGAGGATTTCACGAAGTTGGCGAAGGAATTTTCCGAAGACCCCGGCGTGAAGCAGAACGACGGTGAATACAAATTCCCGCGCGGACAGATGATGCCGGAGTTTGAAGCGGCGGCGTTTTCGCTGAAGACGAACCAGATCAGCGACATCGTCACCACGTCGTACGGTTATCATATCATCAAGCTGAGCGAGAAGATCCCGGCGAGCAAAGTGGATTTTGCCAAGGTCAGCCCGGAAATCCGGACGTACCTGGAGAAGCTGGAAATGGACAAGATCATGCCGCCGATGTACGTGCAAATGAAGAAGGATATGAACGTGCAAATCATGGATGAGCATTTGAAGGCGCTCGAGAACGCGGCGGATGTGGAAGCGGCCAAGCCGCCGATGACCACGCCGGAAACGGCACCCAAGGCAGCGGTCAAATAACCGACCCTTTCGATATGAAACAGGAAAGCCCGGCAAACTCTGCCGGGCTTTTTACTTTGACGCGGGATGTCAGGGTCGCGTGAAAACCAAAACTCAATACTTCTTGGAAAATTTCTTGCGCGATTCATCCGGCGCGGCGGCTTCAGCGGTCGGCGGTGCAGCGGGTCTGGCGCCGGCGGGAGCGGCAGCCGGCTCGGCGGGAGCAGGTGCGGGTGTGGGTGCGGATTCCGGCGCGGGATGGTGCAATTGCGCCTCCGGTTGGTGGTCGCCGGACGGGTTCTGGTCCACGGTCTCCACGTACGCCATGCGCAAGGCGGTGAGCCCCTGCTTCAGCAACGCTTCCTCCTGCTTGGAGAGGTTGCCCTTGGTTTTGACCTCGAGCATTTCCAACTGGTCGATGAACATCCGGGCCGTTTCGACGTCCTGGATAAATTGTCCAGTCTCCGGGTGGGCCACCTTGCCGAGCAACATCATGGCCATGTTGGTTTGTTGGATGACCATGTTGGCAAAAAGCGCGGCCATGATTTCCTCGCGGCTGGCGTTGGCCAGGCTGTCTTCGGGTTGGGTAGTGGATTCGTTCATCGCTTCTTATCTTTCCTTTGCCGGGTGATTTCCGCCATCAAAAAATGAATGAGATGCTTCAACCGCGCCTCGAGATGGACCGTTTCCAAAATGGTTTGCTGTTCCACGGGGCCGCGCAACACCTGGGAGGAGACCCAATCGGTGATCTGCTCGGGGTCGTTCAATTTGTCGAGATATTCAAAGATATCCTTGGGCGAAAACGCCGGCGGCGCATCGACGGGCTGGCTTTTGGGCAGTTCCAGAAAAGGCAAGGGGATGCCGAGCGTGACCCGCTCTTCAAGCAGCTCCCGCACCTTGGCGAGCAGGGCATCGACCACCACGTCGTTGCAGGGCGGGGATTCGAGCGGCCGGATGCGTTGGATGCGGTAGGGTTTGTAGCGAACCGTCTCCGCCAATTGCACGCGGGCAAGGCCTTGGAGGATCAAATGCGAGGTGCCGTCCTTGTGGCCGACGGAAACGCGGATCAAGCCGAGGCCGGCAATGGGCGAAGGGGTTTCACGGGTGCGGCCCGGTTTCTGCATGGCGACGGAGAGGAGGCGGTTGGAGTGGAGGGACTCGAGGAGCATTTGCCGGTAGCGGGGCTCAAAAATGTAGAGCGGAAGCAAGGCCTGGGGAAAAAGCGTGGCATTGGGGAGAACCATGACCGGCACTTCGCTTGGCAACTTCATGAATATAATGTAGTTTAGGGCGTCATTAAATCAAGGCAGAGATAAGATAAGCGGGCTTGCCTAGCCTGGCCGAATCACGCATAATTGTGCTCGTATGAAAATAAAAGTAATCTTGATAGTTTTGATTTTGATTTGCGTGGTGCTGGGGGTTGCCCTCATCACCAGCAACAAGTCGGCGACGGAAACGCACGTCAAAGACGTGGACACCATCCTGCATCATTCGAATGAATGGGTGAAGGTCAGCGCTGATTTGGATGAGCAAAAGCAGGTCAATCTGAAATATGAAAAGGACCTGACCGACCGCAAGGCGGACATCTCCAAGCTTTCCAATGACCTGACCCAGACCTCGGAAAGCCTCGCGAAGACCGAGACGGCGCTCAAAACGGCAATTGAAGAGTCCGCCAAACGCGATGCAAAGATTGCGGAACTCGAGAACCAGAACGATGTGCTCGACAAACAAGCGGTTGGTTTGAAGGGCTCGATCAGCAATCTGGAAAACCAGATTACCGACACGCAGAAGCGCCTGGATGCGTCTGAGGGCGACAAGGCTTTTTTGACGAAGGAACTGCAGCGGTTGATGGCGGAGAAAGCCGAACTCGAACGTCAGTTCAATGACCTGGCCATTTTGAAGAAACAGGTGAGCAAGTTGAAGGAGGAGCTTTCCATTGCCCGCCGCCTGGAATGGATTCGCGAAGGCATCTTCGCCAGCGCGGAACAAAAGGGAGCGCAGAAGCTCATGCAGGGAGCCAACTCCGGCGCCATTCGGCCCGCCGATACGAACAAGTATGATTTGAATGTTGAAGTGAACGCTGACGGTACCGTGAAAGTCATCGCGCCCATCACCACGAATACGGCGCCGGTGACGCCTCAGCCCATACCCCAATGACCAAGGCTCCGTCGCTCATCGATTCGCATGGCCGCGTGCTGCGCGATTTAAGGGTGAGCATTACGGACCGGTGCAATTTTCGCTGCCTCTATTGTCTCCCGGAAACGGAGGCCGCGCAAAACTTCTACCGTGGTCGCTGGGCCAATCTGCCCGATTCCCAGCCCATCGCCTGGAAATGGCAGCCCAAATCAAAAATCCTCAGCTTTGAGGAAATCGAGCGTGTCGTGCGGTTGGCCGTCAGTCTCGGCATTCAAAAAGTCCGGCTCACCGGCGGCGAACCGCTCCTGCGCCAAAACCTTGAGGAACTCGTCGCCCGGATCGCGCGCATTCCCGGCATCACCGACCTCGCTCTCACCACGAACGGTTTTCTCTTTCCCCAAAAAGGCCCCGCGCTCCGTGACGCCGGCTTGCGCCGCATCAGCTTTAGCATGGATTCTCTCGACCGCGCCAACTTTCAAAAAATCACCGGTCGCGATGGGCTTGAAGCCGTGCTCCAAAGCATTGGCTTGGCACGCGAACTTGGCATGCACCCGGTCAAGGTCAACGCGGTCATTATTCGCGGCATCAATGATCATGAGATTGAAGCGCTCGCCGAGTTTGCGCGCGAGCAGGACCTCGCCATGCGTTTTATTGAGTTCATGCCGTTGGATTCCGCGCGCGCCTGGCTCAAGGAGCTGGTCATGCCGGGCCGCGAAATTCTCCAACGCCTCCAGGCCCGCCACACGCTCCGTCCCGCTCCGCGAACCAATCCGTCCGAGACCGCGCAACGCTGGTCGTTCGCCGACGGCCGTGGCGAGTTGGGTTTGATTTCTCCGGTCAGCGAACCTTTCTGCGGCCATTGCAACCGACTCCGCCTGACCGCGGATGGCAAGATCCGCACCTGCCTTTTCAGTGTGGTGGAACACGACCTCCGCACCCGTCTGCGCGATGGCGCAACCGACGCCGACCTCATTGCCTATTTGCAATCTGTCGTGCTGCAAAAGGAAGACCGCCATCACATTGGCGAGCCGGATTTTGTTTCCCCCGAACGAAGCATGAGTTGTATTGGCGGCTGAGTCTCAGTCGTCAGGAAATTCCCACCAGTTCAAAGTTTTTGCCTACGGTCATTGCTTGCGGGATTTCCTTGTCGCCAATTATACCAAGCTGGGTGCACTCGTCGCGCCCAACTTCTGTGGTCCAATAACCACGATCAAAGCTGAACGGCGCGAAGGGAAAACCAAAATCACTCAGCGCCAACCAGAGGGGATCGTCCTTGCGCGCAATCATCCGGCCATCAAAAAATTTTCCACCAGCGGCGGCCCAGGCTTTGGGCCAATCCCTGGGAAAATCGGATTTGCAAATGGCCGACAATTCCAGGGCGGGCCACAAATCCAAAACGTCCGCGTCATGTTGCTGCCAGAACTGTTCGTGGTTGCGGAATAAGTCGGCGTTGGTTTGGATGAGAATGCCAATGGAATCAATCACCTTGGGATCGCGTGCCGCCAATTTTGCGGGGAGCGCTTCCTTGACTGCCAGCCGCGCGGAAGCCACCGTGGTTTTCCCGGCCTTCAAATTTTGCACCTGACGCAACACCATTGGACGGACTTCGGCCAGCAATTTGCCCCGCGCCCAGACCAGCGCCTCGCCCACCGCGCGCCAGTCCTTCATCCCTTCAATACAGGCGGGACAATCCGCCATGATGGTTCCCGCATCGAGCAACTCCTGCACCTTCCCGCTCTCATGAGGCCCATTCACTTCATCGTTAAGCAAAAGGTAGATCATCGTCGAATCCTCAAAAACTGTCTCCCGCCGCGAGCGCCCATCCATGGTACAGCGGCAGACCTCGCGAAGTCCCCGCATCATGGCTGCCGTCAATGACGCGGTCAACCGTATTGGCAGCTTCCATGAAAAGAACAAATCGCCTGTCCGCCCCGCCTTGACGTCTCCACGCATTGCTATTAAATGGCAGCATGCCAACATACGAATACGTTTGCTTGAAGTGCGATCATCCGTTTGAAGTCGTTCAGTCCATGAATGATGCCCCGCTCAAGACCTGCCCCAAGGAACTTTGTGGCATGAAAAAATGGGGCAAGGGCAAGGCCAAACGCGCCATCGGCGCGGGCGCGGGACTTATCTTTAAAGGCAGCGGCTTCTATATTACCGATTACCGCAGCGAGAATTACAAGGCCGGCGCCAAGAACGACACTACCCCCGCCGCCCCCGCCACCGAAAGCAAACCTGCCAGCGACGCGAAAGCGACTCCCGCAAAATCCGAGGCCAAGCCCGCTCCCGTCAAACCGGCGCCGATCAAAGCTGCTAAAAAGCGCACCTAAATCCCGGCCCGGCTTATCCCGTGGCGGCCTGCAAACGAAGAACGCGCCAGCCACAACCCCCTTGCCATGATGCCCAAAATAGGGTGTTATGTGTTGGATTCATGTTAAGGCCGTTGCTCATGTTTATTGGCGGACTGCTGTTGCTGTGCGGAAGTGTTCACGCCCAACAGACTTCTCCCGGGGAGTTCACCCGCCAGCGGATAGCCAATGTCCATTACAGTCTTTCACGGCAATTCGTCATTAACAGCCAGTTTCAAACCGGTTGGCTTCCGTCGGCAGGCGTTTCCAGCAGCCTCGTGCGGCTCGAACCCAATTTTCTCGCGGTCACTTGCGAACGTATCAAGCGATCCCTGATGAAGGAACTTGGTGTTTCCACCGACCAATGGCGCGGCAAAATATATCTCGAACTCCGCCCGGCCCGGAATCTCGGTGAAACCATCCAGGTCACGTCAATTCGCTCCAACAATAGTTGGGACTATCGCGTTCAACTGCCTGATACACTTGAACGCTCGCGCCTGGTATCCACCATTGTCGAACTTTTGCTGCTGGAAATGGCCAATCGCAATGCCACGGATCACTCCGCTGAGATCCCTGCGTGGCTGGCTCAAGGCCTTACCCAACAAATAATCACTTCCAGCCAGGTCGATCCCATCCTTCAACCACCCACCGAGATGGAGTTCGGCGTTAATATCTCCCGGACGAATCGTTCCGAACGCTGGGCCAATCCGCTCGCCCGCGCCCATGAGATATTAAGCAACCAGCCGCCCCTGCCCCTGGAACAACTAAGCTGGCCTGCCGATGGCCAATTCACTGGCGAGGCTGGCGAAGCCTATCGCAGCAGCGCGCAACTGTTTGTTTGCGAACTCATGAATCTTCCTGATGGCCGCGCGTGCTTGCGCGCGTTTCTCGCCGAATTGCCGCAACATTTGAATTGGCAAATTTCCTTCCTGAAAACCTTTCACAATCACTTTGCCACGCAGCTTGATCTCGAAAAATGGTGGGCACTTCGTCTTTTGAATTTCACCGGACGCGACCTCTCGCGCATTTGGTCGGTTGATGAAAGTTGGCGGAAGCTCGATGAGATCATCCATTCCCCGGTTCAAGTCCGGACCGCAGCCAATGAGATGCCCATGCGCACCCAAGTTGCCCTGCAAACCATCATTCAGGATTGGGATTTCCCCCGGCAGAGCACCCTATTTCAGTCTAAAATCCAGCAACTCCTGCTGCTTCGCGCCTGCGTGGCCCAGAACCTCATTCCCTTGGTGGATGGTTATCGCCAAGCCATCGAAACCTACATGAAAAATCGGGACAAGGCGGGCTTTGGTCGCCTAGCCCAGGGTCTTTCCACTCCCGGCCTTGATGCCATCGCTGCGCAATCCATTCGTGAGTTAAATGGGTGGGATGCCCGCCTTGAGCAATTGCGTCCGCAACCCGGATCCGTGACGGAGGCAAGAAATAAGACTGCTGCCAGTGTTGCTAACCATTGATTGTCAGCCAGTTACCATGAAGCAAAGGATATTATTCGCGCTTCTCTTGACAGGCAGAACTCTGAATTTATAGTTCGCAGAGAATGTCAAATGGCAATTCAGCGGGTGACGACGGGGATGCGGGTAACCCCGCTACACTAAACCTCCTTAAACAATTCCATTCTGCCGGTCGTGGCTTTTGGAGCGATGTTTCCGATGCCGATTGGAATGATTGGCGCTGGCAGCTCAAAAACCGCATTACGTCCCTCGAGCAATTGCAACGGCTCATGCCCACGCTTTCTCCCGAGGAATATGCTGGCACCCAACTCGCCAATTCCAAGCTGGCCCTGTCCATCACTCCGTATTTCTTTAATCTCATCGACGCGGCGGACGAGAATTGTCCCATCCGCTGGCAGGTTATTCCGCGCATTGAGGAAACCCATACGGCGACCTGGGAGCTGAGCGACCCTTGCGGCGAGGACTCCCATTCACCCGTTCCCGGTCTCGTGCACCGCTATCCCGACCGCGTTCTGTTCCTCGTTACGGATCGCTGTGCTTCCTATTGCCGGTATTGCACCCGCTCGCGGCTGGTCAGCAACGCCAGTGGTTATGATTTCCATCCCGAGTTTGAAAAGCAGATTGATTATATCCGCCGCACGCCAACCATCCGCGACGTGCTGCTCAGCGGCGGCGATCCCCTGTTGTTGAGTGACGACAAGCTCAGTTATCTCCTCAAATCACTGCGCGCCATTCCGCACGTGGAGTTTCTGCGCATCGGCACGCGCATTCCCATTTTTCTCCCGCAACGCATCACGCCTGAGTTATGCGCGATGCTCAAGCAATATCATCCTTTGTTCATGAGCATCCACACCAATCACCCGCGCGAATTGACCACGGAAGTTCGTGCGGCGCTCGGCCGCCTGGCCGATGCCGGCATCCCGCTCGGTAACCAATCCGTGCTACTGCGCAATGTGAATGATGATGTGACCATCATGCGCGCCCTGGTGCAAAAGCTGCTCCTCTGCCGGGTGAAGCCTTACTATCTTTACCAGTGTGATTTGATCGCCGGCTCCGCGCATCTTCGCGCCAGCGTGCGCAAAGGCATTGAAATCATGGAAGGCCTGCGCGGCCATACGACCGGTTACGCCGTCCCGCAGTATGTCATTGATGCTCCCGGCGGTGGTGGCAAGGTGCCCATCAATCCCGAATACGTTCTCTGCCGCAATGCCGACCGCGTCATCATCCGCAACTTTGAGGGCAAAATTTTCGAATACCCCGAAGCCGCCGACGGCACCCCGCTCGCCGATGCGCCCAAGGAAATGGAGGAGCACGAATGGGACTGTGCCGGACATCATGGCGCGTGAAACCAACCAGGCCCGGCAGGTGCGGCTGGATAAAATCATCGCGGTCCTGAAGCGCACCTACCCCGATGCGCATTGCGAGTTGAATTATTCCAACCCGCTGCAACTCCTCATCGCCACCATTCTCTCCGCGCAATGCAACGACAAACAGGTCAACATCGTCACTGCGGACCTGTTTAAGAAATATCGCACCGCCGCCGACTTCGCAAACGCGCCCCTCGCGGAATTTGAGCACGATATCAAACGCATTGGCCTTTACCGCAATAAAGCCAAGAACATCCAGGCCTGCTGCCGCAAACTCATCGAACGCCATGGCGGTCAGGTTCCAAAGTCCATGGAGGAATTGATTGAGCTCGATGGTGTCGGGCGTAAGACCGCCAATGTCGTCCTCGGCAACGCCTTCAATATTAACTGCGGCATCGTGGTGGACACGCATGTGGACCGGCTGTCCCACCGTCTCGGACTGACGCGTAAGCAGACGCCGGAAAAGATTGAGCAAGACCTGATCAAGCTGGTGCCGCAACCTGATTGGGCGTTGTTCAGCCATCTGTTGATCTGGCATGGTCGCCGCCGTTGTTATGCCCGCAATCCCGATTGCCTCAATTGTGAAATTCTATCTCTCTGTCCTCGTCTCGGCTTGCCCAAACTGAAGTCTTAATTCCCTGTTTCCGTTTTCATCAATTTCAGCGATTATCATTTGGTGACTTTGCTGGACCCAAAATCCTGGCTGCTGCTGCGCTCCGGCGCCAGCGATTCCGCGCACAATATGGCGCTCGACGAAGCCCTGCTCGAAACCGCGTCCACATTCGGCCGCCCCGTCCTCCGCTTTTATGCCTGGAGCGAACCCGCCGCGTCCTTCGGCTATTTTCAGAAATATGCCGAGGTCGAGCAAATGACGCACTTGCACCCTCTAATCCGCCGGCCAACCGGTGGCGGGCTCGTCCCACACGATACTGATTGGACCTACAGCGTCGCTTTTCCAACCAACGATCCCTGGTATGCCCTCAAAGCCGTCGAGAGCTACCATCGCATCCACGAATGGATTCAAGCTGCTTTCGCCCGGTTAAACATTGCCACCGAACTTGCCCCTTGTTGCCGCAAGGCTTTGCCCGGTCAATGTTTCGTCGGCTACGAGAAATCCGACCTGCTCTGGCACAGCCAAAAAATAGCCGGCGCTGCCCAGCGTCGCACACGACACGGCCTCCTCATCCAGGGCTCCATCCAACCACCACCGATAAAAGTCGCCCGCACGGACTGGGAACAGGCGATGTGTGACGTTGCTCAATTGGAGCGCGGCATTCACTGGCAGGAATTCAACGCCACCGCCACTTTCAACGACCGCGTCGCGGAGTTGGTGCAGAAAACTTACTCGCAATCTGCCTACAATCGCCGCCGCTAATCCGCTCACTCGGAGCCTAACTCACCCGCGTTCAGCAACATGTTCACAAAGCGCCGGGCCTGCGGCGTGAGAATCTTGCTCCGCAACAGCACCACGCCATATGTGCGCTGGGGAAAGAACTCCCCGGCGGGAATCACTTCCAATTTTTCCTGTCCCGTAATGCCGATGCTGATGATGATGGAAATTCCCATGTTCAACTCGACATACTTTTTGATCACTTCCCAGCCGCCCACTTCCATTGCCACATGATAGGAAAGCCCGTGTTTCTTGAACGTGCTGTCCACCATGGTCCAGGTGCTCAGGTTGCGCGGCGGCAGAATTAGTGGATACCGGCTGATCTGTCCCAGCGTCAGTTTTTTCTGTCGCGCCAGCGGATGCCCCAGGCTGGTAATGACCACCGGATCGTACGAAACAATCGGGTGAAATTCGATATCCGCCGGCACAGTCATCAGCGGTCCGACTGCGAAATCGACCAACCCGGTCCGCAACCGTTCCAACCCTTCCACGCCGGTGACATTATGCAAGTGCAGCTCTATTTTGGGATGCGCTCGCCGAAATGCCCCCACATGCTTCGGTAAAAAATACAGAATCGTCGATGTGCCCGCCGCCACTTCAATGTGGCCCTCATCAACCTCCAACCGCCGATGATTGAACTGTTCGTCCAGATGCTCCAACTGTTCGATGAGTGGCATGGCCATCTCGAAAAGCAATTCGCCATCATGCGTGAGTTGAATTCTTGATCCACGCCGCATAAACAGCGCCACCGCCATCTCGTTTTCCAGGCTGTGTATTTGTTGCGAAACCGCCGGTTGGCTCCGGCCCATTCGCTTCGCCGCCTTGGACACGCTCCCCGCCGCTGCCGCGTAACAAAAGCCCCGCAGTTGCTGATATCGGTTCTGTTTGTATCGATGTCCGGAGATATCCATATGTGCGATGGAGATTTGCGACCACTCCTCTCCCTCGGCCGGTTACAACCAACTTATTAGTTTACACGCGCCCCAGCGCACACGCAAACGGTCATTGACCCTGCTTATGGGTGGTATTGAAGGTTCCGATTTTGTGATTCATCCAATTGGCGCTATTGAATACATGGACATGAACGCCATAACATCGGTCCGCAACAGGCGTGCCGGATAATGAAAGAGAAGGTTTCTATGAGACACAATGGTGAAACAACAACACACTCCCCCTCACAAAATGGATCCCCTGACGGAAAAACCAAAGGGGATCTTATCGCAACCGCCGAGATTCACACGCTGGAAAAGTGCTGGCGGACAGACCCGCGTTGGCGGGGTGTTACCCGCAATTATACCGCTGAGAAAGTTCTCCGGCTGCGGGGCACCATCAAGGTCGAGCATTCCATTGCGGACAAAATGTCGCGCCGACTTTGGAACCTCCTTAAAACCGAGCCTTACGTCAACGCCCTCGGCGCGCTCACCGGCAATCAGGCCGTACAAATGGTTCAAGCTGGATTGAAAGCCATCTACCTCAGTGGTTGGCAGGTCGCCGCTGATAATAATCTCGCCGCGAGCATGTATCCCGACCAAAGCCTTTATCCATCAAACAGCGTGCCGACGGTCATTCGCCGTATCAATAAAGCGCTCCAGCGCGCCGATCAGGTCCAATTGCTAAACGACAAGAACGACTGCGATATGTGGGCGCCCATCGTCGCGGATGCCGAAGCTGGTTTCGGCGGCCCGCTCAACGCCTACGAACTCATGTTGCAAATGATCGAAGAAGGCGCTGCCGGCGTGCATTTTGAAGACCAACTCGCTTCCGCCAAAAAATGCGGACACATGGGCGGCAAAGTGCTCGTGCCCACTCTGGAATTTGTCCGCAAACTGACCGCCGCGCGTCTCGCCGCCGACGTCGCCGGAGTCCCAACCGTCCTCGTCGCCCGCACCGACGCTGATTCCGCCAAACTGCTCACCAGTGATTTTGATGAACATGATCGTCCCTTCTGCACCGGTGAGCGGACCGAGGAGGGCTTCTTTCAAATTCGTTCCGGCATCAATATTGCCATTGCTCGGGCGCTGGCTTACGCGCCCTATGCTGATTTGCTCTGGTGCGAAACCAGCAAACCCGACCTCAAATATGCGCGGCAGTTCGCCGAAGCGGTGAAGAAAGTTTTCCCGGACAAATTGCTCGCCTACAACTGTTCGCCCTCCTTCAACTGGAAAAAGAATCTGGATGACCGGACCATCGCCCAATTCCAAAATGAACTGGGTGCGATGGGTTACAAATTCCAGTTTGTGACCCTCGCCGGCTTTCACGCGCTCAACTACGGCATGTGGGAATTGGCGCACGGCTACCAGGAACGTCAAATGGCCGCCTATATCGAACTTCAGCAAAAGGAATTCGCCGCCGAAGCCGCCGGCTACAATGCCACCAAACACCAGGCCTTCGTCGGGGCCGGCTACTTCGATGAAATCAGCCGCATCTGCGGCGAGGCCTCCGTGCAGGCGCTGAAAGATTCCACCGAGGAAGACCAGTTTGAGGAGCCCGACGCGCCGGCACTCTCCCGAATCCCTGGACAAACCGAAAGGATTCTCATCGGCGAGGGTCGCATCGTCGGCCAGGAGGAGGACCTGACCTGAACGCGGCGGGACAAATTGATTGAACAATCTCTTCATTTCGCGCTCCAATCGAAATGAAGAAAAAAATCCCCTGGCAACAACGCTGGACTAAATTCCTCCGCACTGAGGCCAAACCACTGCTCATCATGGTATTGGTCCTGTTCGCTTTCCGTTCGGCCATCGCTGACTGGAACGATGTCCCCACCGGCTCCATGAAGCCCACCATCATCGAAGGCGACCGCGTCTTCGTCAACAAACTCGCCTACGATCTCAAAGTCCCTTTCACCACCTGGCATCTCGCGCAATGGGACAATCCCAAGCGCGGCGAGATCGTCGTTTTCTTCTCGCCCGCCGATGACACCCGCCTCGTCAAACGCGTCATCGGCCTGCCGGGCGACCGCATCGAACTCGCCAATAACCAACTCTTCGTCAACGGCCAACCCGCCAAATACGAACCGCTCGCGTCCAAAACCATCAATGAGATTCCCCTCACTGAGCAACCCACCCATGAATTCGCCAGCGAGTTGTTGGCCGATCATCCGCATCCGGTCATGGTCACGCCCGCGCTCTCGGCCACCCGAACCTTCGGTCCCATCATCGTGCCTGCCGATCAATACTTCATGATGGGCGACAACCGCGATAACAGCTTTGACTCCCGTTATTACGGCTGCGTCGCGCGAAATCGCATCGTTGGTCGCGCTTCCACCGTGGTCATGTCCTTGGACCACACCGATCATTATCTCCCGCGCTGGCACCGCTTTTTTACCAGCCTGCCCTAACCGTTGCACCATCAGTATCCGCACGACTGACGGCGTTCCATTCTGATGGTTTGCGCGCGGACTACCTTGCGCAACCAAGGTTCCAGACGATATTGATGCGTGGATCCGAACCTTAGTATCTTGATTATTGAGGATGTCCCCAACGATGTCCTCCTGCTCAAACTCGCTTTGACCAGGGCTGGCGTTCATGATCCAGTACAAGTCGTTAGCGACGGCCAAGAGGCGCTTGATTATCTCCAAGGCAACGGCAAGTTCGCCGACCGCTTGCAGCACCCCTTTCCCAGCATCATTTTCACCGACCTGAAAATGCCGCGCATGGGCGGCTTTGAAGTGTTGAAATGGCTGCGCTCGCATACGGAATGCTCCGTTATCCCAGTGATTGTTCTGACCGCCTCCAAAATCGATTCCGACATCAAACAGGCTTACACCATGGGCGCCAACGCCTACCTCGTTAAGCCCACCAGGTTGGAAGACTTGCAGGACATGTTAAAGGCCGCTTACGCATTCTGGGCCTGGTGTGAAAAACCGGTGCTCGTCGGAAGATGCTGAATGCGGCCGAACCGATCCTCGCTCGTCCCAAACTTTTCGCTTCAAGGCCTTCGCGCCAAAAAAATGGGGCAGGCTCAACACCTGCCCCACCCGAAATCAATTTATCAAAAAGCTCACGCCGCTTCCGCCACTTCGAGGAAGCCCTTCAAGTGCCGCACCCGCGTCGGATGCCGCAGCTTGCGCAACGCCTTCGCTTCGATCTGCCGGATCCGTTCCCGCGTCACCTTATATTGCTTGCCCACTTCTTCCAGTGTGCGCGCGTAACCATCCACCAGCCCGAAGCGCAATTCCACAATCCGCCGCTCCCGTTCCGTCAGCGTCCCTAGGACATCGCTCAACTTGTCCTTCAACAAACTGTAGCTCGTCATGTCCGACGGATTCTCCGCCGACTTGTCCTCGATAAAATCTCCAAAACACGCGTCATCGCTGTCGCCCACCGTCGCCTGCATCGAGATCGGCTGCTGCGCCATCTTCAAAATCGCCTTCACCCGCTCCACCGAGAGCTGCATCTCGTCCGCAATTTCCTCCGGCGTCGCCTCGCGGCCAAACTCCTGCAGCAATTGCTTCTGCGCCCGCATCAGCTTCCCGATGATCTCGATCATGTGCACCGGGATGCGGATCGTCCGCGCCTGGTCCGCAATCGCCCGCGTGATCGCCTGCCGGATCCACCACGTCGCATACGTCGAAAATTTATACCCGCGGCGATACTCAAACTTCTCCACCCCCTTCATCAACCCCATGTTCCCCTCCTGGATGATATCCAGGAACGCCAGTCCGCGGTTCGTGTACTTCTTGCCGATGGAAATCACCAGACGCAGGTTCGCCTCCGCCATCTCCGTCTTGGCCTGATGCCCCTTCGCTGCGTATAGGTTCAACGACTCGTACGACTTCAAATACTCGTCATACGGCATCCGCGCAAATTCCTCCAGCGCCTTGATCTTCTGCTTCTCCGATTTGATCACCGACTGCTGGTGCTCCGACTTCCGCGCCCGCTCCGCTTCCTGAATCATCCGCAGGCTCGCCTGGATCTTGTCGTGGATGTTCTGCGTCACCAGCACCATTTCCTCGATCACCTTCTGCTTATAGAAAAACTTCGGGAAACCGTCCTGCAACTTCTTGTCCAGCTTGCGAAATTCATTGCCCAACTTCTCCCGCGCCGACGCCTTGCTCGTGTCCTGCCACTCCGCGTACTTCTCATCCACCTTCTGGTCCAACTCCCGCACCTTCTTCACCAGCAATCGCAATGCCTTCAAATGGCGATCCCGGCTCTCCACCTTCTTGTCCACGATCACCCGGTCAAAACGTTCCTTCGGCGGTTCCGAAATCAATTTCTCCGCCAGCGCAATATGCTCCTTCGCCGCAAAACCGAAGCTGTAAATAATCCGCTTCTGCTCGTTCTCGGCCTCTTCAATCCGTTTGCAAATCGCCACTTCCTGCTCCCGCGTCAGCAACGGCACCTTGCCCATTTGCCGCAAATACATCCGCACCGGATCATCCAGGATATCCAGCCGCCCCTTCTCCTCCTCCTCCTCCGCTTCCGGTTGCTTCACCCGGTCCACTTCCGCCTGGTCCACGATATCCACTTCCAGGTTCGCCAGCTTCGTGTAAATTTGATCCAGATCCTCCGGCGTGACAATCGTCTCCGGCAACGCATCATTGATGTCGTCGTAAGTCAGGTGCCCCTGTTCCTTCGCCAGCATCAATAACTCCCGCACCTTCTCCGTCAAATCCACGCCCGACTTCGTCTTGATCGACCCCGCATCCAGTATCTTCGGTTCAATTCCACCCGCGGCGCCGACACCGGCGGCGGCGGGCTGGCTCGCATGACCATTACGCTGCGGCGCACCATTGGCCTTCGGGTTCGACTTGGAAATAACTGCGGTGGCGGGAACGCGACCGGCACTCTTCCGGCCGGGCTTCACAGGAGCGGCCTTTGCCGCTGCTTTCTTAACTTTCGATTTAACCATATTCGTTCGTTCGATGAATCTCAATACAGAGACAGCACAGCCCCCCATTGTCTCAGTAAAACCCTTGCTAGTCAAACACTCGTATTAGAAAAGTTTACGGAAAACCGCAACCCTGCCTCATCATTGCAAGTGCTTCTACAAACCCTACTAAGCGCAAAAAGCCCCTCACGCCGCCGGCACCCCTCCCAACCCATCGCCGTCCGTCCCGACAAGTTGACACCCACCCCGCCCCGCTGCTCAAAAAAAAGCCCCTCTGACCGCCATTCCCACCCCCGCCCCCCTCGTGCTCGCTTGTCCACCATCCTGTCCCGCCAACGCCTTGGCGGTGGTCGATCGCCCCCATAACCCTCCCTGTGGAAAAGCCACCCATATATTAGCTTTCATAATGCCTAAAAAAACTACCTTGCGTTACCTTAACTACCTTAGTTGATCTTAGCATTACCTTGACCAGCCCTCTTGTCCCCATGGCGACCAGTCCGGAAGGACTCCTGCGCAAACACCAGGCTCGCGGGGACGCTCGCCCCACCCACGCTGGAATATTTGGGTTGGCCTTAACTAAATGGGAGTGCCCCGGCCCCCCCCACTCCTGCGTCGTGCGGAGAGGGAGAAGAAACGGGGCGCGTTCGTGGCATTGCTTTTCTGAGCCTCAATTGCCAAGCAAAGAGATTTTGGGCCAACGAGCTGCGGCTCTGCCAACATTCATCTTCAATGTTGATCATGAATCCGTCGCAAGGCCAGAGCATTAGTCAAATGACTCTTGTGTTTCATGGATGATAATGTAAGGTTTTCGCAGGCTCACACCATGCAATGCTGTCCGGTGAATGCAGCATTGGCGCGTTCGTGCCGCAATTGCGCGCGCTGGCGATGGAGGAGCTCTGTCACACCCGATCAGGCGAATCACCACATAAAGGCGAGCACCTCAAAAATCAGAAACAATTGGATCAACCATGAAACAAAAGCTTATCAATGCCGGAATCAACACAGGCTCATTCTCTCTCGCGCTGCTGCTCCTGGCCTTCAACGCTCAATTCTCGACGGCGTCCGCCCAAGGTACCGGGTTTACCTATCAGGGGCGGCTCAGCCAAAACGGCGCCGCCGCCAATGGCAGTTTCGATTTCCGTTTTCGGGTCGCCTCGGATGCGCTGGCCAACAATTATGCCGGCAGCAGCGTTCTTACGAACGGATTGCCGGTGGTGAACGGGCTTTTCACTGTGGTGCTGGATTTTGGCGCGGGGATTTTCAACGGCTCGAATTACTGGCTGGAGGTGGACGTGCGCACCAACGGCGGCGGCAGTTACGCCAATTTGAATCCGCTCCAAGCGGTGACGCCGTCGCCCTATGCGATGTTTGCGAACACGGCGAGCAATCTGAGCGGAACGATTTCGTCCGCAAATGTGTCCGGCGCTTACACGGGAGCGGTCACATTCAACAACAACGGAAATAATTTCAGCGGCTCGTTCAATGGCAACGGGTCAGGCGTGACGAACGTAAACGCCGCCGCGCTTGGCGGCTTGAGCGCGAATCAATTTTGGAAAACCACCGGCAACAGCAACACCGTCGCCGGCGCGAACTTTCTCGGCACGGCTGACAATCAACCGTTGGAGCTTTCCGTCAACAGCCAGCGCGTAATGCGGCTGGAGCCGTCCACCAATTCACCGAACCTCATCGGCGGCTTTCGTGGCAACTACGTCACCAACGGGGCCACGGGCGCGTTCATCGGCGGTGGCGGAGCTGCCGTCGTGTTCGGGTCAAACGGACTCAACCGCGTCATGGATGATTTCGGCGTGGTCAGCGGTGGAGCGGACAATCGCGCGGGTAACACCAACGCCAACCCCACCGACGCCTACTATGCCACCGTGGGCGGCGGCCTGCATAATACCGCCGAAGGAATCGCGGCGTCCATTGGCGGCGGCGCCGAGAACCGGGCGGCCAATAATTATGGCACGATCGCCGGCGGCTACCAGAATACCAACAGTGGTAATAGTTCCGCGATTGGCGGAGGCCAGCGTAACTCCATTGGCGCCCAAGGCGATCAATCAACCATTGGCGGCGGTAATGGCAACCAGGTTACAAGTTTTTACTCCGTCATCGCCGGTGGTTACTTGAATACCAACACCGCCTCCTATTCCTCGATCGGTGGCGGTCGGCTAAATGTCGTCAGCGACAGCATTAATGCCACCGTGGGGGGCGGCTATGCCAATTCCATCTTGTCCGCTGGAAATCAGGCGACGATTGGGGGAGGTTGGCAAAACTCTATTCTTACCAACGCTCAGAATGCAACTATTGGTGGCGGTGTTTTTAATTTAGTCCAAAACGCCGCCAACTCTGCAACCATCGGTGGTGGTGATAGCAATCATGGCGGGGGCTACACGGCAACTGTTCCTGGCGGGTATCATAACGTTGCACTGGCCGACTACAGCTTCGCCGCCGGAACCGTCGCGCAAGCCAATCACTACGGCGCGTTCGTTTGGTCAGACGCAAGCTCGTTCACCCCCTTCGCGTCCACCACCGCACACCAATTCGCCGTCCGCGCCAACGGCGGCGTCCGCTTCGAGACCGCCGGCGCGGGGATGACTTTGGACGGGCAGGCAGTCGCGACTGCCAACGCCGCAAGCCTAACCTCGGGCACATTGCCTGATGCACGCCTCTCCTCCAACGTGCCGCTGCTCAACCAAAATCAAACGTTCACCGGGCAGAACACGTTCAACAACACGCTTCTCACCGGCGACCTCCGGTTGGAAGCCGCCAACGCCACCTATCATCATCTGGAACTCAGCGGCGGAAATGCCACCGGCTACCTCTACGGTTCATTCCCGAATCCGAACCTCGGCGATGGCATTCATATGGGCTACAATTGGTACTCGGATGCGAATGGCGCCGGACACGTCAGCAACGTCGGCGGCCAGACCTCGCGCATTTCCGTAGGCTATACCGATATAGTAATGGCATTCGGCGGCGTCAATGCCACGCCCACGGTTGTCAGATTGGACGCGACCCTCAGCGGTGTGACGGTCTATGGCACATTCAACAACTTCAGTGATCGCAATGCCAAGCAGGACTTCGCGCCGGTGAGTTCGTCGCAAATTCTGGAAAGGGTCATGCAGGTTCCCGTCAGCGAATGGAGTTACAAGGAGGATTCGGCGACGCGGCATATCGGCCCGATGGCGCAGGATTTTTATTCCGCGTTCAACATCGGCACGGACGACAGGCACATCGCGCCCATTGACGAAGGCGGCGTGGCGCTGGCGGCCATCCAGGGGTTGAACCAGAAAGTGGATTCCGAGAACGCGCAACTGCGTGAAGAATTGAACCGCCGGCACGCGGAGAATACGGAGCTCACCCGACGGCTCGAAACGCTTGAAAAAATCGTTCGCAACTTGAAATCAAATTGATGGACCGGACCTTGTGCCCGTGCATATCGAATGGCCCGGATGACCAGTCAAAGCCGTGAGGCGGAGCGGCGAAGGTTGCCGCATGCCACACAGGCCGTCTGCGCTTTACGAATGCACGTAACAAATCACCTGGGATTTCTTGATCAGGCTGACAATTGTTTGTGGAATCAGGGGCCGGGCTTTTTGATTCTGACAAATTGTCAGCACCTTCGCCATCATAACATAATCTGGAAGGGGAATCTAAATAATTCCCAACAACTCGGAACCCTGAACTTTTTCTCCCATTGTCCCGTGCGGAAGCACTCCGCATCCGCGTTCATACCAGTCCATCTGCGGTAAAAATCCATTCCCCTTGTCCGCCCTTCGTGCTCTCTGTGGTCTTCGTGGTAAAAACTCCGCGTCTCTGCGTGAGAATCTCGCTCCGGAATCCGCCAACTCAAAACTCTGAACCCTGAACTCAGAACAATTTGTTTTTTGTCCCCACACTGACTACGCCGGCTCCGCCTTTTGCAATTCAATCCAGAACCGGCTCCCTTTCCCCAGTTCCGATTCCACCCCCACCCGTCCCCCCATTTGCGCCACCGCTTTGGCCACAATGCTCAGCCCGATGCCGGTGCCTTCATAAACTTCATTGCTATGGACGCGGGAAAACATTCCAAAAATTCTTTGCTGATCCTGTGCGGCGATGCCGATGCCGTTGTCCTCAATCCAAAGTCGAATGAAGCCATCCTGTGGCGCCGACCAAATTTTTATTTCGGGAGTTTTCCCGTCCGGGACAAATTTCACCGCATTGGCCAGCAGGTTCGTAATACATTGCGTCAGGGCCACCGCATAACCGCGCACCAACCCTTTGGCGGCAGCGCTTTCAATCTTCGCTTCCCGCAAATTTGCATATCCCGCCACCGCTTCGCTCACGATTTCGTCCAGACTGATCACCGCCAGTTCGCCTTCGTTGCGCGTCGCCTGGCTGTAAGTCAAAACGTCTTGAATCAAACGATCGAGACGCGCGGCCATCGTCTTGATTCGTTGCAGCAACCGCAGCGGTTCCGGCTCCAAAGTTTCGCCGCATTCGTCCAGCAGCATTTGCGCATACCCCTGCATCGCGCGCAACGGCTGGCGCATGTCATGCGAGATGGTGTGGGAAAACGCTTCCAGCTCGCCAATCTTTTCCCGCAACTGCGCCGTCCGTTCCGAGACCAGCTTCTCCAGCGTCGCGGCATGCTTCTGCCCGCTCAAATCCGTGAGCACGGCGCAAACGCCGCCGGTGTCTGACCCGGGCAGGTCGCTCATGGACACGAGGATGGGCAACGGCCTGCCATCGCTCGCCACGAGCAGAAATTCGCCCCGCCGCGCCTCGGCACGTTTGCCGAGCAGCTCCTTGAAAACGGCGGTCTGGGCCGGCGTGATAAACTGTTGCAACCGCAGGCCGATTATTTTCTCCAACGGCAGCTTGAGCATCGCCCCCAGCCGCGCGTTGCAATAATAAATGATGCCATCGTCATGCAGCGTCGCGGCCCCTTCGGTCATGGTTTCCACCAAAATGCGATAGGCATGCTCGGCGCCGGCCAGCGTAAAAACCTGTTCCCCCTGGGGGCCTGCCACCACCAGCGCATCCACCTCGCCGCTGCGAATGGCGCGCAACGTCTCCTCGGCTTCCTCCAACCGCGCGCGCTGCTGCTCCAGGGCGGACATAAGTTCCGCGCGCGTTGCTGGCTTTGGAGTCGCCTTCATTGAAATTATTGCAGCGGTTGCAGATCCAGCCCGAGGACCACGCGATCTTCGTTGGACATGTCCCCGATGATGCGCCGCAGCGGCAGCGGCAGTTTCTTCAGCAAGGTCGGTGCCGCGATGATCTGCTCGCTCTTGGCCAGCAACGGTTGCTGGTAAATATCGACGACTTCCAAATCATAGCGGCCCGCCAGGCGTTCCTCGCAAATGCGTTTCACCCTTTCAATCGCGGTGGTGGAACGGGGCGTGATGCCGCTGATGTAAAGCCGGAGCAAATACTTTTCTTTGCCCTTTTTCTTTTGCGCATTGTCCAGAATGGCAAACGGATTTTTTGGCTTCGTTGATTTAATCATTTGTTTTCCTCCTGGCTTCGCGTAAATCCAATCCCACCAAAACTCGCTCAGTATTCGAGAGGTCGCCAATAATTTTTTTCATCGGCGTCGGCAGCTTGCGCACCAGTGTCGGAATGGCCAGTATCTGGTCGCCGTGCGCCAATTGCGGCTGTTTGAGCAAATCGATCACTTCCAGCGTATAGTCCTGCAGATGTTCCTCGCAAATTTTTCTCAAATTGGTCAAAGCGGCCATGGATTTGGGCGTTTGTCCCGCGACGTACAGGCGCAACTGCCAAACCGCCTTTCCCTTTCCTTTTTCGCTTGCCGTTGCATTTTTTGCTTTGCTGGTCTGGTTCTTCATTTCCGCCCCTTCCCGTTCCGGGAAACGAATTGATCGGTGCCCCGCAGATTGGCCAGCGCATTCCGATTCCGCGCAAAGGTTTTCGCCAGTGCCTCATCCTGCGCCCCAATCTGCCGCTCTTCCTCGGCCTCCATTTCCGATTGCGCGCGCAATTCGGCCATCTGCCTTTCCAGCGACAAGCGTTTTCGCCGCCACTCATGCTGTTTGCGCACCCGTTGTTGCTGTTGCACCAGGGTCTCCGCTTTTTCCTCCGCCTCCTGCGCCACGCGCGCACTGCCCGTCAACACTCCCGCCGGCCCCAGATACACATCCAGCAGGTCGATGCCTTTGCGGGTCAGCAGAAATTCGCGGATCTGGTTGGAATGCGCCATGCCGCGCGATTTGATGATTTGCAGGCCGCGATTGCGTTCGCCATTTACTTCCATGTCGCGCAGGGAAATCCAGGTGTCGATCAGCGAGGAGATTTCCTCGTTCGTCGTTTCCAGGGGCGCCCCGCCGTGAATCAAGTCGGTGAACAGCGCGGTGATCCCATCGCATTTCAGAAAATCGATGAGCCGCGTCAGCATCGACTTGCCTTCGGTCACCGTGGCCACCGCCACCAGGTTGGAAATGGGATCCAGCACCACCACGGCGGGCTGAAATTCATCCACCGCCTTATGCATGGTCACCAGATGCATTTCCAGCCCGTGCAGGGAAGGCCGCGCCGCTTGAAATTTCAGCAAACCTTTTCTCACCATCGGTTCCAGATCCAAGCCGATGGAATTCATGTTGCGCATGATTTGCGCCGGCGATTCCTCAAACGCGAAGTACAGCGCGCGCTCGCCCCGTTGGCAGGCGGACAGCACAAAGGCGGCGGCCAAACTGCTTTTTCCCGCCCCGGCCGTTCCGGAAACCAACACCGTGCTCCCCCGAAAATATCCTTTGCCATCCAGCATCCGGTCCAGGCGGGCATTTCCCGCCGAAATGCGTTTGCTGCTCGCCTGATGGTTCAGGGACAGGGAGCTGAGCGGCAGAATCGAAAGCCCGTGCTCATCAATCAAAAAGGGATATTCGTCCGCGCCGTGCTTCGAGCCGCGATACTTGACCACCCGCAAACGCCGCGTGGCAATTTGTTCCTGCACCCGCAAATCCAGCAGGATAACGCAATCGGCGACATATTCCTCCAGCCCGTAACGCGTCAACATCCCTTGCCCCCGTTCGCCCGTGACGATGGCCGTGACTCCCTTTTGCTTCAACCAACGGAACAGCCGCCGCAATTCCGCGCGCAAAATGGCCGCGTCCGACAACCCCGCGAACAGCACTTCCAACGTGTCCAGCACCACCCGCTTGGCCCCGACGGAATCAATGGCGTGTTCCAGCCGGATAAACAAACCGTCCAAATCATAGCTGCCGGTTTCCTCGATTTCGCTGCGCTCGATGTACACGTAATCGACCGCGATCATTTTGCGGGCCACCAGCTTTTTCAGGTCAAAGCCCAGCGACAGAAAATTCTTTTCCAATTCCTCCGGTGTCTCTTCAAACGCGATAAACACGCCCGGCTCGCCGAAGTCCAACGCCCCGCGCGCAATGAATTCCATCGCCAGAATGGTTTTGCCACAGCCCGCGTTGCCGCAAACGAGCGCCGTTCGCCCTTTGGGCAGACCGCCGTTGGCAATTTCATCCAGCCCGCGAATTCCGGTGGGGGTTTTTTGCAGTTGGTCCAAGTTCTTTTGTTTCGCCATAATATCGTTTGTTTCCATCGGGAAATAGGCTTCCCGGGCTTTTGGGGTCTGTAAAATTATTTTTGCTGTCGAAGTACGTCAGGTGACCGGCGCTTTGGCACCGACCGCAACGGGAGCGAGGCTGTGTGGGTTTGCAACAGGCTGAACGTGGAAGATTCCGGCTGGCCGCTTTAAACGTGTCATTGGGGCGTATTCATTTCCGTGATTGTCTGCATCCAGGATGAAACCAGCCAATACCTTTTAAGCATCGCGCCCATACCTTTTAGCTATGGGGCGGCTTAGTCGCCCATCAACGATGTTGAATGCTTTTTGCGCAGCTCTGCTCGCTTTCGAACGGCAAACAGATCACTGCCGCGCTTGGTGGCAGCGAATAACAGTGGAGCGGGAGTTTGTCGGGGTTGCTGGGCGGGGATTTAAGCGATACATTACCTGTTTGAAAACATATCATACAACAATTTTGGTGGTTGAGGATGACCCGGACGACCAATTCCTGATTGAGAAAGCGTTCCGTGGCCTCGGAGTTACCAGTCCGATTCATATCATGGGCGACGGCGCGGAGGCCATTGCCTACATGTGCGGCGAAGGCAAATATGCCGACCGGAAAAAATTTGCGTATCCCACCTTCATCACCACGGATTTGAAAATGCCGCGGGCAGACGGTTTTGCGGTGCTTGAATTTCTTAAAAGAAACCCTGAGTGGAGGATAATTCCCGCCGTGGTATTGTCGGCCTCCCGTGATCTGGACGACGTCAAGAAGGCTTACATGCTGGGTGCCAGTTCCTATCACGTAAAACCGGAAACAATGAGCCAATTGAGCCAGCAATTAAGAATTCTCCACGATTACTGGCTGACCTGCGAGGTGCCCCAGGTGGACCGGGGCGGAAAGCAATTGGAGACAAACAGCGAAGGGAAATTGGGCCAAAGATTTACCGAGGAGCCAACGCCGCAAAGCAAACCGCATCGTTGATCCACCCGCTCCCTCCCCCTTCTGTGTTCATCCTGGCCATCTGCGGTAAAAATCCTTTTCCCTTGTCCGTCCTTCGTGCACTCTGTGATCTTCGTGGTGAAAATTTCCCTTCAAACCCAAACCATTTTGCTTTTAGACTAATGACCAGTCCGGAAGGACCTGTCCGCTAGGATCCTGTGCCTGTTATTGATCATCTCTTTTCCATTGGCCGCATTCGCCAGGCGGTCTGGCGGTTTTGGTATCCTTTCCTCACCCGGCGACTCCGTAGCGAAGCCGTGCTCTTCCTCAACTACGCCTACGAAGAAGCGCCGCCCATGAACATCCCGCTGACGCCGGCCGACGAACCGAATCGCGCCTGCATCCAGCTCTATCATCATGTCGCCACCCAGGTGCCGCTCTTCGGCAAAAATGTTTTGGAAATAAGTTGCGGTCACGGCGGCGGCGCGTCTTATCTGGCCCGCACTCTCCAACCGCAACGCTACACCGCCCTCGATCTCAACCACGCCGGCATCCGCTTTTGCCAGCAACGTCACCACGTTGACTCCCTCGACTTCATCCAAGGCGACGCTGAAAACCTTCCGTTCGAGCCCAACACCTTTGACGCCGTCATCAACGTCGAAGCCTCCCATTGTTATCCCGCTTTCCCGCGCTTTCTCGCCGAAGTCGCCCGCGTCCTGCGACCCGGCGGACATCTGCTCTACGCCGATTTTCGTTTCCGCGACGGCTTGGCCGCTTGGGAACACGCCCTCACCTCCGCCCCGCTCCAGATCCAGCGCACCCGCACCATCAACGCTGAAGTCCTGCGCGGCATGAGCCATAACTCCCCGCGTTCCCTCGACCTGATTGCGCGGCATCTCCCCAAATTCCTCCACTCCCTCGGCCGCGATTTCGCCGGCACCCGGGATTCCCGCCTGTACAACGCCCTCACCACCGGCGAACTCACCTACCGCTCCTATTGTTTCGTCAAACCCGCCTGATCCGTGCCTTCTCCCACCAATCCGCCCCGCCGCCGCGCACCCGGTAAGATTTGCCGGCCTATTCTTTCGCTCGCTACTTGCCCGTCAGCAGCGCATCGAGCTTCTCCTTTGCTTGGTTGATGAACGCACGAAATTGCGCCAACTGTTCCGGTGAAAGCGAAGCCCGGCTCCGGATGATCTGCCAGCTTTGCAAAGAAACCCCAATACTCCCTGGTTGTTTTCGGCTGCTGTACGTGGCGATGCGCAATCCGCTTCGGGTTGTGTAAACCGCTTCAAAGCTCGGCAAAGGGGTGGCCGTCCAATCAATCTGGCTTAATCGCTCCAGGCCGCCAATCAGTGACTCCACTTCGTCATAGTCGATCACCGTGGTATCCACGATCTGCTCGCTTACCTTGATGGTCACCGTGATGCCGTACTCCTTCTGTCCGCTGCCCGTGTCTGTGGATTCCCGGTACCCCACCAACACTGTCCCCGCCTTCGCAGGCACAGAACCGATTTGGTCTTTCCCCATGATGATCACCGTCCCGGTCTGGGCCTCAAACGCCTCCAGCTTGGTCCGGGGCGCATTCGTATCCTGCGCCACTGCGTCGCCTGCCAACAGCGCCAAACAAACGACAGCCATCAGCACGACCTTGATTTTTTGCATAATAATTTATTCTCCCTAGTTGTATGTGCCCTTCCATCCCTCATGACCACTCCAGCAGAATGAGGTTACAAAGTATTGGATGTTCTCTGCGCGACTTTATTCAACCACCTTGGCACCTTAATAAACGAGTCAATCCACACTGTTGACAGTGGACACCTTTGGCGAGCTTGTTGATGCTTTTCTACTTTGAGTCTTCGAGGATCAGGTTTTCGTCGATGCGCTTGCTCGCTGATGGAATTAGAACGCCCTCTTGGTCGTAGCGCAACTGGATCACCCATCCGAATTGAGGGTCCGGCCAATTGGCATCGGGAAGAAGCTGGGCGGGATCGGCTCCGAACGCCTTGAGGAGTTCCGGAACGGCTCCGTGATGCCAGCAAATCAGGATATGTTTGCCAAGATCACCAGCCTGGATTGCCCGAGCCAGTTCCTGGAATTGTTTGGCTTTGAAACGGTCATTGATTTTCAGCCCGAGGGCTTTGCTGAGCGGTTCAAGGGTGAGGCGTGGGCGGTGGCTCTTTTCGGAATCGGCGGCGGCGAAAAGCGAGTCCAGGTTCAACGGCTTGGAGTCGATGGTGAAGGTCTTGAAATACCGGACGTAGGCTTTCGCTCTTTGTTCGCCCATAGACGTCAAGCCGGTGCCGCTCTCCGGCTTCTCAGCGTGACGGATGATCAAAATCGTCGCGTCTTTGAGCCCGGAGGACTTCTCCTGCTGACGCGGTTTCTCGAAGCCTGCCGTCAAGAGGGCCAAGGCCAGCAGTGCGCACCCAAGGGAGATGGATTTCATGGCGAAAGATTTAACCTGGCAATTCATTTTGTTCGATAATTGGCCCGAATTGTGCGAAACTTGGTCACTATGGAGAATCTCAATCAGATTTCAACCACGGATGGAAATGCGAGGGCCATAACGCACGATAAGTTCACGCGGCGTGGCTTCCTTGGAATTGGGTCGGCGGCGCTGGCGGCCGCCGGGATGGTCCCGGCAATCCGCGCCGCCGGCCAGGAGCAGACTGATAGGAGCAGGAGTGATCCCGGCCCAAGCAATCCGACGCTTGATGCCCAGAACCCGGATTCCATGTGGCCGCCCGACACGGACTCCAAGAGCTTGGTCCAAACGTTCAAGTATCCGTTCTCCTTTGCGAACAAGCGGGTTTACGAAGGCGGCTGGTCACGGGAGGTGACCGTTCGGGAACTGGCGGTCTCGAAATCCATGGCCGGCGTAAACATGAGACTGACGGCGGGAGGGGTCCGCGAACTGCACTGGCACACCGCCGGCGAATGGGCCATCGTACTGTACGGGACGGCGCGGATCACGGCGATTGATGCGAACGGCAAGAGTTTTGTCGCCGATGTGAACAAAAACGATCTGTGGTATTTCCCCAGCGGGATCCCGCATTCGATTCAGGGCCTCGATCCCGACGGCACGGAATTCATGCTGGTGTTCGACGACGGAGATTTTTCGGAGTCAGAGACGGTGCTGTTGAGCGATTCCATGGCGCACATACCGCGCGAGGTGCTGTCAAAAAACTTTGGCGTTGCCGAGCAGGCTTTCAAAGATCTCCCCCGACAAGAGTTATTCATTTTCCAGACTGAAGTTCCCGGGTCGCTGGAGGCCGACCAGAATGCAGCTGCAGGATCACTGGGGAAGTCAGCGAGGGATTTTGCTTTTCGCACGATGGAGATGCCGCCGATAAAGCGCACGAAAGGCGGGGAGGTGCGCATTGTTGATTCGAGCAAGTTCAAGGTCTCAACCACGGTTGCAATGGCCATGGTCACCCTTCGCCCGGGAGGGCTCAGGGAATTGCACTGGCACCCGAACGCCGACGAGTGGCAATACTACATCAGCGGCAAGGGACGAATGACTGTGGTGGCGACCGGCAACCGCGCTCGCACGATGGACTTTCAGGCGGGAGACGTCGGGTACGTGGAAAATGCGCTGCTGCATTACATCGAGAATACGGGGGATACAGACCTGACCTTCCTGGAGATGTTCAAGAGCAGCTTCTATCAGGACCTTTCGCTCTCGGAATGGCTGACGCACACGCCGCCGGAACTTGTCATGGCGCACCTGCGCATCGATAAAGCGACGTTCGACGCGATGCCGAAGGATAAGGCCGTAGTATTGCCGCGCTAGTGGAGTGTTTGATAAGTTTTTTAACAGAGTCATTGGGTCTTTTGGGCGGCCCATCGGCGCATGTCATTTCACTAGTGTCCAAATTAGGTTTTGAAAATGAGTGAAAAGGATCTCCGTCTTTGGTGAGAATGAGGGTGAAAATTGAAACCTAAACCCATCATCAACGGAGATCCAAATGATTCGCACCGGCAGTC
>JAQGPA010000115.1 GCA_028293325.1 Pedosphaera sp. | reverse complement strand
CCGTAAACACCGAACGCAGGAGTCCCTTTGGAACCCGCAACGGAGCCCGTCAGAATGATGGAACCACCATCATTCAAGAGCGGAAGACCCTTTTGCACGGAGAACAGCGTTCCCCTGACATTGATATTAAAGAGTTTGTCAAAATGCGCCTCCGTGACCTTTGCCAACGGGGAAAATTCAGCCACCCCGGCGTTGGCGAAAAGCACATCAATTCGCCCCTTCACCTTGCCGACGGTCTCGTACAGGCGGTCCAGGTCGGCCAAGTTCGCAACGTCTCCCTGAACGCCGTGAACATTGCTTCCGATTACCTTCACGGCCTCGTCCAATTCCTTCTGGCGCCGGCCCGTGATGAAGACAAAGGCACCTTCTTGGACGAAGAGCTGTGCCGCCGCGAAACCTATTCCTTCAGTGCCCCCCGTGATGACTGCGACCTTTCCATTCAACTTGCCCGCAGCGGTTACTGCCAACGTTTGCATATTTTTCTTCATGTTTGCGATTGAACCAATTGTTTTAAACAGCACATCAGTTCCATTGTTCAGTAACATTGAACAACTGGACTATCTTGTCAAATTGTGATAATATTTTTTTATGCGGCCACTATATCATCCGTCTTTGAAAGAAATAACCGTGCAGGGCATTCTGTATGCCCTCTCCGACCCTGTCCGGGTTCGCATCTACGCAGAACTGGCCCAGGCTGACTGCGCCATGAACTGCTCCGCCTTTTTGTCCCATGGCAACTTGAAGCTTCCCAAGTCCACGTTATCGCAACATTTCAAGATTCTTCGGGAAGCTGGCCTGATTCGTAGCGAACGCAAAGGCGTTGAACTTAAGAACTCGACGCGATGCCAGGAGTTGAAGAAAAAATTGGGCCCCATGGTTGTGGGGATTCTTCAAGCTTACCAAAACGAGGCCAACGAATCCAAACGCTAACGTCCGCGCAGTGAAACGTTGGTTCTGGCCATGAGCAGCGATGGGAAGTTCACGACGCTCGCGGATTACTTTCATCGCGCGCGCGACGATCAGGGCCGCGAGTTTTATGCCTATCCCTACGACTGGGACTGGAACCGGCCGGCCGAGTCTCACTATCTATATAAGACTTTCAATTCTGAACCGCTTTTCCTGTTCCTGGATCTGCCTACGGATGCCAAAACTGTGGATTTAACCTTTTGTGTGCATGGTCCCCGCATCGTTGACTTCACCTTCAAGCCCCCGGCTTTATTCGGTCATAAATAGTATGCGTCTGAGCTTCGACGTTTGCGGCCTTCTATAAGGGAACAATTTTTACTATTTTCCTCGATGACGGGTCTTATTGAGTTTGCTGGGCTTTGTCGGCCAGCATCTGCAGACGAAGCATCAGGCGCCGGTTGCAGGCTTTCTGCTGGTCTCCTGGATATTGGCCCGCTGGAACCATGTTCACAGCAAAGTAGGTTCCTTCGCCATGGCTTCCCCTCACGGAACCGCCATATGTGTAGCCTTTTTGCTCCTCAAAAGCTGGCTTCTCGGGCAATGTATGCACGCCATCCAATGTGCCATACACCAGGAAGGGAAATTCCGAATCGTCCACGGCGATTTTAGTGATGACTAAATCTGCTTTCCGACACAAGGCGGTGAAGGCCTTGAGCAGATTCTCCCTGCCATAGCGCGAATCCATGTCGGCTGAGGGCGGCACGGGATTGCCAAGGTAAGCCAGCAAGGCAAGGTTGGCTTTGCTCTCAAGGCCACTCCCAAGATCGTGCTGTTTGTCGGACGCTTTAACAGCAAACTCACGAAACCAGTCCTGATCCCGCATGATGGTTTTTTCCCTGTCCTTCTCTCCAAAATAGACTCCGCCGTGCAGGCTGGAATTATTCGGATAAAAGGAAACGTGCAGCCAGCCGTCAGCCAGATTCGTTTCGTACAGATGAAATTTGCCGGCGCCCCTGGTTATTATAACACGTTGTCCAGCCTGGACAGGTGTGGGGCCGCTGGGGCCACGGGTGGTGCAGTAAAGCGCCAGGTCGGCGCTGTCCGCCGAAGTCAGGGTGTAAGCTCCTTCCACAAGATAGCTGCCGCCCGGTTCAATGTGTTTTCGATCTCCGCGCATCTCAGTGATGGTGATTTGATCCCCGGCAAAAAACCCGAAGGCTCCCAATTCATGCTGAATGGCATACGGAAATCGCGGCTCCATTGTTTCATCCGCACCCCCGGCGAACACGCTGGCGGCATGGAGCAGGCAGGCGGCGACCAAAGTCGCGGCTGGGAACAGTTGGGTTGCTGGCATGATTATTTTCATGGTGGTCTTAGTGGATGTGTCGCTTCAATGAAGTGGCTGGGCTCAAGTTTCCGGAAAAACTGGCATCAATGACGCTGACTCCGGTGACGACGGCATCAACCACCCTGTTATTCTGCCTGCGATAGAAATGCATTTCAGTCTCAATCGGAACATCTATAACGTAAATGTCACTGGCCGCCTGCGCGGTCGCTGGCAGAGTGGAACGTTCGGCTCGCTGCCGGTGAAAGCGGCTGCCGGAAATTAACAACAAGAGGCAGAGAAGAACCAGCCCCACCCGGACAGGTTTCAGCCAAAGAACCGCGCAGCATGCCCGGAGCCTTTCCCAGGATGTGGGCTGAAGGCTCGGTTGTTTCAAGGCATTTAAAATGTTTTGCCTGGTTTCTGCGCTCAAGGAAAGCCCTTGAGTCTCGCGGTTGAACGAAAGCCGGATGGATTTCGCCAAAGCTTCCTGCCGCGCAACGGCCTGCTGGCATGCGCCGCATTTCTGAACATGCTCCCGCGCGGCGGCTTGTTCAGTGGTGGACAATGTTTCATCCAGATACTCAGGCAACCGGTCGTTAAAGTTTTCGCAATTCATGGAGTTCCTATTGGATGAGTGCCGTCGGAAGCAAAAAGGTTCATTTCCCGGGGGATTAATTGTTCCAGGCCGCGCATGGCGTAATGGAGGCGGGATTTAACGGTGCCACTGGAAACGCCCGTCTGCCGTGCTATTTCCTCGATTTTCATGTTTTCATAAAATCGGAGAAGGATCACTTCGCGGTGTTCCCGGGAAAGTTCCTGCATCGCCTTGGTGAGTCTGGCGGCGCAGAAATCCTGGTCCATATCCCGGGCCTGGTCGACCTGAAACGTTTCCTTCAGGACCACATCCTCATCGTAAACCAGGCGTTTTTGTTTGCGGTGATACCGGCGGCACAAGTTCAGCAGGATGCCATGGAGCCAGGTATAAGGGGCCGACTCTCCACGAAATCCCCGCCAGGATTTGATGGCTTGGATCAGTGTTTCCTGGACCAGATCCTGGGCTTCCGTTGCATTGCCGCACAGCAGATAGGCTGAACGCAGCAGACGATCCCCATGGGAATCGATGAACTCCTGGACATCGAAGGAATCCGCAGCTTTCTGAGCGGAACAGCTCGGAATCTCAGCCATATACGGTATAAGTGCCACTCGCGGGCAAAAGGTTCAATCTGATTTGCCGTGCGGTTTGTGGCGGTCGGCGACTGGTAATCGTCAAGTTAAGTTGCCTGAGTGGGCAGTTTCTCCTTCGCCTTGGGCCAGGTTGCAGGCGTGAACTCCTTGAACTGGGACTGGACGTAGCCGCTCTGCCGCATGCCATAATAACACCCCGTCGGTGGGGTCCTGCCCCCATTATCCGCTTTTGACAACCGCACGGCGATGACAGACGGTTTTAATAGGAGGTTTTATGAATGGCATTGATAGCATTGATAATAATGTAAGAAATTTCAAAGGCTGGTTCGTTGCGCTGGGCGTGGTCTTGATAGTTCTCGGTACCATTGCGATTGCCGCCGCCGTGGTCACCACTTTGGTTTCGGTGATGCTTTTTGGCTGGTTGCTTTTACTCGGCGGCATCATCCAAAGTGTTCACGCTTTCTGGGTGCGTCCCTGGAGCGGTTTGTTGCTGCAATTGTTGATTGGCGTTCTCAACATCATCGTCGGTCTGTTGATCGTGGCCAATCCCGGCGCAAGTGCGCTGGCTTTGACGCTGTTGATGGCGGCATTCTTCTTCGTGGGCGGGGTTTTCCGGATCATCACGGCGGTGCGGGACCATTTCCCCGGTCGCGGTTGGGCGCTCTTTAGTGGCTGCATTAATATTCTGCTGGGCGTCCTCATCTGGGCGCAATGGCCGGCTTCCGCCTTTTGGGTGATTGGCCTGTTTATCGGCGTGGACCTGCTCTTCACCGGGTGGTGGTTTATTACCCTTACGCTGCTGTCGCGCAGAATACCGGTGCTGCCGGCAACTTGACGGAGCCTTAAATCATCTCCAACGGACGCGGGCCGTCCGGCGGCGGGAACAGACGGTCCAGTTCGGCCAGTTGCTCTTTGTTGAGCGGATGGTCCAACGCGCCGAGATTTTCCTTGAGCCGCTCCGGATTGCTGGTCTTGGGAATGGCAATGACATCGTCCTTGGCCAGCAGCCACGCGAGCGCGACTTGCACGGCTGTCCTGCCGATTTGCTGCGCAAAACGGATGAGCTTCGGGTTGCGGACCAACCGGGCCTGCTCGATGGGTGAATACGCCATCACCGGCACATGCCGCTTGCGCAACCACGGCAACAAATCCCATTCGATGCCCCGGCGCGAAAGATTATACAACACTTGATCCGTCGCCACATCTGAGCCGCCGGGTATCGACCAGAGTTCCTGCATGTCATCCAAATCGAAGTTGCTGACGCCGAAATGGCGGATGGTGCCCGCCTCCTGCAATTCCGTGAAGGCTTGCACGGTTTCCTCCAGCGGGATGCTGCCGCGCCAATGCAGAAGATAAAGATCGATCCAGTCCGTATTGAGCCGCTCCAGGCTGCGCTCGCAGGCGATGGGCATGCCCTCCAGTGATGCGTGGTCGGGATAAGCCTTCGTAACGAGGAATACATCGTCTCGTCGTCCCTCGATGGCCTTGCCGACGAGTGTCTCAGCTTTGCCATTCCCATAAACCTCGGCGGTATCAATCAATGAGGCCCCAAGGTCAATCGCCATTTGGATGCAGGAGATCTCCTCCGCGGTATTGGCCGGATTTTCACCCATATGCCAGGTCCCCAGACCCAGCGCCGGCACCGCCTCACCCGACGGCAAGGCCACAGTTTTCATGTGCACTGATGATTTCATTTTATCACCTCCGTTTTTCCGACCGTTATCGGATGCGCAATACAATTTTGCCCAACACGTGGCCGGCGGCGATGCGCTGGTGCGCTTTGGCCGCTTCCGCCAGCGGATAAACCGCCGCGATGGGAACCTTGAGCTTCGTCGCCACCACCGCGCGACTGAGTCGCTCGAATTCGCGCACGCCCGCGGTGCCATTGTAGGCCAGAATTTTTATGCCCTTGCGCTTGCGCGGGACCGGCTCCACGCCATTGGGATAAGCCAGTCGGCCACCCGGTCGTAGCGCGTCCAGGCAACGCGTGAGTGATTTGCCACCGGCAAAGGCCAGCACCGCGTCCACACCCTTGGGCGCGAAACGGGCGGCGGCGGCGGCGACGTCCTCACGCCGCCCATCCACGGCCATGTCGGCTCCCAGCCGGCGCGCCAGCGCGGCGCCGTCTTTGCCTGAGACGCTCGCCAGCACTCGCGCCCCGCGCAATTTCGCAAACTGCACCGCGAGCGTTCCCACGCCGCCGGACGCTCCATGAATAATGACACTCTCCCCTTTTTTCAGGTGCAGCACATCATCCACACCCTGCAACGCCGTGAGCCCGGTGATCGGTATTGCCCCGGCATGCCTGAGGTCGAGCAGTCCCGGCACTGGCGCAACATTGTCGCCCTTGATCGCAACATACTCCGCGTAAAAACCGCCCTTCGGGTTGATAAAAGCGTAGGCATAAACCCGTTCGCCGGTTTTGAATCGTCGCACGCGCGGGCCCTTTGCCGCCACCGTCCCGGACCCATCCGATCCCAACACGAGCGGAAAACGCGGACGCCGTCCGTCCGGCGACCAACCGGCTCGCATTTCGGCGTCCCAACTTCCGACTCCAGCCGTGTGCACCGCGATCAACACTTCGGCCGGTCCGAGTTTCGGCACCGGCACGGTCTTGAGTTTGAGGACTGACGGCGGGCCGAACCGGTCAATGGCCGCCGCCTTCATTGTGGTTGGTACTGGCTCGACACGGCCGCGGACCATTTTTCGGCGACGCCGTTTTGACGCGGGCAGTCGTCGCCCGACTCCCACGCCGGAAATTTCTTCCTTATTCATATTTAAAATTCCTTTCCTTGTTAAAATTATGTATTCCCACCGCGGCTGCGGGACTCGATGAACTGCCGAATCGCCGACGCTGCCATGGCGCCCGCTTGACGGGCGACTTCCGCCCCGCCTTTGAACAACACCATCAGGGGAATTCCAGTGACATCAAATTGTTGTGCCAGGCCGGGGACATTATCGGTGTTCACTTTCGCAATCAGCCATCGGCCCGCGCCTTCGGCGGCTACTTTCGGCAGTTCGGGCGCCACCATTTTGCAGGCGCCGCACCAGTCGGCATAAAATTCCACCAGCACCGGCAACGCCGCGCGGGTCGTGAGGGCGTTGAAAGCCGCTTCGTTCGGCACCTCCACCGGCTCACCAGGCGGAGGCAAATCGTTATGGCATTGGCCGCAGCGGAAAGTCTGGCCCAACCGTGAATAATCCATGCGGTTAATCTTACCGCAATGTGGGCAGGTCAATAACAAGCCCCGTTCGTCGAGTTCAATGGCGTGTGTGGCGATCATAAAATGGGTAGGTTAAAATGAAATGGTTGTCTTCAAGATTTATCGGTGGGTTCGGCCTGGCTCAGGTTATTGACCACCACTTTCGCCGGACGAAAAACCTCCTTGTTGCGCCGGTAGCCCGCCTGGAAAGTTTCGAGCACACTGTGGTCGGGCCGCGCTGGATCCTCCCGCGTGGCCACCGCCTCCTGCCGATGCGGATCAAATGGCTGGCCATCACTTTCCTCGGGCTCAATGCCGTTGCGTCGCAGCAGTTGCTTGAGTTGTTGCAGGGTCATCTGCACTCCTTCCCGCAACTGTTCCGGTGAGGTGTCCGTTTTGGGGTTCAGCGCCCGTTCGAGATTGTCAATGACCGGCAGCAAATCGCGGATGAAAGCTTCCTTTTGGGCCGCCGCGCGCCGCTCCATTTCCTGTGCCGTGCGCTTGCGGAAATTGTCAAAATCCGCGGCCAGGCGCAGGTAAAGATTTTTTTGGTTGGCCAGTTCGGTTTCCAGCATCCCCAAATCGCCCATCAACGCCTTGGCGGCATCTTCTTCTTCCATCGCCACGGCTTCGGTATTCGCGTCCGTATGCGTATTCGTATTCCCATCCATATTCTTATTCTCCTTTTTAAGTCCGGCCCGCTGCGCCATGCCAACTTGCCATCTTAATTTACTCCTTTCCCCATAACCGCAACAGGTGGATGCAATTTATTATTATGGTGCTGACAAATCCTTTGGGGTCTTCCACTTATTCAAACCTGCACCGGCTGACACAGCCAAACCAAAACGCCGGTTTAAAATGCTGCCCATTCGTGCTATGCTGAAACACGCAAGCGCTTCAATTATGAACCGTATATTTGGCTGGGTGGTTGTCCTCCTGTTGTTGGCGGGTTGCGCCACCTCTCCCTTGGTGAATTGGGACAAGCGGATGGGTAATTACACTTATGACCTCGCGCTCCTTGATTTGGGTCCGCCGAATGATTCCACGGAGTTAAAGGACGGCACGCGCGTCGCCGATTGGATCACCCGCCGCGCCACGCCGGGAACCAGGGGATTGAGTCAGCCGGCCGGCACCCCTCCGCCCGCTTTTTGGTACACCCCATTTCCCAATACGCTCCCGCCCACACCCAATCAACATCTTCGCCTTACCTTTGGGCCTGACCAAAAGCTGACCGCCTGGCAGCGTTATTCGAGCTATTCGCGATAAGCCGCCTCAAGCCCGGATCGCCCAGCGTAACTTGGCGGCAGCGGAACGCGGGTTGGAGCGGGTTTCTTCAGGACCGGGACGAATCACTTCCCGCGCAATCCGGGCATACACACCCGCCTGCTCGCCGGTCTGAAACGCCTTCTTCACGCGCCGATCCTCCCCCGAATGAAACGTCAATATGGCCACCCGCCCGCCGGGCTTGAGACAGGCCGGCAGATTGCGCAGGAACGCATCGAGCGCGCCCATTTCATCATTCACCGCCATGCGCAAGGCCTGAAAGGTACGGCGAACGCTGGTATCAATCGCCTCTTTGGCGCGCGGGCCGTAGCTCGAGGAAAACGCGCTACGAACGGCCCCGGCCAGCGCGGTTGTCGTAGTGATCGGCTTGTGCGACTGCGCGTGGCTGATGGCCTTGGCAATGTTGCGCGCGTGCGGCTCATCGGCATTTTCTTCCAGGAGCTGAATTAATTTTGCCTCATCAAGCGTGGCCAGCAAAGCGGCGGCGGACCGGCCCCGTTGCGGGTTCATGCGCAAATCCAGTGGCCCGGCAATCTTGAAGGAAAAGCCGCGTTCGGGATTGTCGATCTGCATGGAGGAAAGGCCGAGGTCGGCGAGAATGATGTCCGCGCCAGCAACCCCCTCACTGGCGAGCAGTTGCGGGAGACCGGCAAAGTTCGTGCGCCGTACCATTAAAGCTTCCGGAGGGATGCCGGCGGCGTGCAAGCGGGCCTCGGTCTTGGGCAATTCAATGGGGTCCACATCCAGCCCGTAAAGCCGCCCGCCGGGCAGCACGGCCCGGACAATTTCCAAAGCATGACCGCCGTAACCAAGTGTGACATCGACCGCGGTTTCGCCGGGTTGCGGCGCGAGGATTTCCAGAATCTCCTTCACGCAAATGGGCCGGTGCATCCCCGCCGGGGTTTTCCCGCTCTCGATGACTTTTTGCACATCCACCGCATATTGCGCGGGGTTGTGTTCCTTGTATTTTTCCGCAAAACGGCGCGGATGCGTTCCGCGGTAGCGGACGCGCCGTTTATGTTCCGGTGTCGGTGTTGCTGTCAAATCAGCTATATCCTATAGCTTCTGTCGTCCGCCGCCAGTCAGAATAGCGTTCATTATTATTTTCGCGGGATGACGCTAATCTTGCCGCTGCGCTCCAGGCGGGCTTTTTCAACTTCGCCGGGATCTTCAATTTTCCCGCGTAGTCGGAGATCCTCGCGCAAATCGTCCTCGGTAATGTGCGTTTTGCGCATGACCTCGGCTTTCATTTTTCCCTGCTCGATCAGCACATCCTCGGTTCCCTTGACCAGGATGCTGAACCAGTGATAACGGAACGCGATCGCCCCGAGCAGGCGATGCAGTCCAATCAGCACAAAACCGCCGCCCAGCGTGGGGAAAAAAGCCGAGGAGCCATTGACGGCGCGGGCGAGCATGGAGGCGAGGATGAACCCGAGCACAATATCAAAGGCCGCCTTCTTGGCGAAGACACGCCGATCGGCCAGGCGCACCATGATTAACGTGACGATGAACACGATGACGCCGCGCAAGGCAATCTGGAAAAGAGTAAAATCCTTCGGCTCCAATCCCGAGCCAATCCAGCCATGAAAACCAGCCACCCAGTCTCGCATAATTCACCTTTCCCTGGTGCGATGCATCAAATGGCGGCGGTCAGGCCGAGCTAACGTACTTTAACTGAATTTATCACAAAGCGGGCATGGGGCGGGAGCCGACATCACTTCAAGGAAAAACCTGCTCGCCATGCAGAACCGGCAATGCTTCTTGCGCCTGCTCTGCCAGCGACATTTCCCTCGCTTCGTGGTCGATCTCCGGGTAGTCCCGGTTAAGTTCCTCGGCGAGCCTTTCGGCTTCCGCTCGCTCGAAAAATGTGGTTCCGGTTCCCGTCCTTCCGTTGACCTTTGACTTCCAATAGATCACGTAAGTTTTGTTCATGTGTAATCCATACCATGTTGGAGTATGGATTGAATGGGGATGAAACCCCGAAAATAAATTTCAGCCTCCCCACCCCGGCCCGGCTTCGCTCCATGAATTACCAGACTATCGCCGCGTGACCAATGGTCTCGGCTTTTTGGCCAGCTTCCAATAGTCGTAAACGATTTTAATCATGTTCTGCAATTCGTCGAAGCCGGTTGGCTTCATGAAATAGCTGTTGGCTCCCAAGCCGTAGGCCCGTTGAATGTCCGCCTCGCGGTTCGAGGAGGTCAGCACAATCACCGGGATCAGTGCGCCCTCCTGCAGGTTCCGAAACCATTCCAGAACTTCGAAGCCGCCCCGGCGCGGCATCTTCAAATCCATGAGCACCAGATCCGGCTCGGGGAAACTGACCCGGTCACTGAACCGTTCCACGCCGCTTAAGTAATCAATCGCCTCCTCGCCATTGACCACGAACTGCACCGACATATCGTCCGCAATTCTTTTAAAGGCTCGTTGCAGTAAAATGACTTCTTCCGCGTTGTCCTCGACCACCAGCACTGTAAATGGCTCGTTATGCATTTGAATTAATTATCTCTGAAAAATCCTTCCCGGCATCATTGCACGGCAGTCCCCAAACCATCCACCGTTCCGGCTAAAGGTAACAGCAATCTTAACTCTTAGCGCGTCGAAAGGAATAGGGTGTTTACCTAAAATGCCGTTGCTTTCTGAAATTTCGCCGCCGCCATTGCCTTGCGCCGATACCCATCAGATATTTATTGGTTAGATTGTCCGGGCTGATTGAGGCAATCAACCGAAGGATTTTTATGTCACTTGAACAGCGATCATCTCCCAAGACCGGGCCAAAGCGCGGACCGCACTCGCGGCCAACCGGGCGTAAACATACGGAGAAAAACCACCGTCCGACAGTCGCCGTGGACCAACCGGATGAACTAGGCATCCTTCACGGTCAGAACGGCGAGCAAGGCAATACCATCAATCCCCGCAACGTACAGCATGAAGGGGACGTGGCCCATTAGCAGCCACATCCCCCGTTTTATCCCCAGGCTGCCAGCCCCTTTGAACCCGCCTCTCTCTTTCAGGCGAGTTACCGGCTGGCCGGAGTTACCTGGTCTGCATCCAGATAGATTTGCTGGCCCTGCAATTTCTGAGCGCTCGCCGGATCCAGACCCAGATCGCTCATTGTCTGCGGCACCGGTTTGACTGAACCACTCAGATTGATGTTTTGGCCTTCACTAATATTGCTGATGGGCTGGCTGCTGCGGACAAAAATGGTTGTTCCGTTGCCCGCATCAACCACCAGGAGCTGGCTACCCGCCACCTGCGTCACCTTCGCACCGGATACCTGGACCTGTCGTCCCGCCATCTGGGCCGGATTCGACGATGACGTCAGTTGACTCAAGTCAGTAATCGGCGCCGCGCTGCTGCCCCCACCGCCGGACTGACCGGAAACGGCCGGACCGGCTCCCGCTGCGCTTTCCGCCGCCGCACCGGGATTATTGTCGGCAGGATTCGGGGCTGAAGACCGCAGATTACTCGAAATGCTCACGTCCCGCGAATTGCCGATGGGCGAAGCTTGAATTTCTTCCCGCCGCACCTGGTGCTGGACATTGACCGGTTCCGTCGTCACCCGTTTCTGAACCACCACACTGCCGGACGGAACCACTTGCGTTTGGACCATCGGCTCTTCCCGGGTCAGGTTGATGACCAACTCCCCTTCCTGGAAGGGAGTATTCAGCCCCGCGGCGCCCTGGGCACTCCCCGCCGCCTGGCCGGCTTGGTCACTGGACGGGTTTGAACTCATCTGGGCCGCGCCACCCTGCGCACTGGCCGGCTGACGATCCACCGTGATGGATTCGCGTCGAATTTGCACCGGCTGGCTGACATTCTCCGTCCGCACAATCTTACGCAGCCGAACCCCGCCCTCGTTCACCTGGCGCGTGCCAACGGTCAGCTTCTCTTCCTGAAGCGGAATCACCAGATTAGTCTGGCCTTGGGATTGGGCGCCGCCGTATTGCGACCCCTCAAAACTACTCCCCGTGCCGCCCATGGCGGCATTTTGGGTGGACATATCTGTGGTTACGATTGGCGCCGGCGGATTGTTTTTTGAATACTTACCGGTGCTGGAACAACCTGCGGTGAGCGCAACGGCGGCCAGCACCACCAGTGTTTTGCTCATGCCTTCTTTAAATGGTCTCATTTTTTGATCCTTTTCTTTAATGGTTATATTGCCTCCTCTAAGCCTAAGTTGCCGGCTGGAGCGATTTCAACGGGGCAAGCACCCCAATCGATATGCGCCGTTTTTCTTCGCTACTGAACCGGCCAAGGCGGTTTTATCGGTTTGTAGTCTCCAGAAGTCTTGAAACAGACTTCGCACCGGCCTAAACTCCGGCATGAATCCGCCGCTCCGCGTGCTGCATCTGGAAGATAATGCCAATTACTCCGCGCTGGTGCGTTCCAAGCTCGCGGCTGAGGGGTTCAGTCCCGAAGTCATGACGGTGGAAACCGAGGAGGCTTTTGCCAAGGCGCTCGAAAAAGGCAAGTTTGACCTCATCATCGCGGATTATTTTCTGCCCACCTACGATGGCATTAAGGCCTTGACCCTGGCCCGGTCAAAATCGCCGGAAACCCCCATTCTGCTGGTTTCCGGGACCATTGGCGAAGAGGCGGCCATTGAAAGCCTCAAAGCCGGCGCCTCGGATTATGTCTTGAAGCATTGGCCGGAACGGCTGGTTCCGGCCGTGCGGCGCGCATTGCGCGAAGCGGAGGAACGCCGCAGCCGCCTCGAGGCCGAAACTACCTTGACCCGCCGGGAAAAGTATTTCCGGGCGCTTTCGGAAAACGCCTTGGATATTGTTACCATCCTGAATTGTGACGCCCTGTTCACTTACAACAGCCTCTCGGTCACCCGCGTCCTGGGCTACCAACCGGAAGAGTTAAGTGGCCAGAACGTCTTTGCCCGGATCCACCCGGACGACGTCAAGCGGGCGCAGGCGGCTTTGCAACGTGTGATTGCGCAACCGGTATCGACCGTGACGCTGGAGTTCCGCTTCCGCCACCGCGATGGTTCCTGGCGCGAGTTGGAAGCCATTGCCCAAAGCTTTTTGCACGACCCTGAAATCGCCGGCGTGGTCGTCAACTCGCGGGACATCACCGAGCGCCGCCACGCCGAGCAAGCCTTGCGGGAAAGCGAAAAACGATTCCGGCATCTGTTTGAAGACTCCCCGGACGCCATTTTTGTGGAAGACCTGGATGGGCGGGTTCTGGACGCAAATCCAGCCGCCGGCCGTTTGCATGGCACAGCCCACACAGAGCTTATCGGTCGCACCGCCTGGGAGCTGGTGCCGCCGGACAAACAGGAACAGGCCCGGCAGGATTTCCAAAAATTGGTTAAAGGTGACATGGCACATGTCGAAGGGTTCAGTTGGGCAAAGGACGGCCGTGAACTGCCGGTGGATGTGCGGACCAGTCACATCAACTACGCGGGCAAGCCGGCAATTTTATTGCACGTGCGCGACACCTCAGACCGCCGGAAGGCGGAAGAGGCGTTAAAAGGTTCGGAAATCCGGTTTCATTCCGTCTGGGAAAACTCGGTGGATGGCATGCGGCTGACCGATGAAAACGGAATCATCGTCGCCGTCAACGAAGCGTTTTGCAAGCTGGTGGACATGGCGCGCGATGAGTTGGAGGGCAAACCGTTCACGGTCACCTATGCCGAGACCGATAATCTGGAAAAGAGACTCGCGCATTACCGCCAACATTTCCGCGACCGAACGACCGAACGACGGATTCATCAGAGGATGACTTTTCGCTCCAAAAAGATTTTGGACCTGGAGGGCGCCAACTCCTTCGTGGAACTGCGCGGCCAAAAACCGCTGCTGCTGGGATTGTTCCGCGACGTTACGGAGCAGAAACATCTGGAAGAGCAATTGCGCCAGTCGCAAAAAATGGACGCCATCGGGCAACTGGCGGGCGGCGTGGCCCACGACTTCAACAATATTTTGACCGTGATCCAGGGCCATGCCTCGCTAATGCGCAGCTCGGGTGAACTTTCAGCGCATTCGACAATCTCGGCAGAACAAATTATGCATGCGGCGGAGCGGGCTGCCGGTTTGACGCGTCAGTTGCTTACCTTCAGCCGCCGGCAGATGATGCAGCCCAAACAACTCGACTTGAACGTGGTGGTCAGCAACACCACCCGCATGTTGGGCCGCATCCTGGGCGAGGACATTGCGCTCCAGTTTAATTACTCGCCGAACCTCCCCCTGGTCCACGCGGATGTCGGCATGATGGAGCAGGTCCTGCTCAATCTCTCGGTCAATTCCCGCGACGCCATGCCCTTGGGAGGACGTCTCACCATCCGCATCAGCGTCATGAACATCGATACCGACAATCTGGCGCAACATCCCGGAGGTCGTCCCGGGAGTTTCGTCCGGCTGAGCGTGATCGACACGGGCTGCGGCATCGAACCGGAAAACCTGGCGCACGTTTTCGAACCGTTTTTTACCACCAAGGAAGTCGGCAAAGGGACGGGGCTTGGTCTGGCCACGGTTTACGGCATTGTCAAACAGCATCACGGCTGGGTGGAAGTGGAAAGCGAGTTAAACATGGGCACCACCTTTCATGTCTTCCTGCCTTCCAGTGTTGAACCCGTGGAGGAAGCGAAAGCGGAAACCCCTGCTCCCCGGCAGGCAGTGTCCGGCGGCACGGAAACCATACTGGTCGTCGAGGATGAACCGCCGGTCCGTGAACTGGTCTGTCGTATCCTGAAAGCTTACGGCTATCAGGTGTTGGAGGCCACCACCGGCGCCACGGCCCTCGAGGTCTGGCGGGAACACCGGGACAAAATCAGCCTGCTGCTCACCGACATAGTGATGCCGGATGGCATGACCGGCCGCGACCTGGCGGAAGCCATTCAAAAGGAAAAACCCGGCCTCAAGGCGATTTATACCAGTGGCTACAGTTCCGATATCGTCGGCAAGGATTTCATCCTGCAGGAAGGCCTCAACTTCCTGCAAAAGCCCTATCAGCCGCAAAAATTGGCCATTGCTGTCAGAAAATGTCTCGATGAAGACTGAACTTAATCCGCTCGTGCCCAAGTCTTCTCCTGACTACATGATGCAATTTTTATGGACAGACTCACTCCGGCTGGTTAGCCTCTCAAGCATAGGAACTGGTAACAAGGAGTTCCGCTTATGGCAAAACTGATCATCAAATCAAATTCCACGGGACAGCCGGTTCAAGTCATTGAACTCCGACCGGGCGTCAATCGGTTCGGCCGCAGCCCCGAGAACGACCACCTGCTCGTGGATCCGGATATTTCCGACCGGCATTGCGATGTTCTCGTGGACAATGAATTTGTCTTCGTGCGCGATCTGGAATCGACGAACGGCACTTTTATCGATGGCGATCAGGTGCATGAATCGGCCCTCTACTCCGGCCAGACCTTGCGCATCGGCCCGGTGGAAATGATCCTGGATGCTCCGCCCATCCGCATCGCCCTCCCGGAAATGCCGAAACCACAACAGGCGGCAAAATCAGCGGCGCCCACCCCGCTGGCCGACGGCTATCCCAGCTGCCTCAAACATCCGGTGCGGCATGCCATCTGGGAATGCACTCATTGTCAGAGCGTTTACTGTGACGAATGCATCCGCAAGCTTCGGCGGGTGGGCGGCGTCCAGTTGAAACTCTGCCCTGCCTGCAGCAACCCTTGCAAACTTACCGCCTGGAGCGAAATGATGCGCGGCAAGAAAAAAGGATTTTTCAGCACGTTGGCCGGCAAGCTAAAGGACAGCATCAAACGCACCGTCCGCATCTCACGCTGACGGCCGGAAGCCCGCTCTGATCAGGGCAAAACAAAACCCCGGAGAAAGGGTCGCTTCCTCCAGGGCATCCCTACACTGAACCGACCTTCATCGGTTCAGACTCGCAGCAGAGATCGCTTAAGTTGATTATTTCGGGGCGCTCTGGTCAGGGCTGCCAGGACTGCTGCTCCCGGGACTGCCAGGACTGCTGGGACTGCCAGGAGTGCTGCTGCCGGCACCGCTGCTGCTCCCGCTGCCACTGCTGCCGGGGCTGCCGCCTGGTTGTATCCCGCTGGAACCCTCGCCACTTTCACTGCCACCCGTCGGAATGTGCCCGCCCATCCGGCTGGGCGGTTGGACGCCGTAGTAGGAATAAATCTTCTGACTCCAATCCTGCTGGCTGAAGTCCGGCCAGCTGGTCGCATCAAATGTCTGCGCGCTGGACAGCTTCTGTTTATCCGCATTGAGCGTGAAGGTGCTGGGATCGGAACCGGGCTTTACCAACGACCAGGGCACTGCGGTCATCTTCCCGCTCTGATCGCTCAGCGAGATAATGGCGAATTGAATCCGCCCCGAAGCCGGGTTCACCACGAAGTCATTAATCTGGCCCAGCGTTTCCCCCGAGGAGCTCTTGACCGTCGCGCCCATTACCTGGCTCAATCGTTCCGGCTTTTGGGACGAAGCTGCGCCGGTGGGCGACAGCATGCCGGACGAAGACGACGAGGACGAGGGTGGTTGTGCTGAACTGGAACTGGAACTGGAGGAGCCCGGATCACTGGCACTGCCCGGACTACTCGGGTAAGCTTGTCTGGCCATTAACGAGCCCGTGAGCAGAGAGCCAGTCATGCAAAGGGCGATGGTTCTTAACAGTGTGCGTTTCATTTTATTCCTTTATTGTTGCGTTCTGGTCCCCCTGATCATCGACACAGCAGAAAAGCCCGTCGCAGCGAGACACTATGCTAACCTACGAGCCGGAATTGACGCGGCAATGGGGTGATAAGCTGCTTTGCAGATGGGGCGAAACGAGCAATGAATTCAGTAAATAAAAAGAGCGGCTCCCCGAAAGGAGTCGCCCCGCCAAAATCGTCCCTTTAACCCATGATTAGTGAATAAGAAACAACCAGGCAACTCCAACTTAGCACACCGGCCAATCTTTTCCATGGGGCCCTCGACCCATAAAAAAGAATGGCTCCGGCGGAAGGTGAAGACTAGACGGGTTGCTGTTGCAACGGCAGGCAGATATGATACGGGTGATCGGGAAACTTCAGCACCACATGGACCTCGGACAATTCATGGCGCAACGCATACTCAATGGCCTTGTCCGAATTGGGAAAATCCAGCGCCTCGTTGGAGGATTGAGCCCATTTGCCACCGCTCATGAAGTACTGCTGTGTCCGTTTGTCTTGCAGAAATATTTTCATACGGTGCAAAAGAATTCACCTCTCGGTTCCTGATACAAAGGAAGGTGCTGGGACAATGTTGCGCAGATTAATCGCTTCCCCTGTCGGGTGGAAATGGGGTGTTCGCCCCAATTCCAAGGCGCCGTCGCCTTGGTTCTCCCGTGAAAATGGCACGCAGCCATCGACAGCAAAACCGACAGGCATAAATCCCTTTGCTCTTCGCCCCGGTGTAGGTGCCGACTTAAACGAGGCACTGGCGCGGGTCTTCGCCCCGGCGGCCAGGGAGTGTTTTGGATTCTCCCGCCACGCTGGCAAGATTCAAGTGGAGCAGGATAACTCCGATTATTCCCAATGCGACTGCGAGGGTTTTGATTTGGATCACTTCCGTTTGAGAATTGAATCCGCCCTGCGAATCAAGACTGTTTCAATTTGCAGTTATTATACATCAACGAAGGACAAGCTGGTGGTTTGGCAGGGTCTTCCCAACACTAAACTAAATAAGGTGCCATATTACTAAAAGGGTGGGGCTTAAGGGTGGTATTAGAATGTTTGCGGGGATGATACCCGCATCCGCGGTTAGAATGAGCACTCATAATTCCAATCATACTGCTGGGAAAAAGCCGGCGGCCAATTCGCCAATCCTCAAGGCTCTGAAATTGCTGGGTTGGATGCTTCTGTTGGCAAGCTTTGTCGGCTCACTTTATGGCATTTTTCATTATAACACCCGGATCGACAAGGCGGATGAGCATCTTGGCGAACTAGTATATTCGACTGCGCGGATCCGCATTCTCGAGACCCGCATTGCTGACCAGTTGTCCGCCTTGGAGATTGCGCGCCGGGATGGATTACCTGCCGCCGACGCCCTGCAGGAGCTCTCCGGGGCTTCAGACCGGGCAACGGCACTTTTTCAATCTTTTGTGTCTGGCGGTGAAGTAACGGCCATCACGGGCCACGTTACGGAGATGCACCCGGCCGCTACAAAAGCGGGCATGGCAGCCGCCCAGGGGCTGCAGGCGACGTGGTTCCCTCTCAAAGATAAAATTCAGAAGTTGATCCAACATGGTGAACCTTTGGATGCCGGACTCCTGGCCGATGCCCGGCGCCAAGCCCGGGAGAGCGGCCCGAAAATAGACGCGATTTCGGAGGTACTAGCTCGCGAGGAGACAGCCTATTATCGACAGCACCTTTCAGGTCTCATCAGGGCGCGGGGTGTCTTGATTGCCTACCTTATTGCCGTCTCGGTTCTCTTGATTCCGGTCACCCTCTTTCTGGGACGAATCCGCAGGTTCAACGTTGAATTGGAAGCGAAGGTGGAAGGGCGCACAGCGGAACTGCGGGCCACCAATGAGTCGTTACAACGCGAAATTGCCGAGCGCAAGCCGGTGGAGGAGGCGTTACGCAAGCGAGAGCAGGAGTTCCGCGCCTTGGCGGAAAATTCGCCCGACGTCATCGGCCGTTTTGATCGGGACTGCCGTCTGGTCTATGCCAATCCGGCGTTGGAGAAGTTACTCGGCATTCCTGAACAAACGCTTTTTGGCAAAAAGTTCTCCGACATTTTGCCTGAATCAAGGGGAACCCTCAGCTTCCAGGAAAAAGTCGGGGAAGTCATGGAAACCGGTTTCCCCGTTGAAGCGGAAATAATCTTGGGAAATCTGCGGACGGGATATTCCGTCTGCCAGCATGTCCGTTTCGTTCCCGAGTGGGATCGAAGCGGACAAGTCGTCAGCGCCTTGACGATTGGGAGAGACATAACGGCGCTCAAAGAGGCCGAAGGGAAACTGCGCACGGTGGTCGAGAACTTTCCTGATTTCATCGCCCGTTTCGACGCAGAATGCCGCTTTCTTTACGTTAATCCCTCGGTAACAAAGACATTTGGCATGCCGTTGGAACACTTCGTGGGTAAGACACTTAGCGATCCCTCATTGCCAGTAAGAGATCCCGGCCAGGTCGAAACGCTTCGAGATAGCATCAAACAAGCACTTAATCAGGGTGTTCCCAACACGCTCGAAACCAACAGGCAAACTCCCAGGGGTGAACGCATTTTTGAAATGCGCCACATTCCCGAACGGGATGAGAGCGGAAAGGTCGTAAGCGTGCTTGGCATCGGACGCGACATCACCGAGCGCAAACAGCACGAAGAAATGCTGCGGGAGCGCGCCGAATTGCAGAGCCGGCTGACCAGGATTGCCAATGTCGCGCCGGTGGCGATTTATGAGTTCCGGCTGGCGCCTGACGGCAGGATGAGCATGCCGTACTCCACGCCGGCCATTAAGGATATTTTTGGATTGAAGCCTGAAGAACTGATGGAAGATTTTTCCCGGGCGTGGGCATTAAACCATCCCCAAGATCTCCCGCGCCTTCGCGCCGCCATCGAGGAATCCTCGCGAACCATGGAGCCCTTCCACTGCGAATGGAGGGTGCGGCACCCGGCCAAGGGCGAGATTTGGGTGGACTGCCGCGCCACCCCCCAGCCCGAACCGGATGGCAGCATTGTCTGGTACGGATACTTCCACGACATCACCGAGCGCAAGCAGGCGGAAGAAAGGTTGCGTAACAGTGAAGCGCGTTATCGGGCTTTGTATCGCGAAAACCCATCCATGATTTTTACCCTCGATGCGGAAGGAAAGGTTCTCTCTGTCAATCAGGCTTGTCTCGACCAATTGGGCTACTCCATGGGGGAACTCGAAGGTGAATCCGTGCTGAAGGTGTTTCATCCCGATGATCGCGGTGCCTTGGCCGGGCAGATACAGGTTTGTTTACGCAACCCCAATCAAGTGCAACACTGGCAATTGCGCAAAATCCGCAAAGACGGGGCCGTGGCATGGGTGGATGAATTAGCGCAATCAATAACAGATTTGGGCGGCGCGCTTAACGTCCTGATCGTGTGTCAGGACATCACCGAGCGCAAGCGGGCCGAGGAAGAAATCCGGGCGCTCAACGCCGGCCTGGAACTGCGGGTTAAAGAACGCACGCAAGAATTGGCCGAGAGCGAAAAGCGTTTCCGGACCATCTATGACACGGCACCGGTATCCATCTGGCAGGAAGATTGGAGCGAAGTCATTGAATCCATTGACGCTCTCCAATCCCAGGGCGTGACCGACCTCCCCACCTATTTCCGCGAGCATCCCGAATTTGTCGCCCGCGCACTCAAAGCTGTGAAGGTCCGGGACGTCAACCAGTGGACCCTCGGCACGTTCGCCGCCAGGGACAAAGCCGAGATGCTGGCATCGCGCGAACCGGTCTTCGCCACACCAGATATGTTACTTGGCTTTGTTGGAGAACTAACCGCCCTGGCGCAAGGGCAGACCGTTTACCACACGGAGATGAACCTGAACACGTTCAAGGGAGATACCATGCACGGGCTGCTGGCCGTGTCCTTCCCGCCCCGGGGATCGGGCTCGGGCGATGTGCTGATGAGTGTGCTGGATATCACCGAGCGCCAACGCGCCGAGATACAAATCCAGCATCTGAACGAGGAGCTCCAGGCCCGCGCACAGGCCCTTGTGGAAGCCAACAAAGAACTGGAAACGTTCAGTTACTCCGTTTCACACGATTTGCGCGCCCCGTTGCGCATTATCAGCGGTTTCAGCCACATCCTGCTGGAAGATTGCGCCGACAAGCTCGGAACCGAGGGCAAGGAGAGCCTGCTGGCCGTCGTTGCGGCCAGCCAGCGGATGGGTGAACTGATTGATGATCTGTTGCAACTATCGCGCATCACGCGCAGCGAAGTGCGCCGCGCGCCCGTGGACTTAAGCGCGCTGGCCCGCAGCGTGGCGGACGAACTCAGGAAGGCGAATCCAGAACGATACGTGGAGTTTATCGTGGAACCAGATCTGATCGCGGAGGCCGACGCGCGTCTGATGCGGATCGTGCTGGAGAACCTGCTCGGCAATGCCTGGAAATTCACCAGCCACAAACGCGCCGCCAGGATCGAATTCGGCAGGACGAGACACAACGGCGCTGCGGCTTATTTCGTACGCGACAACGGCGCCGGGTTTGACATGGCTTACGCCAACAAACTTTTTGGCGCGTTTCAGCGGCTCCACAGCACTGCCGAGTTCCCCGGCACGGGCGTTGGCCTGGCCACCGTCCAGCGGGTCATTCACCGGCACGGTGGCCAGATCTGGGCTGAAGGCGAGATCGGCCGCGGCGCCACTTTTTACTTCACGCTGCCTTCAACGAGTTGAAGGCATGATGAAGGATGATAGCCCCACCCTTCTGGTGGCGGACAACGGCAAGCAACCGATGGAGCGCTTGACCGACTCGGCGGACGAATATGCTTGCAGGGAGCGGACAGAGAGCGGAATAAGTGCTTCCAGCGCGGGGATGTCGGCCCCGACGGCGAGGCGCAATGTCCAATTGTTCGAGGAGCCAGGGTGCATGTTGCGAGCGGGTGTTACGTTGGCTTCGGAGGAGCAGCGTGTCGAGTGGAATCGGGAGATTCGAGATCAACGCGCTAAGGCCGAATGACTGGTCCTTGCGGTTTAGGACATTGCCCCCAAATGGCGACGGCACGCCGAGGTTGCACAACGGGTTTAGACCTGCGACAGTCACCACCATGGATAACTTTTTTAGTAATGAGCCTTTCGAGATTGCCTGCCCGAGCTGCCAGAAGGAGATCAATAAGCCGCTCGGTTGGTTTAAGAAGGACATTGTGAGTTGTCCCTTTTGCAAAGCCACAATCCATACCAGAAAATTCCGGAAGGAACTTGAAACAGCGGAAAACAACTCCTTGAAGTTTAGGAAGAAACTTTAGTTTGCCGCACGTTTGCGGATTTGCTGTTGCTCGACCTAAAGTGATGGACAATGCGTGAGTAACCAAGACGGCTGCTCCTCGTTCCGTAAAATTCCGGCAGAAGCTGCTTCCTCCATTTGGCCCGGCGCATAGCCTGATCTCGCCCGGCGTCAATCCCGCGCTTTGGGTAAAACGAAGGCAATGATGCCCGCCGGGAGAAAAAGGAATCCCGCATAAAGCAACGCCAGCCGATGGTCTCCCACTTTCGAGAATAAGCCGAAGAACACGGTGCCAAACGCCGCCCCAATCCGTCCGATGTTGTAACAAAATCCCGCCCCGGTTGTGCGCAGCAGCGTGGGAAACAACGGCGGCAGATACATCGTGAATAAACCAAACAGCCCCTGGAAAAATCCCACGCACGGCAACCAAGGCATCAGTCCCAGGTGATCCCGGGGAATCCAATACGCTCCCATCATGGCCAGAAAGTATCCGAAACACATCCAGGCAATCGTCTGCCGATACCCGATGAGGCGCGACAGCCACGCGGCAAAAAAGTTGCCGACACTGGAGGAAATAATCACCAGGTAGAGCGCCTTGCTCACCAGCAGATTTTGCTGTTCGCTGCTCAGCAGCAGGACTTCGGGCAACTTCCGCAAATGTTGCTGATGCCAGAACATGAAGGCCCAGTGGCCGGAAAGCGAAATCGCGCAGACGGTCATCGTCAACAGCGTCGTTCGTAGCGCGTCGCCACGAAACAAATCCAGAATGCCCGGTTCGTGCGCTTGCGCCTGCAGCTTGGCCGCGTGCCACTCGGCCGGCTCCGGCACGGCGGAACGAATCCACAAGACCAGCAAGGCCGGCAGCACGCCGACCAAAAACAGATAGCGCGGCGGTTGACCCGCCAGCAATGTATTCGCGAGGCAGGCGACGAGGATTCCAATATTGACGCCCGTTTGCAAAACCCCGGCAATCCAGGGCCGCCATTTCTTCGGCCACGTTTCCGACAGCAACGCCGCGCCCACCGCCCACTCGCCACCAATGCCGAGTGCGCCCAGAAAACGAAAGATGAGCAAGTGCCACCACTCCCGGGCGAATACGGCCATGCCGGTAAAAATGGCGTACGTCAGGACGGTCAGGCAAAGCGCGCGACTGCGACCCAGTCGATCACCAATGCGTCCGAAAAATCCGCCGCCCAATGCCCAGCCGATGAGGAACGCCGCTTGAATAATGGAGCCGTAATGCCCCACGCGCGGATCGGTTGTATCCGTGGTGCGCAATAATTCCGCGACAAACGGCACCGCCACCAGGGTGTAGAGGTGCAGTTCCAGGCCGTCAAAAGTCCAGCCGAGCCACGCCGCGATGCCGGATTTCCATTGCTGGGGTGAGAGGTCGCGCAGGCGGGTCACTTCCGCGCTGGCGGCAGGCGTGGCATTAAGAGGGGCGGTTTCCATGCGTTGTGTTGACAGCATGGTGTGGAAATCCGCAACCGATGCGAGCAAAAACCGGCGTCCCGCTCAGTTCTGGCTCGATAGTGATTTGCCCGCCTGGCCGAAGGTATTGAGGCCAATCGCGCGTTCCAAACGGGCACGGGTTGCATCGTAATCATGCAAAGCCTGGACCTGGGTGGAGCGGGCGGTGGTCAATGAAGTCTGGGCGGTGAGCACATCCAATTGCGTGCCGGTGCCAGCTCCGGCGCGGGCGATGGCCAGGCGCAGGGCCTCCTCCGCCTCTTCCTGGACTTTCTTTTGCGATTCCAAAATTTCCCGGGCCTCAATGAAGTTCGAAAACGCGGTCCGCACTTCCAGTTCAATGTTGCGCATTTCGTTATCCACATCGACTCTCGCCCCTTCGTGGAGGGCTTTCGCCTGGCGCACCCTGCCCTGTGTCAGCCACCCGTCAAAAATATACCAAGAAACCTGTGCGCCGACCGTGTATCCGTTAACGTCCCGCGCCAGGTCAGTGGTAAACGATGAATTGCGCGCGCCATAACCGGCGAATAGTTGCACGCTCGGTTTATACCCGGCCTTGGCATTAATGACTCCCTCCTTGCGCAAGGCTTCGGCTTTCCGTAGCGCGGCGAGTTCGGAGCGGTTCTCCAAAGCCTTGGCCACCGCCACCGGCAGTTCCACCTGATAAGGCTCCGCATCGAGCCGGTCCGTCAATTGGATCGGAATATCTTCATAGGTTCCTGAAGGCACGTGGTAACCGAGCAAATTGACCAGGTTGTTTTTCGCGATCCGATGGAAATTGCGCGCCTGGATCAATTTGGGGCGTTCATTGGCCAGTTCCACCTCCGCGCGGAGCACGTTAAATCGGGGCACGGTGCCCGCCTCATAGCGGCGCTGCTGGTCTTCCAGCTCCTGGGTCAGCAACTTTACCGACGCCTCGTTGACCACGATTTGATCGGCGGCAGACAGCACGTCATAATACGCCAGGCGCACTTGCAGCACGGAGTCCGCCACCACCGTTTGATACTGGAGCACCGCTTGTTGCTTGGTCAATTTTGCGCTGCGCAGTGCGGAGTTGATCCGTCCGCCTTCATAAATCGATTGCAACAATTCCACGTTGGCCACCCAGTTTTGCTCCGGGACGGGCGCGGGAAAAGGTGGTGTTTCAACCGCATTGCTGTCCTGGTAGTTCCCCCCCACCCGCACGGTTGGCAACGCCACGGCCCGGGTCTGGATGACCACTCCATACTGGGCCTCCAAATCACTTTGGCCCCGAAGAATGGTCCCGTTTTGTTTCAAGCAGAGATTGATTGCCTCCGTCAGCGACAGTGGCCGGGAAATCCAGGGCGGGATGTTGTTGTTTGTCGTGGCATTCTCGGCGCTCACCGGTAGCGTGGCAGCCGCCAGCCAGGTGGCGGCCAGAATGGATTGAATGAGTGGCTTGTAGGTCATGGGATAAAAATTTTGTGTCTCTGGTTTCGCAAATTCGGCGTTCGTTCATCGGCTCTGGGCCAGGACCGCACCATCCGGTCGTTGGATAAAGACATCCATCTGTTGCCCGACATATAATGGCGTAGTCGGGCGCTCCAGTTCAAAAATAATCTGCAACACCCGCGTGTCCACCCGTTCAGAACTGTCGCCCGTCAGTGATCGCTTCGGCACCACATACGGTTCGATCCGGACGAAGTGTAGCGGAATTGGGTTCCGCGTGTCGCCTTTTAAAAATGCCACCGCCGGTTGTTTGGCCACCACCAACGGCGCGTTTTGTTCATCCACATCCGCCCGGATCTGCAGCCGGTCCGTGTCACCCAAAATCATCAGCGGCTCTGTGGGCGTGAGGCCGGCATATTCCCCTTCGCGGACATTCAACTGCAGAATGGTGCCATCCCGCGGCGCCCGCACGACGAGCACTTCCAGGTTGGTTTGCGCCAGCTCCACCTGTGCCGTCGCCGCCTTGATGTCCGCCTCGATTTTGGCCACGCGCGCCTCCATGCTTTGCAGGGCGAATTGTTTACGCGTCCGTTCATCCACGGAAGCCACATTCTGCCGGGCCAGGTTTTCCGTCCGCTCGAATTGGTCAGCGGCATCGGCGGCCAATACCTTCTCGCTGTGCAAGGATGCCTGCATCGCCTCCAATTGCGCCTGCATGGCGGCTAACTGTGCCCGGGTTTCCCGGCTGTCCAACTCAAGGAGAGGTTCGCCGATCTTCACGCGGGAACCGGCCTCGACAAAAATCTTTTGGATCAACCCGCCTTTGGGCGCGCCAATTTTTACATTCTCCCGCGCGGCTTCAATAATGCCCGTGGCGGCGACCGAGTTGGTGTACGGCGAGCGCGCCGGTTCCTGGACCGGGACGGGCCGCGGCGGCGTCTGGCGCAACTGATGCACCAGCAAAACCACTCCAATGATGCCGGTCATCGACAAGTAAAAACTGACTCGTTTGAATAACATGGTTAAGTTCCTTCGTTTTGTTGGTAATGACCGTACGTCTCATGCACCTTGTGGACCCGGCCATCCTCCATCTCGGTCATGCGGTCGGCATATTTAAAAACACGGTTGTCATGGGTCACCACAATCACACAACGCTCGGGATGCCGCGCCACGGCGCGCAGGGATTCCATGATTTTGGCGCCAGTGTCCTTGTCCAGGGCGGACGTCGGTTCATCACAAATCACCAGCTTGGGATCATGCACCAGCGCGCGGGCAATCGCCACACGCTGTTGCTGGCCGCCGGAAAGCAGCAGCGGCAGGTCGTTTTCGCGGCCGCCCAACCCCAATTGCTCCAACAAATCGCGCGATTTCTTTTCGGCCACTGAACGGCGCACGCCATTGATCAGCAGCGGCACGCTGACATTTTCCAGCAACGAAATGGTCGGGATCAAATTGAACTGCTGAAAAATGAAGCCGACAGTCCGCTTGCGAAATTCCGTGATCTCGCGCTGTTTCAATCCATGGAGCGGTGTGCCGAACACATCGATTTCACCGCCGTCGAATTGCAGGGTGCCCGCAATGACGCTTAACAGCGTGGTCTTGCCGCAGCCCGACGGACCGACCACCATGAGCATCTCCCCTTTGCGCGCGTCGAAGTCCACTCCTTTGAGCGCCTGGATGCGCGTCTCGCCCGCGCCGAATGTCTTGCTCACCTCGCGGACATGGACGGCCAGCCCATTACTATTGCCGTTGTTATTATTCTCAGCCACGGAACACCACCGCTGGTTCGAGTTTATAGATTTTGCGGATGCCCAGGAGCGCGGCAAAGGCGCAGATAATCAGGATCACCACCAGGGTAAACAACGGCAGTTGATACGGCATCAGGAAAGGCGGTTGGCCTTTCTTCAATACCGCCAAACCGAACAAAACCGTGAGGCCAACGCCCAAACCGTAACCAATCATGCCGACGGTAAAAGCCTGCAACAGGAGCATGCGGGCGAGCAGGCCGTTGCTGGCGCCCATGGCCTTGAGCGCGCCGAGGTGCTTCAGATTTTCCAGTACGAACGAGTAAAAGGTCTGGCCCGAGACCGCCATGCCGACGATAAAACCAAGCAGGATGGTGGTGCCGAAGGAAGCTGGAATGCCAGTGTTGAGAAAGAACCAACGGATGGTTGATTTCTCAAACTCGTCTTCGGTGTACGCCTTAAGCTGCGTCTCTTTTTCAATCTGCCGCGCGGTCTGGGTCGCCGTCCAGCCGGGTGCCGGTTCAGCAAGGACGATGCTCAACATTTTCCGCGTGCGGGGCGCAAACTGCAGCGCCTGGTCGTAGCTGGTGTAAACGTAAGGATAGCCAAAGAAGTGACGGTCGGTCCGGCAAATGCCGATGACCCGCGCCTCGCGGTCATTAATTTCAAAGGTATCGCCAATGCGCAACGGGTGATCCTTGCTGAGGCTCAGCCGTTGCACGGCCAATTCATCGATCATCACAGTGTTGGGGCGGCGCAAATCCTCCAGCCGGCCGGAGAGAATTCGCGGCGGACGGCCCACGAGCGTGGTGGCATCAAGGCCAATCATTTCGACCGGTTTAAAACTGCCGTCGGCAATGCGGGCCTGGATGACGCCCGTGTAAAGCGGGACAGCAAACTCAACCCCCGTGACACTGCGCACGCGGTTGACATCGGTGTCGCGCATCGGCTTGATCTCGTTGATCTGTTCCACTTTCGGGTCCACCACCCAGATGGAGGCGCGCATGTTGCGCATGTGGCTCGTCGTCCAGGAAAGCAAACCAAAGAACACCGCGCATTGCTGTGTCATCAATAGCGAGGCAAAGGTCAGTCCGCCCACCAGCATGATGTATTTGGCGCGGTCACCGAGCAGCATTTTTAAGGCAAGACGATACATAATAATCCCAACTCTATTTCCCGCCTCGTTTCTTCCGCGCTTTGCCCAGTTGCTTGATCGCCGCCAGGGAGAACTGGGTGATGTGCTCCGCCAATTGCTCCAGTTCAACCGAGCCAAACTTCAAATCGGGATAAAGCCGGCGCACCACCGGCCGGCAATGGTGATAAAACAAAACCTGGCTGACCACGCTCATGGCGCACAGCCGCAACGTTTCCTCGCTGGCGCCGGGCCCGACCAGGGAGCGGACGATGGATTTCAGCATCGCCGCCATTGGCTGCACGTTTTCCCGCACCAGATCATCAAGCGCACCGGTCGGCTCAATCATCTCGCGCGCCATCAGTTTTCCGTGGCGCGCCGCCGGCCCCTCCGAAAAGATACGCAGCAAAAAAGAGCGCACGAACGCCGACAACCGCTGTTCCGGAGTGGCCTTGGCAGCGAGGCCAAGATTGGGTGGGTATGTTTCCAGGGCCACCCGGCAGGTGTCCTGCAGGACGGCCGTATAAAGCCGTTCCTTGTCGCCGAAATGATAGTTTACTGCGGCGATGTTGGCCTCCGCCCGCAGGCAGATTTCGCGCACCGTGGCGGCCCGGAAGCCGACCTCGGCAAAGACCTCACCCGCGGTCTCCAGGAGATGTTTGCGCGTGGCATCCTGGGCGGTCGCTTCGGGCGGTTGTGGCGGCATACTCACGTTTCAAACACATATTTCAAACATTCGTTTGAATTGTCAACCGGATTTTTTGCCTGCCATTGGCCGGGGATTTAGGCCATGTTGTGTTTGCGAATCGATTTATGAACCGTGCCCAACCAACCCGCGCCCGCCGCTCCGCGCCAGCCGCCAGTCTGCCCTTCGTCTTTTTGAATGCCGCCACCACGGCAGATGGCAAGCTGGCTCCTGCCAGCCGCCACTTTATTCCCTTCACCAGCAAACGGGACCAGGAGCACCTGTTGGAATTGCGCGCCACCGCGGATGCCGTGATGTCTGGCGCGCGCACGGTGGATCTTTCCCCGGTCAGCCTGGGCCCGGGTCCGGCGAAGTATCGGCGGGAGCGACTGCGTCATGGCCTCGCTGAATATAATCTGCGGGTGGTGGTGAGCGGCGCCGGCACGCTTAATCCGCAGGCGGAAATATTCCAGCATCGCCATTCCCCCATCATCATCCTGACGACCGGTCGCGCCCGCCCGGCGCAATTGCGGCAACTCCGCGCCCTCGCCGACGAGGTCAAGGTTTGCGGCGAGCGGGAATTGGATTTTTCCTTTGCCCTGCGATGGCTGCGCCAAAAATGGAACGTCAAACGCCTCCTCTGCGAAGGCGGTGGTGAAATCAACGGGGCACTGTTCCAGGCCGGGCTGGTCCACGAGCTTCACCTCACGCTCGCTCCCGTCATCTTCGGTGGACGTCATGCCCCGACGCTTGCCGACGGCACGGGATTCAATTCCCTGGCGGATGCCGCGCGGCTGTCGCTCAAATCACAGCGACGAATAGGCGACGAACAATTCCTCGTTTACCGCGTGCGCAAGTAGCACGAACCCGCTGCCGATTACTTTACTTTTGGAGCGTGGCTTTCATCGTCAACTCTTCGAGTCCGGGTTTGAGCAATTGCGAGACCGGGCAGCCTTCCTTGGCCTTCTTCGCCGTTTCCTGAAATGCCGCGTCATCAATGCCCTCAACTTGCCCCACCGTTTCCAGATGAATCCGGGCTATTTTGAAACCAGCGTCCGTCTTGGTCATTGTCAACCGCGCCTGCGTGCGGACTTCCCTCGGCGGATGCCCGGCATCCGATAGCATTTTGGAAAAGGCCATGCTGAAACAGGAGGCGTGGGCCGCCGCGATGAGTTCCTCCGGGTTGGTCCCCTGCAGGTCATCGCCAAAACGGGTTTTGAAAGAGTACGGCGTGTTTTTGAGAACATTGCTTTGGGTGGATGTGCTGCCCTGTCCTGACTTCAAGTCCCCTCTCCAAACGGCTTCCGCGGATCGATCGATTTGCATAATTTTATAATTTAGTTGCCTCGCCTGATTTGATGGTCAGGAGCCCAGCTTAGCGCACATCAGGTCGCAGGGCAAATTTCTTCGCCTGAAGCTGCGGCATGTGAATTGGATCATCCCCGGATTTTTCAATGAACTTGAACCACAACTCCACATCAGCCAAAACGCATTTTGCGCTTGGATAATTTGGAGTAATAAGAAGCAGAAGTGGAGCGTAGTTTTACCAGCGCCCAATCCCGTAGTCATCGGATTACAGGAGATACAAGTTTTTTCCGTTCAGGCTGCGCTTACAAAGCGCGTCCGTACTAATCCCGATTTTTTTGTAGGAGCGACCATGACAGAACCAACGTATTAACTGCCTACAGGAGAATCAGCCATCCAGTAGTTTCGACATTCCATCAAGGCGCTTAGCGTTTTCTCACAACATGAAAACAACACCGAGCGCAGTCGCCTCAATTCCAGTTTTGCGCAGTCATGGAGTCAGACTCCAACTGCCAAAATACATCACTGGAATCAAACCCACGGATTGTGAGGGATTGGACACTCGGCCTGATACCTGTCCAGAAAAAGGACGAGACCTAAAAGGACGAAACCTGACTAAAACCCCCATTCTTATTGGTGAGAATACGGTTGGCACCTCCAGTGCTAGCCCAATCCATCATGGGTCAAAACAGGTTCCTCATCCCCGGACGCAGGTATCGGGACACAACCAGCAAGCAGGCGATCATCGCCGTTGCGCAGCACGACTCATTTATAACCCCAACTCAACCTGTCGTCGTATGTCAAAATTCGTACCCCGCCTCTTATCCATAGCCATCGCCTCTTTCATCCTTGGCGCACGCACCATTGCGGCAGCTGATCTGCCGATGGATGACAGCAATCCGTTGCGGATGCCGTCGGTGGGGGATCACCAGTTGCGGCTGATCACGCCCACGCTCCTGGAGTTGGAACTGATCACCACCAAGAACCCGGACCCGGCGCCCGCCACGGTGTGGA